>NZ_CP111043.1:315312-630625 GCF_026250525.1 Chondrinema litorale
TTGGTCATTATTGCCATATCTCTTGTTTCAATAGATGAATTTGCCATTTATATTTTACTTTTGATTTTAATTAACAAATATAATAAGTTAAGGTTCAAATTTTAGCTATTCAGCAAAAAATTAGTTTACCGCTACACCTAAATCAGCCAATTCTCTTTGCGTATTTTTAAATATAGGCTGGGCTTCATTTATATACTCAGACTCAGGAAAACGATCTAATAAATAATAATAGTATTCTAAAGTTTTCTGATAACGCTCTTCTTTTAAAGACTGAATACTCAATTTTGACAATTCGTATTGCGCTTCAACCCTTTTAAATGATATTTCTTCTTTCAAATCTGAATCTGGAAAATCGTTTTGGAAATTTTCATAAGCAATAACTGCAGCCTTGTATCTTCTTAATTTTTGATACTGTTTAGCGACATTGTAAGCCTTGAGTTCCAACTTTTCGCGAAGTTCATCAATTATTCTGGTACCTTCTTCTACATAGCTACTTGTTGAATAGATATTCAGAAAATCCTGCATAGACTCAACTGCAGTATTTGTGTTAGATTGATCCAAATTATAATCAGGAGTTCCTTTATAATTTGAGTAAGCATGCATATAAAGTGCTTCTTCGGCAAACTCACTTCTTCTGTAAGTATCATAAAACTGCTTAAAATAATACGCAGCTAAATCATACTGTTTTTGGTGGTAATGGCAATATGCATAGTAGAACTGAACAAACTCGGCTTCTTTTCTACCCATCATATTTGGCAACAAGTCTTCAAAAACAAGACCTGCTCGATAATAGTCTTCATTATCGTAAAAGTTGATTGCAGCTTTATATTTCTCATCAATATCTGGATTCCTTAAAATTTTAGTAAGCCTACTGCAGGAACCCGCAATCATCACAAAAAGTAATAGAATAATGCTTCTCTTCATAGTTCGCAAAGTTACAAGCACCACTGATAAAAAAAAACTCATTGTTATGTTTCGAACAAACAAATCGTGGTACTCTACTAATTCAAATGCAAATTTTTGAGACTGGATGCCTCAGTTACATAAAATGGGTCAGATTTTTTTTAGATTAAAAAAATGAAACTAAAATTATGAGGAATACTTTTAAGAGTAAAAAAGATGCATTTAAAGAAAAATTTCAACCTTTTAAGCCTTTCTTTAATAACAATTGCTTGTTTTATCAAACTTGGATATTTTACAAATCGAGCAAACACTTTTGAGGTTTTTAGTCTTTTTGGCACCGCTTTTTTATGTTATTATTTTTTAATCAAGCAAAATCTTTCCTTAAAAAAGATAATTTTTATTGCGATTACTTTCAGACTTGTGCTAATTGGCATGCATCCAAATTTGTCAGATGATTATTTCAGATTTATTTGGGATGGCCTACTTCTCAATAACGGCATAAATCCTTTTGAACAAATCCCTTCATATTATATCAATCAAAGTAAATTGCCTATAGGCTTAACAAAAAACTTATTTATAAACCTAAATTCACCCGATTACTATACAATTTATCCACCAATTTGCCAGCTAAGCTTTTGGGTATCTAGCTTTTTTATTTCTACTAATTTACTTTCCTCAGTGATAGTAATGAGAATCTTTATACTAATATCTGAAGCTTGTATTCTTATAATTTTCCCAAAGATTTTATCTAGCCTGAATCTAAATCCAGAGAATATAAAATGGTATGCATTAAATCCTCTCGTAATAATTGAGCTAACAGGAAATTTACATTACGAAAGTTTAATGATTTGCTTTTTAGGTATTTCAATATATTTATTAATGCGTAAACAAATTGTTTTAGCTGCTATTTTCTTTAGCTTTTCAGTAGCTTCTAAACTACTTCCCTTAATGTTTTTACCACTTTTATTTTTTGTATTAGAATGGAAAAAAGCTATTAAATTTTATTTGATAACAGGATTAATGATCCTACTGCTTTTTGTGCCTTTTCTTAACCAAGAGATGATTACGAATCTAGGGAGTAGTGTAAATCTATACTTTCAAAAATTTGAATTTAATGCAAGTATATATTACGTAATCAGGTGGATTGGCTATCAGGTAAAAGGCTACAATATTATTCAAACTGCTGGTGTTAGGCTCTCTTATTTTGTAGTTGCTTTTATATTTATAATGAGTTTATCTAAACCTTTCGACTATAAAAGTTTATTCATAAAGATGCTTTTTGCAATAAGCATTTACTTTTTCACTGCTACTATTATTCATCCATGGTATGTATGCTCTTTAGTAGCAATTTCTATCTTCACCGAATTTAAATTTTCTTATTTATGGTCTGCCTTAGCTATTGTTTCTTATGCAACGTATAACAATGCAGAATATAAAGAAAACCTATTACTCACTACCTTAGAATACACTTTAGTTTATGGCTATCTCATCTACGAACTACAGAAATACAATTATTTTCAGCAGTTCGGAAGGTATATAGAATATCAGTATAGATATTTCAAAAACAAAAAGGGTATCTTGAAATAAGATACCCTTAATTATTTTAATTCTATTAGCTTTTAAAAGTTATCACAAATATTTGCAGGTAGTTCCCTTGTTTCAGAATAAGAAGTTTGACTTATAAAACCAGTTGCTGATACTACATTACCTTCGAATCGTGTTGAAAACTCATACTCTACACCCTGTTCTAGTTTGTACGTATACATCTTACCACTTTGTAATGTACCAAGTATAACTGGTGAAGATGAAGATGATACAGGCTTGTAATAAACTGTTGCTGTTGGCCCAACTTGTAAATCATCACAAGTACCTATTAGGTGAAACATCACCTCGCCTTTATCAAAATTTAATGAAATACTACCAGATGAAGATATTGAAGTTGATCCAATTACAGAATTATCAAAATCATTAAATACTTCTAATTTATAATCACTAACACCCGGCAATTCTATAAACTTCAATTCAGAACCATCGTGGAAAGGGAATTTCTGCGTGATATAAGGTTTGTATTCTGAAGTTGTAGGATCTTTATAAGTGATTGTAAATTTGAATTGGTCAGTAAAATATTTTTCAACATCAACAGATGGCTGAATGTTAGACGATACACTCACTATAATTGAAGAAACTGCAGATGGATCTGACTCTTCAATAAAACCAGATTTTGAAATATCAAATGTTCCAAACTCAGAACTATTATAAAAAACAACAGAACCCTCTGAACTTAAACTACTTGAACTTGTATCGAAAATTGATGAAGAACTTCCATCAATTGGTGTAAACAAAGCTTTCACATCATTAGCAGTAAATGTATCAGCAAAATCAAAGCTTAATTCAAAATCACTTGTTGTTGTAAATGCTTTTACACCATCGACAGATATTTCAATTTCTAACTGAGTATCTGGTAATATGCTAATAATTTCTGTTAACGTACCAAGGTTGTTAAAGATCGATCTTATAAACTCACCTTTTACATGTTCTCCATCTGAAGCTCTAAACTTAACAGTGATTTCTCCAATTAAAATATTACCGTTCTCATCTAAAAACTTGGTTCCAGCTTTAAATAAAGCTTTAATAAGAACATCTAATCCTTTTACTCTACTGTTTGCACTTTCACTAGTGATTTCAAAATCAGAAGTTAAAGCCCCTGTATTGTCAGTTGAAAAGGTAGATTCTAAAAATACTACATCAGAAGGGGGACTCACAAGATTTACTAATGGAATAGTCTGAACTGTATTACCAGTTTCTGAAATTGTTACAGTTCTTGAATAGCTTTCATATTCACTAGACGCTACATTAATCGTAAATTGAACAGGCTCATTATTTGAAGGTTGTGCATCTGGATGCAAAATTAAAGTAATTAATCCATCACCTGCGCTTACATCATAATTTCTTTCTCCAACTATATTTAGAACATATTCTGAATCGATACCACTTATAGATATTTCAGCATCACTCGATATTGGCTCTCCATTAAGAGCATCTGTCAGTTCTACAGCAATAGTTGTATTTATAATTTCATCTGTATCAAGAATCAAATCAATATCTTCAACTGGATTATCGCAACCGACCAGAAACAGCATTATACCAACAAGAGAGATATTTATAATATTTTTCAACATAGTTAATTAAATTTTGATAGAAGTAAATTTGCTTGTATTTGTTTTAATTAGATTTTAACCCCAAGTCTGAACATAATAACAGGATAAAATCGGTAGTCCTGCATATTTTCTTCAAGTTGGTCACTTTGAGAGCTTGTTTCACTAAGCATTTTTGTTGCATTAATTGTTACATTAGGTGAACTATTGTAATATGTGCCCATTTCGAATCCGAAGTTTACTCTACCCTTCGGTACTGCTCTGCCAAAACCTAAACCTGCATATGGAGCAAATTTTTCGTATGTTACATCTACACCAAGTGTACCTACATCATCACCATCTATACTAATTTCTCCTAGAGAAAAAACTTCATCCCCCACATAAACTCCATTGATTGAGTAATCTTCATTTAGATGATATGCAAGTCCACCAGTAAGTTTAAAACTGCTCCCTTTGAATGGATAATAATCAGCTAGTAGTTGTAAAGATTTTAAATCTACATCTGCATCTAAATTAAAAGGTTCGCCTTCTACATCAACTTGAAAAGATTGATCAAACTGAAAGTAAGTACCGCCAAATCTTAATTGAAACTTTTGGGAAATTCCAATACCCATGTCTATGCCAACTCCTCTGGTACTACCACTAATTCCTATTGAAAATTGAGTTCCTGTTTTAACTGGTTCTTCGGTTGTTGTCTCCTCCACAACAACTTCATTTTCTTGCGCAAATAAGACTGACTGCAATCCCACAACAAGTAAAAAGGAAAGGGTTAAGAGTATTTTTTTATCCATATTTTATGTGATTAGGTTATGACTTCAAGTGCAGCTTGACAAATTCACAACCGAATCAGAGATATTAATATTTATAGAATGGGAATTTTATTGCGATGTAAGCTTTACTAACGGCAGCTAATAAAAAAATAAAATGAATTCAGTAATACTACTTGGGAGAGTCGTTCTTTATCTTTACCAAATCCTGTTATTGCAAAAGGAAATTTTAATTATAAGCACAAAACACTAATATTATAATACCATTACTTTGTAGAGGAAAAGTTAGGGGACAAAAGTTAAGAGTAAGATTTTCTAATCTTCGTGAAAAATATGGATTAGAATCTTGAAGAAAGATATAATCCTGACATGCATTAAGATTTATTAAATATTGAGAATTAAGATATTGGCTTAAAAAAATTCCTCAAAGAGAGATCACATTAAGTTTTGTTTAAAATTCGAAGGGACTTAAGTCTAGCTAAGCCCAAACCTTAGTGCCTTCAGTACAGTTTTTACATATCTCAATTTTGCTTCTCGATTTTAGCAAAGCACTTCTAAAATTGTTATACTTCTTACTTCTCCATAATTCTGCAAAACTGCTATTCTTTAAATCTCCCAAACGATGGTGGGCATCTTTATCGAAACAGCAAGGTACAACCAAGCCATCCCATGTAATTACACATGAGTGCCACATCTTCCAGCAACTGTTCACTAAAGAATTTTTTATCTTGTATGTACCATTCTTCTGCTTAGAATATCTAGAATATTTATCTTGATCGGGAATTAAGGGTGAGCCATTTTCATAATCGTAAATTTGAGCCGTCTTTAAACCAACCTCATCTACTCCTAATGATTTTGCTAAATCATAAACTTCATCAATTTGATGTTCATTGGGCTTTACCACCAAAAATTGAAAAATAACATGAGGTGTTTTAGATTTCAGTTTCTTTTTCCATTCAATAATATTTTTAGTGCCCTCTATTACCTTTTCGAGTTTACCTCCTACTCTATAAGACTGATACGTCTCTTGAGTGGTACCGTCAATAGAAATAATTAATCTATCGAGGCCAGACTCTACAGTTTTTTTTGCATTTTGATCATTTAAATAGTGTGCATTGGTAGAAGTAGCTGTATATATTTTCCTATCAGATGCATATTTTACTAAATCAAGAAATTTTGGGTTTAAATAGGGTTCTCCTTGAAAGTAGAAAATCAGATAAGTAAGTGTACTTGCCAGTTCATCTATAGATCTTTTAAAAAGTTCTTCACCTAGCATTCCTGTTGGTCGTGTAAAAGACCGCAACCCACTTGGACACTCAGGGCATCTTAAGTTACAAGACGTAGTTGGCTCAAACGAAATACTAATTGGCAACCCACTATGCTTTACCTTACCAAACCATTTTGAGAGATAATAACTAGAATACACTTTTAACATATTCCTTACTTTCTTAAAATTCAGTTTGGAGAGGTAATTAACCCCGTCATAAAAATTACTATTCATAAAAAAATCCCCTGAGACAATCAAATATTCACAATAGCAGCAATATTACCAGATAATTTCTCCACACTCAACAGAATTGTAAGTTAACTTTTTCCTTACATACTAAACTCTATAAAAAACAATTATAATGGTGTAGTAACTCTATCAACTGAAGTCCCTTATCTTCAATTCATTTTTTCATGAGAAAAATTCTTCAGAATTTCGGTTTTAACCTAAAGACACAATTCATACTTTTTACAAGTTTAACTTTTACACTTGTATTCACCCTACTTGCAAGTGGTATTTATCTCTACCAGAAAAAACTATTAATTGAATCTAATGAAGCTAGAATGTATGGCCACGTACAAGATTTAATTAATACAATTAATATCTATTATGAAGAAAGAAAAGAGACCATATTAAAAACAGGTGATGGTTTCGAAAAGCTACTTTCAGGTTCCAAGCAGATAGTAGAAACCGACTCTACCATCTCAATGCCAGCTATTTCATTTAGAGATGGTACTCAAAAAACAGTGGAAGTTAACCAATGGCTTTACCTTGGCGAGCAATTGCAATATGGCGATCACTATCTTGTAGATGCAATTGGCGATATTTCGGGAGGTTATGTTTCTCTTTTTCAAAAAGCAGAAGACGAACACTTAGTTATCCAGACTAATATGTATTTGGGCAGTGAAAACCGATCTGAAAATGTATTAGTAAGTGAAGATGTACTAGACGAAGCATTTAGTGGCGAAGAAGTTCTTAAGCGAATTTTTATTATTGACAAATGGACGCAATCTTTATATAAACCACTAAAAATTAACGGTGAGACTAAAGGAGTTCTTTTTGTAGGATTGGATGAAAATATAGACGAAAGAGCGGCTCCTATCTTTAATGAAATATCTTATTTCCAAACTGGTTACCCTTACTGTTTTGACTCTAAAGGTAAGTTTTTAATTCATCCTACTCTTAAAGGAGATAGCATAAATAATTATATTGATGTTGCTTCGCTAAGCAGAGATAAGCACAACAAAATCAGGTATGAATATGACGAAAATGGTCAATCTGGTGTGAATTGGATTTACTATCAGTATTATGCACCTTACGACATATTTGTTGCTGCAACTGTAAATGAAGAGGACTTTCTAGGAAAACCACTTTTTGAGATTAGAATGATCATCTTTTTTGGCTTACTAACCTCTTTAGTAATTGGTATAACAGGCATCTACTTTATGGTTGATACCATTACCAAACCAATAAATACTTTAAACTCTCAGCTTCAAGAATTAGCCCAAGGTAAAAAAGTAAAATATAAACCCATAAAGAGAAAAGACGAAATAGGGCACATTGCAAAAGCAGTTGGCAAAGTAATTAATAGCGTAAACGATGCATCTAAATTTGCTGAAGAAATTGGAAATGAAAACTACGATGCGGAATATAAAGCAATAAGTGATGAAGATGTATTAGGAAACGCACTTCTTAACATGAAGGATAATTTACAAAAGTCCAAAACTGAAAGAGAACAACGCGCATGGATTAATACAGGAATAGCCTCATTTAATAATATTTTAAGAAGCAACTCAAATGAAATAGAAGAACTTTCTGAACAGATTCTTATCCAAATTATTAAATACCTCAATGCAAATCAAGGCGCATTATATGTAGTTCAAGAGAAAGATCAATTAGAAAAACTTGTACTTAGTGCCTATTATGCTTGGGGTAAAAAGAAACATTTAAAACAAGAAATTTTACCGGGAGATGGACAAATCGGGCAGATTTGGTTAGAAAAAGAATACATCTACATGGAAAACATTCCTGATAATTATGTTCATATTAGTTCTGGTTTAGGAGATGCCAATCCAAGAATGATTTTAATAGTTCCTTTAATTCTAAATGATGTGGTTTATGGAATTATGGAAATTGCCTCTTTTGAAAAACTCGAAGAATTTAAAGTTCAATTTGTGTTAAGAATTGCTGAAAGTATTGCATCTACACTTTCTATGGTTCAAACCAACGAAAAGACTCACAAATTACTAAAAAAGACCCAGCAGATGACAGAAGAGCTTAGGTCGCAAGAAGAAGAAATGAGACAAAATGTAGAAGAACTACAAGCCACACACGAGGAGATGAATAGAAGGGAAAAATTATTGAGAGATGAAATTGAAGATTTAAAAACAGAAAATGAACAACTTAAATCTCCAGTAGAATAAAAAAGGAGGATAACTCCTCCTCTCTTTTATATTTTTATTTTCCAGCTAATATCTTTTTACCTTTTTTAGCTAAATCATTTATGTTATCTTCAACATCTTCAGATAGATGAGTAAAAGAATCTTTACTTTTTAGGTAAACCTCATCCATAGCATCATTAAGTTCTCTTACCTTTCTGTTCAGTTTCTTTCTAGTTCTTTTACCTTTATCTGGAGCAAACAACAATGCAGTAACTGCACCAACAGCAGCACCTAGTATTACACCCGCAAAAAACGATTCTCCTTTATTACTCATTTTAGTGTTCTATTTAAGTTCAAAAAAAATTAAAATTCCTTTAATATTTATAACGATATTGGGAAGCAATCGTTTTGAAAATTTTAAGTTCAAACCCTAAAACAGAGATATTTTTTTACTTTTTATAGGTATTTATCGCTTCTGTTGCCAATTCTGGTAAATCTCCTGAAATTATATCTATTCCCTTTTTAAATAAATCGTGATAAACAGAAATGCCCTTAGCTAATGCTTTATTATCAAGGTTTCCCATAGTGCCTATTATACAATAAGTACCTTTATCATGTATGGCTTTGTAAATGCTTTTCGGAGATTCTTTTGTACCAGTAAATGCCAAAATATTTGAAAATGGAATTCCAGTATTTTCAAATTGTTCTAACTCAAAACTATTTCTAATATTTACAGACATCATTAACTCAGGAGCCAAGCTATACACAAGTTTTGCATCTTCGATATTATATACAATAATCATAATATTGTCTGTTACATCTTGCTCTATTACTGTTTCTATCACTTTATTAAATGGAACAGTTCTTTTTACATCTAGGCTTAATATAGCCTTATCTTTCGACCATTTTAACACATCTTTGAGCAATGGTACTTTATAATTTGTTTTATTTCCATTGTTATCTACTAAAGACAGGTTTTGAATTTCAGCATAAGTTAACTCGCCTACTTTGCCAGTTCCGGTTGTAGTTCTATCTACAGAATTATCGTGCATTAATACAAGCACACTGTCTTTAGTTAAACTTATATCTATTTCTAAGATGCAGGGAATAAGATTTACTGTATGCGCAAATGTTTCTAGACAGTTTTCTGGATAACCCACTAAAGGTCCACCACGATGTGCGCTGTAAAGTGGTTCTTTTTCTGGAGTCCATTTAAAAAACTCAGTGATAGTTTTGTCCTCATCTATAAGTGCATCTAATTGCTGAGCACAACAAGAAAAAACACTTAGCAAAGTGACAAGAAGTGATAATGTAAACTTGTTAATCATAATTTTTAAAGATTACTTGATTTGTTCTTTTAGGATACTTAGCGATAATTTTGATTTAATTTGCCAACAAATTTATTGAGAATTAATGTAAGTAGAACATAATGGAAAATATATACGCCGAGATTATTACCATTGGAGATGAAATTCTTTATGGTCAAATTACAGATACAAATAGCCAGTGGATTAGCAGCGAACTAGATAAAATAGGCATCAGAATTATTAGAAAGGTGTCTGTTGGTGATGTGAGAGAAGAAATTGAAAAGTCTTTTAAAGAAGCTGAAGCAAGAGCAGATATAATTATTATTACCGGAGGGCTTGGTCCAACTAAAGATGATATTACAAAAAAAACAATTGCAAACTATGTAAATGCAGGTATGATAATGAATGAAGATGTTTTGGAAAACATCAGAAATATCTTCGATAAAAAAAATAGAGAAGTAAATAAACTCAACCGAGGGCAAGCACTTGTACCAGATAAAGCCACAGTTTTAATGAACCCCGTTGGAACTGCTCCAGGTATGTGGATTGAACATAATAATAAAGTTTTCATTTCTCTTCCGGGAGTACCTCACGAAATGAAAAGAATCCTAACCGATTCTGGCTTGCCCAAACTCAGAGAAAAGTATAAAACACCATTCATTTATCATAAAATGATAAAAACCATTGGTATAGGTGAATCTCTGCTTGCACCAAAAATTGAAGCGTGGGAAGACAGCCTACCAGAAAATATCAAATTGGCATATTTACCAAGAGCCGGACAAGTAAGATTGAGACTTACTGGCACTTCAATGAATAAAGAACAAATAATTGATGATGTAGAGAAAGTGGCATTAGAACTCAATAAATATATTAAAGAGTTTATTTATGCTTTTGATGATGAAGAGATTGAGGTAACTATTGGCAGGCTACTTAAAGAAAAGCAATTAACCCTAGCTACAGCAGAGAGTTGCACAGGTGGCAGAGTAGCAGATAAAATTACTGATATACCTGGTTGCTCTGCATATTATATGGGTGGGATTGTGTCTTATAGCAATGCTGTTAAAATGAGTCAATTGGGTGTAAAAGAAAGTACTTTAAAAGAGTATGGTGCAGTGAGCGAACAAACAGCCAGAGAAATGGCAGAAAACGTGCGTGTAAAATATGGAGCAGATTTCGGAATTTCAACAACTGGTATTGCAGGTCCAGATGGCGGTGTTCCAGGCAAACCAGTTGGTACTATTTACATAGCTCTTGCCAGCCCAGACGAAACACAAGTTAAATTATTGAATTTGGATACAGAAAGGTTAATAAATATCCAAAGAACTTATTCAGCAGTATTAGAAATACTAAGACAAAAACTAATGGTAAGCTGATTACAGCCTTACCATTAGTTTTTTTACCATAATATCTTTCCATGCAGCAAAGTCGCCTTCGATAATGTGCTTTCTTGCTTCTTTTACTAACCACAAGTAAAAGGTTAAGTTATGCACACTCGCGATCATACCTGCAAGGTATTCGTCGCTATGTTTCAGGTGTCTTAAATATGCTTTAGAATAAAATGTGCTCACATAACCACCTAACTCTACATCAATTGGTGTGAAATCGTCTTGCCACTTAGCATTTCTTATGTTGATAATACCTTGTGTTGTAAATAACATACCATTACGAGCATTTCTGGTTGGCATTACACAATCAAACATATCTACACCTAGAGCAATACATTCTAAAATGTTTGCAGGAGTGCCCACTCCCATTAAATACCTTGGTTTATCTTTTGGTAAAATGCCACAAACCAACTCTGTCATCTCGTACATGTCTTCATGTGGCTCACCTACTGAAAGCCCTCCAATTGCATTACCTTCTCTTTCAAAAGATGCAATGGTCTCAGCTGACTGCACTCTCAAATCTTTATAAGTACTGCCTTGTACTATTGGGAAAAGTGTTTGCTTATAACCATACAAAGAATCAGTAGTATCAAACCTGTCGCAGCATCTTTTTAACCAGCGATGAGTCATATGCATAGAATCTTTCGCGTACTGATATTCACATGGATATGGTGTACATTCATCAAATGCCATAATTATATCAGCACCAATTATTCTTTGAATATCCATCACATACTCAGGAGTAAAGAATAATTTATTACCAGAAATATGCGATCTGAATGCCACACCTTCTTCTGTAATCTTTCTAGTATCTGCCAATGAATACACCTGATAACCACCGCTATCAGTCAATACTGGCCTCTCCCACCCATTAAATTTATGTATACCACCAGCTTTTTGAATTATATCTAGACCAGGACGCAAATACAAATGATAAGTATTTCCCAGAATTATTTGAGCCTGAATATCATTCTCTAACTCTCTTTGGTGAACTGCCTTTACAGTACCTGCTGTACCCACAGGCATAAAAATCGGTGTTTCAATTTTTCCATGATCTGTGATCAACTCACCTGCTCTAGCATTCGATTGCTTATCCTGATGTTGAAGTGAAAATTGCATGATTTAAAATTTAAGTCTGCAAAACTAAGAATTTTAAAACATATCTCTTCTTTCTATTTCATTATGAAAATAAAAGTGAAGTTTTAAAGAGTACTCACTAATAGCTCCGATAAACTTACATGAACATCACAATAACATTGTGGAAGCGTTGTGGGGAAAACATATAAATCAAGCTTATGCAGTACTGGACACACGAAGAAGTTTCTCTCAAATTACTGGATTGCTCTCAAATAGTTAATGGCGAAGTCTGCATAAGGCTAGCTACTTTTAAAGAGATGGTTTTCGATCCTAAATATCCACCTGAAATGTTTGATGAAAGCATCGAAGTAATTAAAGATTTAGAACAAAAAATGAATCTAAAAGCATCTTAATCACAATCTAAGAGATTCTCAACAACACAACAGTCAATATTATTTACTAACAACAATTTAACAAATGAGATATACGCTAATTCTCTTTGTTTTTGCATTCATTTTTTCTTGTAATGTAAAAGCACAAACAGACTTTGTAAATGCTTATGTTATTACAAATTCTTACGACACCATCCAAGGGCAGATTTTTTATACTGGAGACTTAACCCTTACAAACTCTTGCAAGTTTAAACCTCAATTTGGCGAAGAAATAACAGAATACCAACCTGGTGAAATAAGAGGTTTTTATCTAGATAATTATAAATACTTTACAACAAGAAAGATTTCATCAGATAAAAGTGAAAAGCTTTTGTTTCTTGAAGTACTAATTAAGGGAGATATTAATATTCTAAAACTGAATACACCTGTAAAAAATAGATATTTTATTGAAAGCAACCGAGATGGCTTAACAGAAATTCCGTATGTTGAAAACATCATTTACGATCATAACCACTCATACTTATCCAGTTCAAAAAGACATTATGGCATTCTAACTCATTATACTACTAAAGTTCCAAGCCTTTCTAGAATTATTAGAAATATACATGAACCCACAGAAAAGAGGCTAGTAAACCTTGTTGAGAACTACCATCGGTTGTTATACCCTTCTCAACAACATACTACATTTAAAAGAAAAAAAGCAGAAGTAGATGCATTTGTTGAGGTGTTTACAGGTTTACCTGTTTACAATTCGGAATTTAAAACCTCGTATAAACGACCAAACTATGGCGCCATTTTTCACATTTCGAGCAGTCATATAAATAAAAAAATATATCTTAAAACAGGTCTGGTAAGTTACTTCCTAAACAAAATAAATACTGACACAGAAAGCTCGGTTTATAAAGTCAAAATTCCTTTGCAAGTTGAATATCTACCAAGAAAAGGAATGATAAAACCAAGACTTGCTTATGGATTCAATTTCTATGAACCATTACCAAATATTACCGCACTCAATGTTGGAATTACAAGCAAATTGTACCGATCAGTAGGATTGTCATTAAATACAGAAACTGAGTTTAAGAACCAAATGCTGGTTTTGCCAAAAAAACTATTCAGTTTTAACGCTTCAATCGGATTACTTTTTAAAATAAAATAGGCCACTTGTTTAGTGACCTTTTGGTTTAATTGTGCATGTCAGCTTCGTTTAACTCCCAATTATAAGAGTAATGAGATACTTTAAAGTTTTTGTCTAATTTTTCTTTTCTGTATTTATTGATATAAGCTAACAAATCGGGAGCTTCATTTAAAAAGTCTTGTTTGTACCAATTAAAAATCTCTGATAGCATAACTTGCTTCTCAGACTTATTTACTTTGGTGAAATCAGAATTGTTAATTGCTTTTGTTGTTAGTTGCTGTAATTGTTCATCCACCATTTCTGGAGTAAAAGCAAAACTGGCAATCTCAGGACATCCTTTAGCTGCACAAACTAAAGCAAAGTGAATTCGGCTATCTTTATAAACCTCTCTTATTTTTTTATTTTCAATTTCATTTAATGTGAGTACTTCACCCGCTACTGTTTGTTTCTTTTTATCAAAAAAGCCATCTATGCTCATAGGTGAGTCAATCGGATAAGCATCAATAATATTTTTTATTACTAGAATATTATAAGCATTCAGGTAAAATGCTTTTTTTTCGTCTGATGAAAATTGGCTAACATCAACATTTGCTACATAATCAGTCAGGTTATTCAATACCGAAGAATTTTGTTTAATTCCCTTATATTTCACCCTTCCTTCGGTTACATTAGATTTAAAAAATGCATCTGCTTTTTTAAAAAATGATTCTTGTTGTGCATTGGAATAGAAGCCCAAAAACATCAGACTAAAAAAAATAATTGCTGTCTTTTTCATAAAGTTTTAATTTTTCTTCAAAAATCAGTTTCGTACATTTATGTTTTTGTCAGTCAGATGACAAAACAACAGTATTATGGCACTTTTAACAATTTCAGGAATATTAGATCAATTTTTCAAGGGATTATGCTATTTTTTCATTTCTTTTGAAAGATTAACTCAAAAAATTTGAAAACCTATTACATACATAACTTCTAGAATAAATGACGCTAACAGGCATTGACTGGCTATTTATAGCCCTCTTTTTCATTATCTCCACAGCGATTGGCATCATCACTTCAAGGCAAGCTGGTAAAAGTGCACAAGACTTTTTCCTCTCGGGAAGGAACATGCCATGGTGGCTACTGGGTGTTTCGATGGTTGCAACCACATTCTCTGCAGATACTCCCAACCTCGTTGCTGACATTGTAAGAAATAATGGTGTTGCAGGAAACTGGGTATGGTGGGCATTTCTCTTAACAGGTATGCTTACTGTTTTTGTTTATGCAAGATTATGGAGAAAATCTGGTGTACTTACAGATTTAGAGTTTTACGAAGTACGATACAGTGGCAAAGAAGCTGCTTTCTTAAGAGGATTTAGAGCACTTTACTTAGGTGTATTCTTTAACATCTGTATTATGGCTACAGTTTCATTAGCAGCCATTAAGATTGGTAACATTATGTTGGGCTTTTCTCCCGTACAAACTTTATTAATTGCATCAGTTGTTACTGTAATTTATAGTTCACTAGGTGGGTTAAAAGGTGTGCTTATCACTGACTTCTTTCAGTTTATCATTGCCATGGGTGGCATTTTGTGGGCTACTTTTGTTATTCTCGACTTACCAGAAATAAATGGTTTATCAAATCTTTTACAACATGAAAATGTTGCTGATAAACTCAACTTCTTACCAGATTTTTCTGATACGCATAACTTATTAGTATTATTTATAATACCTATTGCAGTGCAATGGTGGAGTGTATGGTATCCAGGTGCTGAGCCAGGTGGTGGCGGTTACATTGCTCAACGTATGCTTTCTGCTAAAAATGAAGAAAATGCTATTGGTGCAACATTATTTTTCAACGTTGCTCACTATGCTTTAAGACCTTGGCCTTGGATAATCATTTCATTAGCTTCATTAGTTCTTTTCCCAGAAGTTGCCGATATTAAAAAAGCTTTTCCTAATATCGATGATTCTGTTCTTGGACATGACATTGCATTCCCAGCTATGTTAACATATTTACCAGCAGGTTTAGCAGGTCTAGTATTGGCTTCTTTAATAGCTGCATTTATGTCTACAATTTCAACACACTTAAACTGGGGATCATCTTATGTAGTTTATGATTTTTACAAAAGATTCGTAGATCCAAACGCATCTGAGAAAGCTTTGGTGAATGTAGGAAGAATTACAACTGTAGGTTTAATGGTTTTAGCTAGCTTACTTGCGTTGGCGCTCACAAGTGCCCTAGAAGCCTTCAACATACTACTTTCGATCGGTGCAGGAACTGGTTTATTATTCATTTTAAGATGGTTTTGGTGGAGAATTAATGCTTATAGTGAAATCACTGCCATGCTTGTTTCATTTGTAATGGCCATCTATTTTCAGTTAATTCACCACAGGTTAGGATTTGATCCATTACCAGATTATATGAACCTTATTTTAGGAATCATAATCACAACAATAGCTTGGGTAACTGTTACCCTATTTACAAAACCTTCAGACGAAGACACGCTAATCAAATTTTATAAACTAGTATCTCCTGGAGGTCCGGGATGGAGCAAGTTAAAGAAAATTGCGGCAGATAAAGGTGAGACTCTTCCCGACAAAGGAAAAGCTTGGAATGTGCCTTTAGAAATCCTTATGATGATTATTGGTTGCTTTACAGTCTACTCTGCCCTATTCTCAATGGGTTACTGGATATACGGCGAAACAACCTACGCACTTATCTTAACTGTATTAGGCATTGCTGGAAGTATTTTCCTTCTATCTAGCTGGAAAAAACTCAAAAAAGGATATGCTACTTAAAAAATAAACTTTAATAAAGAAGGGCCAGTAGAATTTTACTGGCCCTTTTTTATTTAATTTAAAATTCTTTCTTCGTCATTTACTTCTCCAACTACCTTAAATAATTCGTCAACTACTTTGGCAAAGTTTGGTGACTGATTATTACACAATAAAATGAGCGTTCTATCTGAATCTAAAAACCTAATAAAAGTAGTACTATAACCAGGATTACTACCATTGTGTCTAGCTACTTTTCCATATTTATCATCATCACTTACTCCCCATCCAAACCCATAAGGATACTCACTACCATCATTCAATTTTGCAGGAGTATAGGCTACTATAAGAGTTGAATCTTTTAATAAACTACCCGATCTTAAATATTGATCCCATTTTAGTAAATCCAATGCTGTAGAACTTACTCTACCTGGACCTTTTCTATCTCCAAGATAGGTTCCATAATCAGTATAAGGGAAACTATCTGCAGCTAAATATTTCTGTTTCTCAGCATCATAAATAAATCCCCAAGCAAAATCTGCCATTTTCAGTTTCTCTTCTTTACTTCTAATAGCAGTTTTATCTAATCCACCAGTTTTAAAAACCCTATTTTGTAAAAAGTCTACAAAGTCTTCACCTGATACCACTTCGACAACACTTGCTAGTAACACATACCCGGTGTTACTATATTCGTATTTCTCTCCGGGTTTAAACAAAACTGGTGGATGATATTTTACCAAATATTCTATAATTTCTTTGTTTCCGGCAACTTTGCTCTTATCCCAATGCTCTTCAAACAGAACCATGTAATCTGGTAAACCAGAAATATGTTGTAGCATTTGTCGAATGGTAACTCCTTCATAAGGTAATTCGGGAAGATAATGCTGTAAATAATCATCAAAACTAAGTTTTCCATCTTGTTCAAGCATCATAATTGCTGTAGCTGTAAACTGCTTTGATACGGAAGCCAACTCGAATACATCATTTTTTTCGAGATTGGTATTAGTTTCGAAGTTTTTATAACCTTTAGCTTTATGGAGTTTAACATCCCCATTTTCAGCTACTAATAATACAGCGCTTAAGGAATCCATTTTAGAAAAAATTGAATCCACTTTAATAATCCACTTTTTTTGAGGTGAACTACTTGTTTCACTTACAGAAGTGTTTGGGCTATTTTCTTGTCTATTGCAGGCAAAAAATAGAAGTATGATCGAAATTAAGTTGAGTATTTTCGACATTTAATCAAATTATTATACTAAAAAATAAAGAGTAGTTGTCGATTAAAGGTTAAAGTCGCTGAATTTAAGTCAATTTTGAATTATCATTTACAAATTCATAAATTTTTTAAAACAAAGAAAGAATATTTTGCATAGCTTTAGGCCAAAAACGAAATTTACGAGCATATAGAAGATAAATTATTGATAAATTCTTTTATAGTTATTTCTTTTTCACCCAATCATTCGTTAGAGAGTAAGAGGTTATAGCAAATAATTATTTTAGGAAATCAATATTTGCTTTAAAAATTAGACTTTTACTATAAATATTAGGTAATTATCATAGCTGAAACTTATTAGAATTAATTTATTTAATATCTAAGTTTTATTGCATTCCATTAAAATGAAGGGATTTAGGCATTTATCATTTTCGATATTCTCCTTACTGTATATTACAGTATCTCTGCATGCATTTGGATATGCCCAAACTAATCTACCCCAACTTCCTACACCTGAACGAAAAGCCTATCTTACTAGATTAATTGCAGATTTTGTTTTCTGGCCAAATGAAGAGCAAGAAAATAATGATCCGTTTATTATCAGTGTTTTTAATGATGAGAACTTTTTTAGATATCTATTATATCTATATAAAGATGTTAGATTTAAAAATAGAATAACTAAGATTGAACATATTACAAGTGTAGATGAGATAGATGGTAGTCAAATATTATTTGTTACCTCTACTTCAGAAGAAGTGTTAGAAGAGATTTTAAATAAAACTAAAAATGAACCTATTCTGACAATCGGAGATCAGGAAGAGTTTGGTAAAAAAGGTGTTATAGTTAATTTCTATGCTGAAAATGAAGAACTTAAATTTGAAATTAACTTCCTTTCGTATCAAAATTCCGATTTACAGATAGACTCAAGACTTTTTGATGTCGCAAGGATTATAGATTAACAAACATATTTAATTTTTTTATTTAGAAACCGCAGCTTATTTGAACACATAAAATATGTTTAAAAATTTATCTATTAAGGGAAAGCTAATTTTAATTATTCTTACTGTAACCACATTCGCCCTCATACTTGGTTTTATAGCCGTATTTATCACGTTTAGATCGGGTTTATATGAAGATTTAAGCCACAGCATGCTAAACACAGCTAAAATTGTAGCAGATTATAGTATTACTCCAGTCAGGTTCGACGACAAAGAAAGAGCAATAGATATTCTCGAAAAACTCAATAATGAACCGCAAATCGAATGTGTTCACATTGAAAAAAACAACGGTGAAATACTGGCCTTTTACAACAATGAATGTGAAATTCCTAATATAGCGATTCCCAATGGTGGCGAAGCCTTATTTTATAATGGATACTTACACATTATTCAGCCTATCGTTTATAAAAACAATACTTTAGGTAGAATATACTTAAAAGCATCAACAGAAGAAATTAATAATAAATCTAGTCGGATTATAGTCAATTTGCTTGCAATTGCCTTATTAATAGTAATTCTAGCTTATTTGTTTGCAAGTAGACTGCAAAAGTTAATTTCTAGCCCTATAATGAAACTCACTCAGGCTACTAAACAGATTACAAATGAAAGTAATTATTCTCTAAGAGTTACGAAGAAAAATAATGATGAGATAGGGACGCTCTACGATGGATTTAATGTGATGCTTAAACAAATTGAGTATCAACAAGCAGAAGAGAAAAAGAGTAAGAAAGCGCTTCAACTTAGTGAAGAGAAATACAGAAACATCTACCAAAACTCTATTATTGGCATTTTCCAATGCAATATAGAAAACGCAGAGCTAATCGAAGCAAATGATAAAACTTGGGAGATGTTAAACATCAGACCAACTAAAGATTCATTGGTTAATAAAGTAATTTCTGTAAAAGATGCTTTAAGAATTAGGAGAAGTGTAAAGGACAATGGTTTTATTGAAAACTACGAAATTACACTAGACTCTAATGGAGTTCGCACTTGGGTTTCTATCTCAGGTAAATACCTTTCTGTAGGCGACGAAGAAATATTTGAAGGTGTTATAAAAGATATTACAGAAGAAAAAGAAAGCTTCTTAGAACTCAAACGAGTTAATTATGAGCTTGATAACTTTGTTTATCATACTTCACACGATTTAAGATCTCCACTCCTATCTATTTTAGGTTTAATATCAATCTCTAAAAATGAAAAATCGTTAGATGCTGTACTTTACTATTTTGAACTCATCGAGAAAAGTGTAAAAAGGCTTGATGCTTTGGTTATAAATCTACTTACACTTTCTAGAAACAGTCGGGTTGATGAGAAGCAACAGTTAATAGATATTCAAGAAACTATTAATGAAACGATTGAAATTCTAAACCTAAATAAACCTGAAAAGCTTGAAATTTACACAGATATTAAGCAACACAGTAAATTTTATTCAGACCAAACAAGACTTAACATCATCTTAAATAATCTTATTTCAAATGCTTACAAATACCAAAACCCATCAGAAGATAAACCATTTGTAAGAATTGAAGTGGAGATTACTGAAAAAGAGTTTAACCTTTCCATTCAAGATAACGGATTAGGTATAAGTCAGGAAAGTCAGGCTAAGGTATTCGAAATGTTCTACAGAGCAACCGATCAGGCGCATGGCTCTGGTTTAGGATTATACATTGTAAAAAATGTAATAGAAAAGCTAGATGGAAGTATTAGATTCACTTCTGCTATTAGAAAAGGCACAACCTTCCATGTTAAACTTCCAAACCACGTAGAAGAAGCTATTTTAGCTGAAGAAGAATCAAAGTAATTACTCGGATACAAGTTTGACTATTCATCTGAATCTGATTTATACATAAATTCAACTGTATCATCACTTTCGTCAGATTTGTATCCAAATCTATCTTTCAATTTCTTATCTACCACTTTCTTATTCAGAAATTTATTAATCTCTTCAATAG
Source organism: Chondrinema litorale (assembly GCF_026250525.1). Lineage (GTDB taxonomy): Bacteria > Bacteroidota > Bacteroidia > Cytophagales > Flammeovirgaceae > Chondrinema > Chondrinema litorale. The sequence goes on from NZ_CP111043.1 coordinate 335,999, forward strand.
GAAGTGTACTTTCAATTTCACCAAATTGATTTACCTTAATATCAAATCCTTGTAGATCTGGATGCACTCTTGGAGAATTACTTGAAGGCTGACTAGTTTTTAATTTTTTCTTCATAATCGTTCTTTTAGGAAAGATAAATTTAGGAAAGAATTAAAGCCTAAGCAAAGCTTGATTTTATTTGATTGATAAATTTTAGATTTGTTACAACCTGAATTGCGCAGAGAGCTTAACACCAAACTTACTTGCATCTGTATCTAAATAATTCAATCTATGCATAAAGTCTACTCTAATAAACCTAAAGATGTTTTCTATTCCGTAGCCCAATTCTAAATAAGGATCTTTACCTAAGGCTTGAAAACCATCTACAGGATTACCCAATGGGTCTACATCTGGTGTAAGATTAAGATTAGCATCAGAAACTCTACCATAGAGTGCTTTTCCGCTCACAAACAACCTCCAATTCAATTTTCTAAGCAAAGGCACTCTATTTATAATTAGCCCTTCAAACCTGTGTATCATTGAAAGTGAAGCATATCTGTCACTCACAAATTCAAAGAAATTCATGAGGTTAAATGAATTTTCATTATAGAAAATTGATTCGTTACCGAGGTGAGCTTCTAATAATGGATAAGGCAAAGTAGAAGGAATATAACCTCCAGATAATAGATAGCTAGTTCTACCTAGTACCCCCATTCTAAAGCTTTGTTTTAGTGATGCATTAAACTTGTGAACCGTAAAATCACTATTTAAAAACCCCTTTATACCATGCGTATACCTCAGCGAAATTTCGGGGCTATTCCCTGAACCAAGACTAATTCTTTCATTGTCATTTTGAATATATGTTTCTCCGGGAGCAAACCTCAATTCAAACATTATCTCACTCACAGAAAAATCTGACTTGTAATTAATGTCACTCCCATCAGTTTCATAAATAAAAGGAAAAAGAGGCTTTATATCTCTATTTCTAAAAGTCGTTTGAAATGTAACTCCTTTGAAAATATCAGTTCGAGCCCATATTTTATTTATCTGATGCATGTATGGTCGCCTCAATGTACCGAAAGATGAAAAGGAATTAAATAACGGGTTATTATCCAAGTTATCGCTAAATATTCCAACTTGATCTATATCGTCTCTTCTAGAAATACCAAAGACTGTCCAAGGCTTTCTAGAAGCAATATATTCAGCACTTAAACTATATTTAAAACGCTCGTCTTCTGTTCCATAAGCCCCATAACCTCTCAGGATAAGTTTTTTACTAAAATCTACATTCGTTTTAAAACCCATTCTAAATCTATGACCTTCAATATCATTCCGGTTATACATGTACAAATATGGTCCTACATCTATTTTACCTACCTTTTTATAACCATACAAAGCAATGTTGGCCACTTCTACATAAGTTTTTACTACAGGCAGATTTTTCATGGTATCAATCATGTGATACACATTTTTTTCTGTAGCACTTAATGGATCGTGTCTGTTTTCTTCCCAGAATTGATCATCAGAAATTAATGCTCGCTCATCTAACAATACCTCTTGATCGTAAAACTTAAGGTCTTTGGGTTCATTAATTTTGAAATCTTTATTAGATACATAAAACTTAGCCAACATACCCGCCCAATCGTCTCTAATTTCTCCAATGTCAATTATTACTCTGGTTTTGTTTGGCAACCAAGCGCCATTTTTTACCACCATTTCATACTCTTGCTGGATTTTAATTTTTTCAACAAAGTTTAAGTTGGCAGTAGATGGAATGGTAACATCGACTTGTTTTAAGGCATAATTATTTATAGAATCGGCAATCCACATTGTCCCAGTAAATGCCAGGTCTTCTGGGCGTTTAGGTGTAAATGCAATCTGATAACAAGGTATCCCTCCAATTATCACATTTTCTTTTTGTAGATCGTAATCGTAAAAACCCTTCCAGCTTTCAGAAATTGGAGAAACAAAATCTTTTTCTACGATTGTCATCCAACTTTTATAGAAGTTATATTCTTGAAAAGATGAACCTATCAATTGCGAAACTGTAGAACCATCTGTTATACCAATACCTGTAACTTTTGATTTTTTAATGTGTTCTTTTTTCCGCTCAGGATCGCGGATATAATAAACATCAGATAGTGATTCAGAAATGAAAATGGGTAAAATTGGCTTACCATCTTCACCAGCAATACTCTGGATACTATCCAGCACATTAGTGATTTTTCTAACGATTTTTTTCTCCCTAAACTTCGAGGTAATGTTATCTACATCTATTTCTATCTTAGTGTAGCTCTCATGCTCAAAAGCTTCTAATGAGCGCTTATCGTTTTTATCTTTATTATCAACCACATTTCGAAGAATTTCCCAGGCAGGGTTTTCGTATTCTCCATAAACAATTTCGATAGCTTCGAGTGTAGTAGCATCTGGAATAAGCTGGAAATCAATTTGCTGGGTGGCTCCCTTCTTTATAGCTTTTACTTTCTCTTTATAACCAACATAAGAAGCTGTTAAAGAATCTCCGGGATTATCTGTAGATAGTTTATAAAAGCCCTCAAAGTTTGTGGTTGCACCTTTTGTTGTACCTGCAAAGTAAACATTTACAAAAGGCATACCCTCACCAGTATCGCTATCAGTAATTTTGCCTGTTATAACTGTTGTCTGAGCCCAAACCTGATTTACACCTAAAATCAGACTGATAATAGTAAATAAGATGTATGCAGAAAAATTATTTTTCAAGTGACACTGAGATTTTAGTAAAACTTTTTGGCATTTAGACATCAATTAAACACCACTGTAAATCAATATGTTGACTCAATTGGATTAGGTAATAACATGTTGTTACAGCCGGTATATTGTTATTAATTATTTCAAATTTTAATTAATGAAAATCAATAAATTATGATATACATTTTTAAACAAAATTGAAACCTAAAAACCCTATAGTAAGTTCAAACTTTTTGTTAGATAATAATTGTGTCAGATAGCTTTAAATGCAACGGAAATTTACTCTAAAATTTGAAGTGCATCTATAAAAAAATGGTATGTATTATTATTTTAATATACTTTTCAAATTTGCTAAAATACTTCTGCAAATTTACTGAAAAGTATAATTACTTCTATTATTTTTTATATGCTGAATGGGTACCTATTTCTAAGTTAGCTAAAAATTGAATCAACTAGGTCGTAAATCTCGAAAGTTTTATCTTCTAATTTTTGTACGTGAACAATACCATTCACATTACTTAAAAAAATACTGTCTGCTTCTAAAAGTATTTCTTTTTTTTCTGCTACTTCTAATACTTTTACCCCAGCTTTTGTAAGCTTTTTAATGATATTTTTTCTTGCAATTCCAGCAATACAGCCTGTTTTTAAGCTTGGTGTATAAATTACCTTATCTTTAACCCAAAAAATATTGCTTGCTACACACTCAGCAACTCGTTTTTTTGAATCACAAATTACTACATCATCAAAACCTCTCTTTTGCTTTTCTATAGAGGCAATTATATAAGGTAGGGCATTAGTAGTTTTAAACCTCGAAAATGGACTAAAACTAACATTTACTTCTTTGCTAAAAGCGATTTTTATGGCTTTAAATTCATAAACATTAGGTTGCTCTTCTGTTGTAATTAGAATGTTGAAGTGATTATTGTTTGGCAAGTATAAACCTCCCGATTTTCGCCAAACATTAATTCTTACTTTTATTCTGCCATGCAGTTTATTTTTAGAAATTAGTCTAACAATCTGCTGCTCAAGTAAGTCTTTTTTTATACCTTCAGCACCTTCAATACCTAAAGCCTTCATCCCATTTTTTAATCTCTTGAGATGATCTTTAAAGAATCTAATTTTATTCTTTTGATATATGATTGTTTCAAATAAACCATCGCCATATCTAAAGCCTCTGTCGCTAAATGATACTTGAAACTCTTTATGGTCTATTTGTTTGAAGTTATAACTTACCAGCATTGAACAGAATCAACTCTATAAAATAATCACTTTAAAAGATTAAAAAAGTAATAAGGAAATTTAAAAGTAATGATATATAAATACTTTCTAAATATTTTAATCAACCTTTTTTTTAAGTAAAAGGTGTTATCTATAACTCATTTCTCTTTTCAGGTCTTTTTCTTTAATATCCTGTCGTTTATCGTAGATTTTTTTACCTTTTGCTAATGCAATTTGCACTTTAGCAAAACCTCTATCATTAATAAATAAGTGATAAGGAATAATAGTGACACCAGTATCTTTGCTACCAGCCTCTAGTTTTCTCAACTCTCTTTTGTTGAGTAATAACTTTCTATCTGCTTTCGCTTCGTGGTTATAAAAACTTCCCATTTCATAAGGAGAAATATGTAAATTTCTAATCCAAAGCTCATCACCGATAAATAAACAAAAAGAATCTACCAAACTTACCTTACCTGTTCTGATTCCTTTAATCTCTGAACCTTTAAGTACAATACCAGCAGTGTATTTGTCTATCAAATGATATTCAAATTTTGCTTTCTTATTTCTTACGCTTACGTCTTTTTTTACTTCTAATTTCTTTGCCATCTATAATACACTTATGCATTCTCTATAAAACCTTCTTTTAATACAGGCACATTAGAAAATTGATTTTTATCTAGACAAAAATGAATGTCTTTTTTAAATTTTAATCCGTCTAATCTTTTTGTATGACTTGCTTGCAGAAGATAACCATAAAGATCATTTTTAGCAAGTTGATACAATGAGTTTGCTGCTAATGCAGAGTCATCGTTGCTTTCGTAGTTGTCTTTTAACTCCGAGCATAGTGCCCCAGCAAAAAGCGTATCTTCCATACTAAACCTGCCTTTCCAACCGGCACAAACTATTAATAAATCTTTTTCAGGTTGAGATAAATACTCAGTTACTGCTTTTAAGTTTAAAAAAGCACCAATTACAATCTGATCTGCCTTTTGTGATAATGAAATAGCTCGAGTTCCATTGGTTGTTGTCATTACTATACGCTCACCAATATATTGCTCTTCTATAAAATCAAAAGGAGAATTACCCAACTCAAAACCTTCTATCTTATTGCCATTTCGCTCACCTGCTCTAAAATAACCTTGCTCGTGAAAAGGCACACTTTCTTCTATTTCCGCTACTGTTTTTATCTGTTTTACTCCCTTTGCCAAGCCTGAAACCATGCATGAAGTTGCTCTAAAAATATCAGTAACCACTACTGTTTTTCCCTCTGGCTGATATAAGTGTATCAGCTCAGGAGAAAGACAAACTTCTATATTATACATATAAGTTTAATGATTTATAAATTCGGAAAAGATGCTAGTACAACCCGAATTAATATGATTTTTATTTTGTCTTAAAATACCGTTTCGGATAATCAAAAAACACCTGCTCTCCAGCTTTTGGCTGAACCTCTTCCCACGTGTCGCAATAAAATCTGATACAAGATATACCAGTAGTAGGTATATTGTAAATCCTAAAATCTGTGAGATAATTTGAAAGTGATGTTAACTCAGGATTATGCCCAACCAACATTAAAGAGTCTATATCTTTTTTTTGATCACGAATGATTTTAAGTAAATCTTCTGTGAAAGCATCATATATTTTTTTCTTCCATTTAATATCATCTGGATCATAACCGATTTTTTTAGCAATGATTTTAGCTGTTGACTTTGCTCTTTTTGCAGGCGAAGAAATTACAAGATCAGGTATAATCTTTTGCTCTTTCAACTTGTCTCCCATAAAGGGAGCATCCCTCTGCCCTCTTTTATTTAAAGGTCTTTCAAAATCATCCAAACTATCATCTTTCCAACTCGATTTAGCATGCCTGACCAAATAAAGTGTTTTCATAAATTTTAAATTCTTCTATAAAATTTTTGTAAAACTAAATAAGTGATCTAATTCAACAAATTGAAAATAGTTTATAAATAATATTCTTTATAAACTATTTTCATTTGCCAGACTCAAAGTCTAATTATTTTTTCCAAACAATATCATATAGATCTTTTCTTCTGTCTTTCATTATCCTTACACTACCATGCTCATGCAACTCTTTTAATAATTCCAGATCAAGATCACCGATTACTGTCATTTCAGTATTTGGAGTAGCTTCAGACTTAATCGCATTTGTTGGAAATGAAAAATCTGATGGTGTAAAAATAGCCGATTGTGCAAACTGGATATCCATGTTGTTTACTTTAGGCAAATTACCTACACAACCTGCAATGGCTACGTAGCATTCATTTTCTACGGCTCTTGCTTGTGCACAACGCCTTACTCTGTTATATCCATTTTGAGTATCTGTTAAGAAAGGCACAAAAAGTATTTGCATACCTTGCTCAGCATATAATCTAGAAAGCTCAGGAAATTCCACATCATAGCAAATAAGAATACCAATTTTACCACAATCGGTATCGAATACTTTTAGTTTATCTCCACCAACCATACCCCATGCATTTGCTTCTGATGGTGTAATATGAATTTTCCTGTAATCTTCTGATGTTCCATCTCTTCTGCACAGATAAGAAATATTCAACAGATTGTTATCCTCATCGATATAAGGCATACTACCAGTTATAATATTAACATTATAAGACACCGCAAACTCTTGAAATTTGGCTCTTAAAGCTTCAGTGAATTTGGCTAATTCTCTAATTGCTTTAGCCTCGCCTAAATGGTTAAACTCTGCCATTAGAGGTGCCTCAAAAAACTCTGGAAACAGTATGAAATCAGATTTATAATCACTTACTGCATCTACGAAAAACTCTACTTGCTCTATAAGCGCCTCAAAGCTTCCAAATAAACGCATTTGCCATTGCACCAACCCTATTCTTACATAAGCCTTTTTTTGCGCTACTAATGCTTCCTCTTTTTCTTGGTAATAGATATTGTTCCACTCAAGCAATGTGGCAAACTCAAGCGAATCTTTATCTCCAATCAGATATTTTTTAAGAATTTTCTTTACGTGAAATTCATTCGAAAGCTGAAAAGTAAGCGTAGGATCATAAATCTCCTTCATTTTTACTTTTTGAATATATTTTCGAGGGGTTAACTGGTCTGCATATTTAATATAATTTGGAATACGCCCACCAGCCATAATCGACCTAAGATTAAGACTTTCACATAACTCTTTTCGAGCATCATATAACCTTCTGCCTAATCTCAAGCCACGGGTATCAGGGTGCACAAATACATCTATTCCATACAAAACATCACCATTGGGATCGTGAGTACTAAAATTATAATCACCTGTAATTTGCTTATAAGTATGGTTGTCACCATATTTTTTATAGTCCACTATAATTGATAAAGCACTGGCTTTTACCTTGCCATTTACCAAAACACAAAGCTGACCTTCTGGAAATATATCTATTAACTTCTTTATCTTTTCTTCTTTCCAGTAAGAAGTATTAGGGTCCATGCCGATATATGCTTGCAAACTGGCTTCTTTTAATTCGAGGTAATCTTCATATCTTAAGTTTCTAAGCTCAACTTTTATATCGTCTGTTGTATTCATATATAAATTTTTGAATAGTAATGTGGGTTTTCTTATATAAAACAAGTCATCTCACTAAAAATGTTTTGAATCTCAAGTATTACCTCAATTAATTCACTGCAATATTAGTAATGTATAAAAGAATTATTTCACACTAAACTTAAATATTGTTTGCTGTTTATATTCTTCTCCTGCCTTAATTAAAGTGCTTGGAAATTGGCTGTTATTTGGCGAATCTGGATAATGTTGCGTTTCTAAACAAAATGCACCTCTTTTAATATAAGTTATCCCTTTTTTTCCCGCAGGTTCTGGATCAAGAAAGTTTGCTGTATAAAGTTGCACACCAGGATGAGTACCATAAATTTCCATTATTCTACCCGTTTGTGGCTCGACTACTTTTGCAATAAACCCAGATTCTGAAACTGGTTTGTCTACAACAAAATTATGATCGTATCCATTGCCAATGCGTAATTGTTCATGCTCGGCTGCGATGTCTTTTCCAATGAGTTTAGGCTCAGTAAAATCAAATGGAGTTCCAACTACTTCTGCAAGTTCTCCAGTCGGAATCACATTTTCATTTACCGGAGTAAATGCTTTCGCATTTAATTGAAGCTCGTGCTCTAGAATATCTCCATTACCAGCTCCTTTTAAGTTAAAATAAGCATGGTTAGTTAGGTTTACATGGGTATCTTTATCTGTCTTTGCATAATAATCAATTTGCAAATCGCCATCATCAGTTAATGTATAAGAAACCTTTACCGATAAATTTCCCGGATAGTTTTCTTCACCATCTTCACTAAAGTATGAAAAAATTACAGTTGCACTATGCTCTTCTTTAATCATATCGCCATCCCAGCATTTTTTACCAAAGCCAACATTTCCTCCATGTAAATGATTCTTACCATTATTACAAGCTAATTGGTATTCTGTACCATCAACTGTAAGCTTTCCAAAGCCAATTCTATTGGCATATCTACCCACAGAAGCTCCCGAGAAATATTTATGAGCTTCGTAATCTGCAAGATTATCAAAACCTAATACTACATCATTAAACTTTCCGGTTTTATCTGGTATTAACAACCTCTGAATACTCGCTCCGTAGTTGATTAATGAAACTTCTACACCATTTCTTGCTTTTAACTTATATAAATCAACTTGTTTGTTGTCTTTAGATAGGCCAAAACGTTCTTTTTGAATAATCATAAATTTAAAAACTTTACTAATCTTAACTGATTATTAATTATATATTTAGACGATGGAAAATAAACGCATATTAAGAAATATCACAATTAAAAATGATTTATTAAATTATACAGCAAAAAATAAATATTGAAAATGAAAAACTTTCCTTGGTTTGAAAACTACCCAAAAGAGGTAGCACAAAGCATAGATCTAGACAGGTACCAAACTGTTATGGATATTATAGACGAGTGCTTAGTTAAATATGGTGATAAGACAGCTTACATTAGTATGGGAGCAAATATGTCGTTTAGTAAACTAGACCAACTCTCTAAGAATTTTGCTGCATATTTACAAAGCATTGGATTACAAAAAGGTGACCGCATTGCCATTATGATGCCCAACTTATTGCAATATCCGATAGCTTTATTTGGTGCTATTCGTGCAGGTTTAATAGTAGTAAATACTAACCCTTTATACACAGTGAGGGAAATGACTCACCAGTTCAACGATTCAAGTGTTGATGCACTAATTGTACTGGCAAACTTTGCTAAAAATGTTGAGCAAGCACTACCCAAAACTAAAATTAAACATCTAATTATTACGCAAATTGGTGATCAGTTAGGAGGAATAAAATCATTATTAGTAAACTTCGTAGTGAAGTATGTAAAAAAGATGGTTCCTTCTTACCATTTACCACAGGCAGTGGACTTTAATTATACACTAAGTTTAGGTGCCAAAGCTAATTATAAAAAACCTCAGGTAAATAAATCAGACATACAGTTTCTACAATATACAGGAGGTACAACTGGCGTTTCTAAAGGTGCTTCTTTAACAAATGGCAACATCATAGCTAATATCTTACAGATATCTGAATGGATGAAGCCAAAATTGAAAGAGAATACAGAAACCATGGTAACTGCTTTGCCGCTTTACCACATTTTTGCGCTTACTGTAAACTGCCTTTCTATGCTCATGATTGGTGCAACCAATGTACTCATCGTCAATCCTAGAGATATGAAAAGTTTTATTAAAGACTTGCAGAAATATCCATTTACGGTAATGACTGGTGTAAACACCCTATTTAATGGTTTACTAAATCAACCTGACTTTAAAGCACTCGATTTCTCTAAACTAAAATTGACTGTAGGTGGTGGTATGGCTGTACAGCGTGCAGTAGCTGATAAATGGAAACAAGTAACAGGTGTTTCTCTTGCAGAAGGTTATGGGTTGAGTGAAACCTCTCCTGTACTTACTTGTAATCCTGTTGACGGCACAGAAAGAAACGGTACCATTGGAGTTCCTTTACCAGAAACAGAAGTAGTAGTAATGGATGAAAATGGCAATATTCTAGAAAAAGGGCAACCAGGAGAAATATGTGCTAAAGGTCCTCAAGTAATGAAAGGATACTGGAACCGTGACGAAGAAACTGCAAAAGTATTTTTTGGTGAATGGTTTAGAACAGGAGATATTGGTGTAGAAGACGAAGGAGGATTCTTTAAAATTGTAGATCGTAAGAAAGATATGATTTTGGTTTCTGGCTTTAACGTTTACCCTAATGAAGTAGAAGACGAAATTGCCAAAATGGATGGTGTATTAGAAGTAGCTGCCATCGGCATTCCTGATGATAAATCTCACGAAGCAGTTAAAGTATTTATCGTAAGAAAAGATGATTCTCTAACTGTTGAAAAAGTACGCCAATATTGCAAAACTTGTCTTACTGGATATAAAGTTCCTAAACATGTAGAATTTATGGATGAATTGCCAAAAACAAATGTGGGTAAAATCCTTAGACGATCATTAAAAGAAATGGAAGATAAAAAGAGAAAAGAGACAGAAACAGCAAGTTAATCTTCTAAAAAAATCACTTACATCTAAGAGCTTCAAATAGAAGCTCTTTTTTTATTTCTCAACAATCCAAAATATCAGTATTACAAATTCAATATCATTCTCTTAACTTTGCATCTTAAATCAAAAAGGATAACTATTTTGAAAACCAAAAGTCTTAAAAAGGATAAAGTGAATATCGTTACACTAGGTTGCTCTAAAAACCTAGTTGACTCTGAAGTAATGCTTACCCAGTTAAAAGGAAATGGACTGGAGGTAGAACATGAGAATAAAAAAGACGATGCCAATATTGTAATCATAAATACCTGTGGCTTTATAGATAATGCAAAGCAGGAATCAATAGATACTATTCTTCGCTATGTAGATGCAAAACAAGAAGGATTAGTAGAAAAAGTTTATGTTACAGGTTGCCTTTCTCAAAGATATAAAGACTCATTAGAAGAAGAAATTCCTGAAGTAGATGCATGGTTTGGCACTATGGAATTACCACTACTTCTAAGAAAGTTTAAAGCCGATTACAAGCATGAATTAGTAGGTGAAAGAATTACTACCACTGCTAATCATTTCGCTTATATGAAAATTTCAGAAGGTTGCGATAGACCTTGTTCCTTCTGTGCAATTCCTTTAATGAGAGGAAAACACGTTTCAAAACCGATAGAAGAGCTTGTAAAAGAAGCTAAGAGTTTAGCAAGAAATGGGGTAAAAGAATTACTATTAATTGCACAAGACTCTACTTATTACGGCCTTGATATATACAAGAAAAGAAATTTAGCCGAATTGCTAGAAAGACTCTCTGATGTAGAAGGAATTGAGTGGATAAGATTGCATTATGCTTTTCCAGCAGGTTTTCCAGAAGATGTATTGAAAGTGATGGCTGAGAGAGAAAACATCTGCAATTATATTGATATGCCACTTCAGTCTGGTTCTACAAAAATGCTTCAATTAATGCGTAGAGGTATTACCAGAGAAAAAACAGAAGTGCTTATTGATAAAATCAGACAAAGTGTTCCGGGTATTGCTATTAGAACTACACTTATTTCTGGTCATCCGGGAGAAACTCTAAAAGAGCACGAAGAAACAATGGAGTTTGTGCAAAAAATGAAATTCGACAGATTAGGTGTATTTCCTTATTCGCACGAAGATAATACACATGCATTTGGCATGGAAGACAAACTAAGTGACGAAGAAAAAGAAGCCAGAGCACAGGAAATAATGCAAATACAAGAAGATATTTCTTTAGCACACAATAAAGCTAAAATTGGCAGTACACTAAAAGTATTGTTCGACAGAAAAGAAGGTGGTTACTTTGTAGGTAGAACAGAGTTTGATTCACCAGAGGTAGATAATGAAGTTTTACTACCAGCAAGTGATTTTATAAGGGTTGGAGATTTTGCGCAAGTAAAAATTACAGATGCTACTGAATTCGACTTATTCGGAAAAATAGTATAAAAAAAGCACCAGATGGTGCTTTTAAGTTTTATGCGTGAGAAACAGGGGTGTTTGCTAATTTGGCTAGAAACTTTCCAAATTTGCTTTTCTTCTTCTTTTTCTTGCGCTTTTTTCTTCCTGAGAATAAGCCTAACTCTTTTACTACACTGAAAATTACCCCAGCCCTTGTATCTTTTAATTCTTTTTCTACAACAGAAAGAGCTACATTTGTTACAATCTCTCCTACTGTCTCGCCATTATTAAAGGCTTCCATTGGAATTCCATTTTTCTTAAATGCATCTTCTAAACCTGCTTGTTTAAGAAAAGCTCCTTCTATTATGCCTTTCTCCTTAAATATTTTTGCAGTATTTACATATTTAACTAGTGTATCATATTGTTCCTGTGAAATACTCAATTGCAATCTAATTTTGGCTGCTTGCTCCAATTCTTCTTGCTCTGCTTCAGCATCTGCATAAACCATCAGAATTATGTCAGTCATTAAATGAAACCTTAGATCACTATTATGCAATAAACTCAAGTAACTACTAAAAGTAATTTTCTCTGGCTCATATACCGCAGAAATTACAATTGCTTTACCAGCAGTATCAATTGCGGCATCATTACAAATGGTTTCTATTAATTGTTTTTCACCTTCTTCTACTTCACCATCTGCCATTGCCAAACTTGCTAGTGTAACAAGGTAAGCTACCCTTTCTTTTTTTTCGAAATTGGTTAAGAAATTCTTACTCATAAGGTTTAGATTAATTAGTGATAATTTTCCAGAATAAAATCACGTAAAAATCCTATGCCATAAAAAAAACTTATAAGTAAGGTTTAATCGATTAGTTTAGATTGAAAGTGTGTAAAACTGTAATATTCAAAAAATCAATTTCAATATTCTTAGACATTCCTTATAACAACTTGTACAGAGCACTATAGACACCCCAGCCTTATCAAGTAATATATCACTAATAGATAGTATTAATAATTATATATTTTTAGCGAATGTGATTAATTCTTCTGCCATATGATCCCAAGTAAATTTCTTCTTAAAATGCTTTATATTTTCAATAAACTGGTTTTCCTGAGCTTCTTCAAAGTATTTATTTACAGCTAATGATAACATATTTTCATCAGGTTCATCTATAACTATGCCTGTATCGTAGGGCTCAATTGTATCTTTGAGATTACCTTTATCAGTAACTAAAACTGGTAAGTCAAAATGAAAAGCTACTGCCACTACTCCACTCTGTGTCGCACTTTTGTAAGGCAATACACATAGGTCTGATGCCGAAAAAAAACTAGCTACTTCATCATCTGGAATATATCTTCTAAAAACAAAAATCCGGTCTCTATTCGGAGAGTTATTTATCAATTCTTCGTACTTACTAAAATCTTCGTAAGACTCTCCCGCAATTACCAATTGATAAGCATCTGACAATTTATTAAATGCTTTAAGGAGCACATCTAAACCCTTATATTCTCTAATTAAACCAAAAAATAATAGTGTTTTTTTACCTGTTGGGAGGTTTAATGATTTTAATGCATCTACTTTGGGAATCTTTCCACCAAAATGGTTGTATATAGGATGTGGATGCAACATAAGTTTTGCATCAGGTATATATTCTTTCAACTCATTTTTTACGGCATTACCCATTACCACATGTGCCTGTTGTTGTTTTAAGAAGTACTGGTTCATTAAGTAATCTCCCAACTTTCTTTCATGTGGTGTAATATTGTTAATTACAGAAATTGTCTTTGCAGATTTTTTCACCAGACGCGCAACAGTTCCCTGAGCTGGGGCTAAAAAAGACATCCAATAAGCGCTAATTAAAATATCAGGTTTGTAAGCTCTAATTGCTGCAGCAGTTTTTAAATAACTTAAAGGATTAATGCTATTTAATATTCTCTCAGATGGAATATTATCAGCAATATCACTTTCTGATACATACTGCGAAGTACCCGGAAATAGAATCTGGGGATACTGTAGAGAAAAATTGAATGCTTTTATTTCAGCTTTTTTTTCCAGAGCTCTGAATAAAGATGCATTAAACTGGGCAATTCCGCCACGATAAGGATAAAAAACTGATTGATAAGCTATTTTCATGAAAAAATATGAAGTAATGCCTTATAAATAATTGATTTGCAATTGCATTAGTTTATTATAATTAATATTTTTGCAAACCTTTTTAAAATCTGGTATTTATCAAAATTAATGTTTCATTAAATCTTGTACATTTTGGTGCATTTGTACAAGTGTAATTAGCACCATTTGCAAAATATATGGCAGAACAAAACGAAAATCAAGCACAAGCACAAGGTTTCAACTGGGACGATCTGGAATCAGGTGGATTTGGTGAGAACTACAGCCAGTCAGAAAAAGATAAAATGCTGGCAATGTACGATGGTACTTTAAATGAAATTACTGAGAAAGAAGTAATTGAAGGTACTGTTGTAAGTATCACAGACAGAGATGTGGTATTAAACATTGGCTTTAAGTCTGACGGTTTAGTTTCTAGAAATGAATTCAGAGATCTTGAAGGTCTTAAAGTTGGAGACGTTGTAGAAGTGTACGTTGAAGATCAGGAAGATGCTAACGGTCAACTGATTCTTTCAAGAAGAAAAGCCAAAATTGTTAAAGCATGGGAAAAAATTACCGGTGCTTTTGAAAATGACGAAGTAATTGAAGGTATCGTTAAAAGAAGAACTAAAGGTGGACTTATCGTTGATATCTTTGGTATCGAGTCGTTCTTACCTGGTTCTCAAATAGATGTAAAACCAATCAGAGATTTCGACATCTTTGTAGGTAAAAAAATGGAATTAAAAGTTGTGAAAATCAACTACGCAAACGACAACGTAGTAGTTTCTCACAAAGTTCTTATCGAGAAAGACCTCGAAAAGCAAAAAGCAGAAATTCTCAACAACCTAGAGAGAGGTCAAGTACTAGAGGGTGTTATCAAAAACATGACAAACTTTGGTGTATTTATCGACCTTGGTGGTGTAGATGGTCTATTGCACATTACAGATATCTCTTGGGGAAGAATCTCTCACCCAGAAGAGCTGCTTGATCTTGACCAAACAGTTAAAGTTGTTGTTCTTGACTTTGATGATGACAAGAAGAGAATTTCACTGGGTATGAAGCAATTAACTCCACACCCTTGGGATTCATTGGATGAAGGTATTGATATTGGAACTAAAGTTCATGGTAAAATCGTAAACGTTGCAGATTACGGTGCATTCCTAGAAATCGTTCCAGGTGTAGAAGGATTAATCCACGTATCTGAAATGTCTTGGTCTCAACACTTGAGAAATCCTCAAGATTTCTTAAAAGTTGGAGATGAGCTTGATGCTCAAGTTCTTACTATCGATAGAGAAGAAAGAAAAATGTCTCTAGGTATTAAACAACTTACTGAAGATCCTTGGAAACGTTCTGATCTTATGATCAAATACGCTGTAGGAACTAAGCATACAGGTGTTGTTAGAAACCTTACTAACTTTGGTTTATTTATCGAGCTTGAAGAAGGTATTGATGGTCTAGTTCACGTTTCTGATCTTTCTTGGACTAAGAAAATCAAGCACCCATCTGAGTTTGTAAAAGTTTCAGACGAGCTTGAAGTAGTTGTTCTTGAGTTAGATATCGAACAAAAACGTCTTGCTTTAGGTCACAAACAACTTGAAGAAAACCCTTGGAATGCATTTGAAGAAATATTCACTCCTGATTCACTTCACAAGTGTACTATTATTTCTAAAAATGATAAAGGTGCTGTTCTTGAGTTACCTTACGGTATTGAAGGATTCTGCTTATCTAAAAACTTGAAGAAAGAAGACGGTTCTACTGCTGACGTTGGAGAAACTCATGAATTCAAAGTAATGGAATTCTCTAAAGAAGACAAGAAGATCACGCTTTCTCACCTTCATACTTATAAAGAAGAGAAGAAACCTAAAAAATCTGAAGGTTCTAAATCTTCTAAACCGAATAGTAAAGACAACGACTCAAAAGCTACTCTAGGTGATCTAGATGCTCTTGCTCAGTTGAAACAAGATATGGAAAATAAAGACTAATTAAATTCCATACTTATAATATATAAGGGCCATGCAATTGCATGGCCTTTTTTATTTTACTTTTTTAATCTATCTCTTTAACAACTTTACAAGGATTACCCGCAGCAAACACATTAGCTGGAATATCTCTGGTTACAACACTCCCAGCACCTATAGTTGAATTATCACCAATTGTTACACCCGGACAAATAATACACCCCCCTCCTAGCCATACATTATTACCAATCTTAATTTCTGCACCTAACTCTCTACCAGAGTTTCTTTTTACAGGATCAAGCGGATGAGTTGCGGTATATATTTGTACTTTAGGCGCTGCCATTAAATTATCACCAATGGTAACTTTACAAACATCTAGTATTACACAATCAAAATTAAAAAAGCAGTTTTTACCTAGATAGATATTATATCCATAATCACAGTAAAATGGAGGCTGTATATTTACATTATCACCATTTTGCCCCATTAATTCTGTTAAAATCTGTTTCCTTTCTTCTAAATCGTGTTCAGTTGTAGCATTATATTGTTGAAATAGTAAACGAGCAGTTTTCCTTTCTGCAACCAATTCAGCATCTTCAGGATCATACATCTCTCCTGCAAGCATAATTTCTTTTTCAGTTTTCATAAAAGTGTTTGTCTAATAATCATTTTGTACATTGCTATTTTGTATTGCCCTAAACTACTTAATAAATTTAGGCATCATACAAAACATGTAAATGAAACACTATAAACTATTCGCTGTTTACTTTTTTTCCGTTTTACCCCTCTTCTCTTGTGAAAAAGAGGAACCAAAACAGGAACAAACTCAATCTTTAAATGTCGATATATCTAAAGATCATCCATTCTATTTTTCAGTAAATGATAAACCAACTCTATTACTTGGTGGTAGTAATGATGATAATATTTTCCAGAATCATCCACTAGAGCCACAATTAGACACGCTCATAAAATTTGGAGGTAATTACATCCGATGTACTTTAAGTAGCAGAGATTTCGCCAATCAATGGCCATATAAGCAAAGAGGCGATGCACTTTACGATCTTAATGAATTTAGCGAAGAGTATTGGTCTCGATTAGAAAAATTCTTAAAGCTATCGGCAAAAAAAGGATTAGTTGTACAGCTAGAAGTATGGGATAATATGGATTTTTACACTGTTTCTAAATGCTGGTCTAAACACCCATTTAATCCGGCTTATAATATAAATTATACTGCTAAAGAAGCTAATCTACAAGAAGACATCGATTATCTCCCTACAGAAAAAATTCAACCATTTTTTACAACTGTTCCACAACTTGATAACAATACCATTATACTTCCTTATCAACAAAAGTTTGTAGATAAACTGTTAAGCCATTCATTTAAATATAACAATATACTCTATAGCATAGATAATGAGTCGCTAAACGATATAGAATGGACTACTTACTGGGCAAAATACATCAAAGAAGCTGCTGCTAAAATCGATAAAAAAATATTAGTTACAGATATGCTTTACGAGAACAAGGTTTTCGAAAAAGCTAAAGCAATGGTTGTAAATACATCCAATACGCTAAATGAAAATCCAAGAGCTATTGAGCTTAGTAATTATCCAGAATCTATTGACTTTATCGATTTATCTGCTCAAAGTATTTTAATTGGAGAAGATCATTATACTGAAGCTATAAATACCTTTAATTATTTGAAAGTGAATAACCACCCAATGCCAATTTCGGCAGTGAAAACTTATGGTGGAGAACAAAGCGACTGGACAGGAACAATTGAAGATGGGCCAGAAAGATTTTGGAGAAGTATTTTTGCTGGCTATGCTGCTGCACGTTTCCACAGACCTCCTTCTGGCTTAGGTATTAACCGCTTAGCTCAGGTAAATATTAAAAGTTTAAGAATGCTGAGCGATTCAGTAGATTTTTTCAATATGTCGCCTGCTAATAACTTACTCGATGAAAGGCAACCAAACGAGACATATTGCTTGGCTAACAAATCTTTAGATGAGTTTATTCTTTACTATCCGGGATGTGGTGAGGTTGATTTAAAACTAGGCGATTTTAAAGGTGTAGCTTCCATCAAATGGATTAACATTTTGAATAGTAGCTGGGATGAATCTTACACTGAAAAGGCATCTGAAAAACTATGGTTAAAAAGTCCATGCGAAGGTAAATGGGCAGTTTGGGTAAAGTTGATTAAGTAATTTAAACTTATTGCTTAAATCTAATTTTAATGGTTTGCTCAGAATAAACAGGATTCCCATTGATTGTTTTGGCCTTCCATTTAGGTCCATCTTTTAACAATCTAATGGCTTCTTCATCGCAACCATAACCTAGCGATTTTTCAACTTTTATGTTGCTAATAGAACCATTTGTATTTACTCTAAAAGAAAGTTTAACAGTTCCCTTAACATCGTTTTGTTGTGCTTCAACTGGAATTTGAATTTGCTCTTTTATGAACTGATGAAGTGACTTCATCCCATCTTCTGGTTTAGCATTTACTATTACATCTGGTTTAGCTTCTTCATTAGCAGTATTAATTTGCTCTACACTTGAACCGATATTTTCTTTTTTTGAAACCCCATAACCAACTACTACAATTTCCTCTAACTGTTGAGTATCTTCATTCATAGCAATTAGAAGATCAGTCTCACCAGAGTCAAGTTCAATCTCTTCTGTTAGATAACCTATATAATTTAATTCTAGGGTATTACTTCCTACAGGTTTCTCAAGCTTAAATTCTCCATCTATATTCGTAGTCGTACCAATAGTACTTCCTTTTACTATTACATTTACTCCTACAAGAGGCTCATTATTATCACCAGTTACCACTCCGGTAATAGTTTCAGACCCTTGATTAAACATCTGGCTGATACCGCTATCACTAGCTTGTTTTTTCGATCTAATAGTTGAGCTTCCTCTAATTAATATAGGCCTTCTTTTATTACTAATTGAGTCTTTAGCAATATCATCAGCATTAATATCTTTCACTGCATATCCTAGTCCACTATCATCATCTAAATCAGTTTCTTCCACTTGTACTTCTTCTATATCTAGAGAGATACTTTCAGAGTCTATCTGCAATTCCTTTTCTTCAAGTTTTGTAGCACCAATAATTGGAGCTGATTCGTGATACTCTTTAGACATTTTAATTTCTTCTTTTGCCCTGCTTCTTTGAGATGCATTAATTTCTCTTTGTTTCTCAGTATTTAATGCTTGCTCATTTAATTGCCTTTGTCTAGTAGCAAGTTGTTCATTTATATCAGCATACTTCTGATCTTCTTCATTCAATTTTGGCTCACTCTCTAAAGCTTGCGTTTCTGCTTGGTTTTCTAATGCAATATTTTGCTCATCGCTTTCTTTATTTAGTTCATCCTGTTCAGTTTCTACACTTTCAGATGAATCTTCTTTTTTAAAATTATCTGCAGCTTCTGTTTTCTCAATTTCGCTTAGTGATTTATTTTCTATCCCTTTAAAAAACTCATCTTGAAAAATAAATACAGAAGCAATCATCAGTAAAATAACTGCAGCCGCAGCATATCTTGCAGGAGTAAAATAGATTACTTTGTCTTCCTTTTTATCAGAAGAAATTTGCTGTCTTATATCTTCAATTATCTTATTTCTCTTTGCAGCATCAGATATTAAAGCAAGACCTTCTACTGCATCAGCAAGAAAGGGATCATCTAGCATTTTAAGCTCAAGCTGATGCATTTCGGCATGAGACAAGCTACCTGAAAGATAATTTTCAATTACCTCAGCCAATTGCGGGTCACTATGAAATTGCTCTTTACTCACTGCTGTTCACGAGATTTTTCCATGTAAATCTTTAAATTTCTTTTACCGTTTTGGATGTAGCTTTTTACCTTCTTTAAATCAAACTCTGTTATTTCAACTATCTCTTTATAACACTTTTCTTCAAGATAAAACAGTTTCAAACATTGTTTTTGTTTCTCTTCTAGCTCATCTAAGCCACTTTCCATCAACTGTAATAAAAGTTCTTTTTCAGAAATTGCTTCTCCATTCTCACTTATAAGATGCAGGTCTTCATCAGATTCCATAAAATCATCAGAAATTATTCCTTCTAGCTGCACATGGTTTTTATTTTCCTTCTTTCTCAACTGCATCAAACAGTAGTTCTTCACAAAAACATATAACCAGCTTTTAAAATTCTGAATTTCATGCTTTGGTACTTTCTCGACTAACTGCTCATATATCTGCATCACAGCATCTTTACTGTTTTCCTCATTCTTTAGGTATTTCATGCAAACACCAAAAACAAGCTCAACGTAACGGTCAAAAAGTTCACTAAGCAGTGCCATGTCGCCCGATTGCTTAAAGGCAACCAGCAACTCTTCGTCACTTTTCTTTTTAGGCCTAGATATTTTAAAAAACCGCATGAACCGCTAAATAAACAAATACCTTCAAATATGCTTTTCTGATGCTTGAAAACAAAATTTAGAGGCTTTCAAAAAAAAATTGAGAAAAAATGAAAAAAATTTATGGAATCTGAAATACAGCTGCATCTCCTATATAAACAACAAGAATTTTCTCAAATTAAAATATATAAGCGATGAAAAAAGCAGTCCTCATTTTAATCTTAGTGTTTTCAGGAATATCGTTTGGGTTTATTCCCAACAACTTTTTAGTAGAAGGAATTGTAACTGATGATGCAGGTGCTCCACTGCCAGGAGTTTCTATTGTAGAAAAAGGAACAAGCAATGGCACTGTTACAGATATAGAAGGTAAGTATAGTCTTACTATAACTAACGAAAAAGCCATTCTCACTTTTAGTTATATAGGTTATTTAACGCAAGAGGTAAAAGTAAAAAAAGATAAAAGTTTAGACATAAAGTTATCTGCAGATACAGAACAGCTAGAAGAGATTGTGGTTGTTGGGTATGGAGTGGAAAAAAATGAAATGACAAATGGAAGTGTTGAAAACATTAGAGCTGCAGATGTGAAAAGAAGTAGAGCTAAAACTATTAGAGGAATGAGCTCAATGGCTTATGAAATGGAAGCAGACGATTATGGCAACTTTAACACCGAAGAATATGATTTGATTAACGATAATATATTTCAAACACCAAAATCTAACCCCCTTTCCACTTTTTCAATTGATGTAGATGCTGCTTCTTATAGCAATCTTCGTCGTATGCTAAACAATGGACAAACTCCTCCAAAAGATGCAATACGTATTGAGGAGATGATTAACTATTTCGATTACGAATACAAAGACCCAAGCGGAGAACATCCATTTTCTATTGCAACCGAAATGTCTGATGCACCATGGAATCCAAACCACAAATTAGTACATATTGGCTTGCAAGGTAAAAAACCAGACTACACAATGACGCAGCCATCTAACCTTGTATTCTTAATCGATGCCTCAGGTTCTATGAATGCTCAGCAAAAACTTCCATTGCTTAAATCTTCGCTAAAATTAATGGTGAACAGCTTAAAAGAAAATGATAGAATTGCTTTAGTAACTTATGCAGGAAATGCTGGCTTAGTTTTAAAATCAACTCCGGTTTCAGAAAAAGATAAGATTATAGATGCCATTGAAAATCTGGAAGCAGGTGGTTCCACTGCAGGTGCACAAGGTATTGAATTGGCTTATGCAGTTGCAGAAACAAATCTGATGAAAGAAGGTAATAACAGAATTATTTTGGCAACCGATGGCGACTTTAATGTGGGTGTTTCGTCAACGTCTGAGTTGGTAAGAATGATAGAAGAAAAAAGAGAAAAAGGGATTTTCTTAACTATAGCTGGCTTTGGCATGGGTAATTACAAAGATGGCAGAATGGAACAAATTAGCAATGCAGGAAATGGTAATTACTATTATATCGACAATATTAGAGAAGCCGAAAAAGTATTTGTGAAAGAATTGAGAGCTACTTTGTTTACTATCGCTAAAGATGTAAAAATACAAGTAGAGTTTAACCCTCAAAAAGTGCAAGCTTACAGATTAATAGGTTACGAAAACAGAAAGTTAAATGCAGAAGATTTTAATGATGATAAAAAAGATGCTGGTGAATTAGGTGCTGGCCATACCGTAACCGCATTGTATGAAATTATACCTGTAGGTGTTGAGTCTGAGTTTGTAAAAAATATTGATGATTTAAAATATCAGAATATTGAAAAAACAGAAACTAACCATAACAACGAATTACTCACCATCAAATTCAGATATAAAGAACCTAATGGATCAAAAAGTAAATTGATTACTCAAACATTAAAAGACCAATCAAAAGTATTGAATAAAACCTCTGACAATTTCAGGTTTTCAGCAGCAGTTGCAGAGTTTGGAATGTTACTGAGAGACTCTGAGTTTAAAGGAAATTCTAATTATGCACAGGTAATGCAATTGGCAAAAGGTGCAAAAGGTAATGACACTGAAGGATACCGCCAAGAATTCATAAATATGGTTAATTCTTACAAGCTTTATTCAAAAAGATAGTAGAATTTGAAAATTATTTCCTAGATTTTGCTTTTATATTAACAGGAATTAAGATTCCTTACTAAACAAGTAACTACACAGTTTCGTGAAACTGTGTAGTTAGCAATTTTCGGAGCTTTTATTTTTATTCTACTGTAGCATGAGAAAAAATGTATTACTATCAGTTTGCCTTGCCGGACTGCTTTTTTCGTTTACTAAAATCTCACTTAAAGACAACAAACCTGCTGATAGCCACAGCATTGCACCAAAAGAAAGCAATAATCTGGTGCCTGCTTACAAATTTATCGACACCAAGTCATTTGTGAATGAGCAGCAAATCTATCAAGAAGGTTGGAACCTACTTCCACAACCAAAGTTTTGGAGAAAGATTATCAAACTATCACCTGATAATTGCCTTGTAAACATTGCCACTAACAGACATATTTTAGCAGAAATTCCAGTAGATTATTACATGAGTAAAAATAGGACTGGAAGGGATGCTTATAAAGACAGTGTAATTTTGGCGAATCAATTACCAGCAAATACTCCGATATACATAACTTCAGGTAAGAACCATTACTACAAATTAGATAATGCATTAGAAGCGATTCCAGAAGCCATTAAAATATTTAAAAGTCTAAATGTTGATCCGTTTTTTGCTCAGGCTATTTTATTAATAGAAAGTCCTAACAAACTACAAAAATCTACAACTGGCGCTTACGGACCTTTCCAGTTAATGAGTGGTATTGCTCGCATGTATGGCTTAGAAGTAAATAGGTACAAAGACGACAGACAATATCTAGATAAATCTGCGGCAGCAGCGGCCAAGTTCATTCAAGCTGTTTGTATACCTGAAACTGAAAAAATCCTTAATAACTGGAATATCTCTTATAATCAAAAAGACCTATGGTTTAAGTTATTGGTTTTACATGTTTACCATGCTGGAGCGGGTAATGTTTCATCTGCAGTTACATCTATGAAACCAGAAGTTGGAGGAAAAGAATTTATTCAATCTTTATGGCAAGCAGAGTCTAGAGGTTTTAGAAATGCATCTCAAAACTACTCACAGATAGCTTTAGCGGCTTTATTAGAGCTAGACGAAATGCTTAAACCTTATAAACCAATTAATATTGAGCCATTACCTCCTGTTTTTATTGGATATGAGTGATATAGCTTCGTATATTTAGAACATTTCCATTATGCGGAAGTTTTGCAAATATGATATCACCGATAAAAAACTGTAACTATAGCTATCTCAACTCTATTGGAACCGCTGTTCCCGATAACCAGATAGAACAAACTGACATTGCCGATTTTATGGCAGAGACACTGGAACTTAACGATTGTGATCAAAAACAATTAAAAGTTTTATACAGAGCCAGCGGGATTCGATCCCGCTTTTCTGTTATAGAAGATTTTAAACCTGAAAAAGAAAAACATTACTTTGTAAAAAGTAACTTCCCGAAAATATCGGATCGAATGCAGATGTATCAGCAAGAAGCCCCAAAGCTTGCTCTAAAAGCCATAAATAACTGTTTAGATAAGGCCGATTCCATCTCTCCTAAAGAAATTACACACCTAATTACTGTCTCTTGTACAGGTATGTATGCTCCTGGTTTAGGCATTCAGTTAATTGATGAATTAGGCTTAAACTCTACAGTACACAGAACTGCCATAAACTTTATGGGATGCTATGGAGCATTTAACGGTTTAAAAACAGCAGACTACATTTGTAAAGCCGATAACAATGCAAAAGTTCTTGTTGTGTGTGTTGAATTATGTACCATACACTTTCAAGATAGTAGCTCACCAGATGATTTACTTGCTGGCGCATTATTTTCTGATGGTGCTGCTGCTGTATTGATTCAAAGTGCACCTTTAAAAAATAAACCAGCTCTTCAAATTAATAACTTCTTCTGCGACCTATATCCAGACGGAAAAAATGATATGAGCTGGCAAATTGGCAATTTTGGTTTTGAGATGCGTCTTTCATCTTATGTACCAGCTTTATTGGGCAAAGGCATCAATAATTTGCTTAACAATTTACTCTCAAATGCATCTGTTAAAAGGGAAGAAATAGATTTGTTTGCTATCCACCCTGGTGGTAAAAGAATCCTAGAGGTTATAGAAGAAAATCTAGAAATAAACCGCGACCAAGACAAATTTGCATTTGATGTTTTAAAGAAATACGGGAATATGTCTTCAGTTACTATCTTGTTTGTACTTGAAGCTTTATTAAAACAAGAAAGTAATTCTGAAAGCATCAAAAATATTATCGCTATGGCCTTTGGTCCCGGACTTACAATTGAGTCATCTTATATGCAATTAATTCCACCTGACTGATAAATTTCAAATAACTCTTACCAATTTTCAGATTAATGCGTTTATTCTTCAATCATAAATCGAACATTAATCAAAGGCATGTTTTTAAATCCGGATAATTTATTAAATGCAGGAAGCTTTTTACTTTTATATATAATCACTTTTTTGATTGGCAAAGGAATTAAAACAGCTATTTCTCCCTACAATCTTAACAAAGAACTTACTGAAAAAAACAACATCGCTTTAGCCATAAGTACTGCAGGCTATTTTATAGGCATTACAGCAGTATATGTTGGTGTTTATGATGGTCCAAACTTTGATTCTTGGTTAATGAATGTGGTACATATTGGAGGCTACTCACTTTTGGGAGTTGTACTAATCAATGTTTCAAGGTTTATAAATGACAAGCTGATTTTGTACAAATTTTCTAATAATAAAGAGATTATTGAAGACCAAAACATGGGAACTGGTTTTGTACAAGCAGCCTCATATATTGCTTCAGGGTTAATTATTGGTGGTGCACTACATAGTGAAGGTGGTAATATAATAACCTCTCTTGCCTTTTTTATTTTTGGTCAAATTTGCCTTATCCTTTTTGCTTTACTATACGATTGGTTAACCCCCTACTCTGTACATGGTGAGATAGAAAATGAAAACACAGCCGCAGGATTAGGCTTCTCTGGAGGCTTTATTGCAATTGGTATTATTGTAATGAAAGGGGTTTCTGGCAAGTTTATTAGCTGGACCGACAATCTCTCTAACCTCGCCTTTAATATTGAAATTCTATTCATTTACCTAATCTTCGTTCGCTTTTTCTTTGACAAAGTCATTATCCCAAATGCTGACTTAAACAAGCAAATTGCAGTTAAAAAAAGCATTAGTGCTGGCTTGCTAGAATTCATCATTTCTATCAGCTTCTCGATTACTCTATTTTATATCATCAATCATACTTAATATATCTCAAAGCAGTATTGTTTTTAGTTTTAATCTGGGATTTAATTCATATTTTTAGAAAAATTTGAATTTTTCCAATATACTTATGAAAATGATTTCCATGCTAGTAAGTATTTAAATGCATTGATATCCTAGAAAAACAAAAACACAACAAATGAAACAATCACTTAGAATACAACTCTCTCTAATGATGTTCCTCGAATATTTTGTTTGGGGGGCTTGGTATGTAACCATGGGAACATACCTAACACAAACACTTCAATTTTCGGCCAGTGAAATAGGAATTGCTTTTGCAGCTGTATCTGTTGCAGCTATGGTTTCACCCATTTTTGTAGGTATGGTTGCCGATAGGTTTTTTCCTACAGAAAAAATATTAGCAGTTCTCCATTTGTTCGGAGCAGTTGTATTTGTGTTAATTGGTAATGCGACTGAGTTTAGTTGGTTTTATCTGTTTTTTCAGATTTATACCTTGTGTTTTATGCCTACCATCGCATTAACTAATTCTATCTCATTCAGACATTTAAATGACCCAGATAAACAATTTCCAGGTATTAGAGTATTTGGTACTATCGGTTTTATTGCAGCCGGCTTAGTAATCAGTTTTGCTGGTTATGAAGATAAAGCAACTATGTTTTATGTATCTGCAGTTTGTTCTGTATTGCTTGGAGTTTACTCATTCTTTCTTCCTCATACTCCTCCAAAAGACAAAGGAAAAGAAGTTACAGTTTCAGATATATTAGGTTTAAAAGCCTTGAGCATGCTTAAAGATCGCTCATTCCTCATTTTCTTTATCGCATCTGTTCTAATCTGTGTTCCTTTATCATTTTATTATGCTTGGGCAAACCCTTTTTTAAATGAATTAGGGATGGAAAATGCCGCTGCAAAAATGACTTTCGGTCAGGTTTCAGAAACACTATTCTTAATTATAATGCCACTATTCTTTAAAAGACTTGGTGTTAAATGGATGTTGGTTGTTGCTATGATTGCTTGGGTTGCAAGATATGTATTGTTCGCTTTTGGTGATCTTGGCCCAATGACTTGGATGTTGTTTGGTGGTATAGTTCTTCACGGAATTTGCTATGACTTCTTCTTTGTTACAGGTCAAATATATGTAGATAATAAAGCAGGCGACAAAATTAAAAGTGCAGCACAAGGGCTTATTACCTTTGCGACTTATGGTATTGGTATGTTTATAGGTTCCTTTATATCTGGCCAAGTAGTTGAAGCTTACACTATTCCTGAAGGTCACATCTGGGAAACTATCTGGCTAATTCCTGCTTCTCTTGCAGCAGTTGTATTGGTGGTTTTCTTAATCTTCTTCAGTGAGAAAAAATCTGTAAATAAACCAGAAGAAGTAAGTATATAAATTCTGAGTTTTAAATAATTAGACTGCTGTAATAAAATTAAAATTTTGTTGCAGCAGTTTTTTTATTCATACATTTCTTTAGAAAGCACTGGTGCCAAATCGGCAGTATTATTATCGTGTTTCAATGCTAAATCAAAAGAAATTACAATGTCATCATGCACTTTAATCAAGCCGAATAATGGTTGTGGTGGTTCTATATTAAAGTCGGTTAATCTAATTTTGTATTTACCTTCAATGTAATAGATGCTGTCTTTGCTATCGAATTCTCCAGTAAGATTGAGATTGGCAGGTTTGGTAGTTCCAGCTACTTCTAAGCTAGCATTAATTGTGATCTTATTACTTTTATCCTCCTCAAAATTAATTTGGTTTAAACCGATTAAAATCTCTGGATAATCATCTCCTTTTAAAGTCTTTTTTAAATCGCGGTTAATTGCTTCTTTACCACACTCAAGACTTTTTACTTTTATTTTAACTGTAGAATTTTTCAATAATATAGATTGGCTTTTGGGAGCTGGCAGTACTAATGCAGAAACTTCGGGTACGAGCTCCAAAGTATAGCAATTAAACTCATTGATGTTGGTAGTGCCTTGTAGCTCTATTCTACTTTCTGGTAAAACTTTATAACTGGTATAAGTGTAGTCAAAGTTTTGAGCATGCAAGCTTCCAAGTAAAATAAAAGCAGTTGTTAGAATTACTATAAATGGTTTATGAAGTAGCATGATCTTTAATTTTTAGGTTTATGTAAAAACCCCTCTTCGAAATTAAAGAGGGGTTTGAACTGTTTGATTGAACTCTCTTAGAAGGAGATTGCTGCCTCAATCATTACCCCTTTGAATTCAGCACCTTCGTATTTGGTACCTGTCCATCCTTCTCCTTCGTATTGTTGATTTACATATTCAAATTTTGTTACTATGTTTTTAGTTAAGAACCAGCCACCTCCAATGTTAACTCTGTTTACTTCTTTAGTTGCACCATTTTCAACATCTTCGCCAGAAACTGCATTGTATCTACCACCTAAGTAAAATTGCTCTTGGCCACCGAATCTGTAAAGTAATTCACCTGCTAACTGAGTGTAACTTCCATTTGCTTCTTCTTCACTATTGCTAGACACTTCGTAGATACCAAAGAACTCTAAGCCTTTGTATTTGATGAATGGGTTAATTTGGAATGAAGTGTTTTGTGTAAATCTTGGATTAAAACGACCTTCGAAATCAGTACCTCCATCAGTTAAGTCGTGCAACACATAGTAGTATCTTGAACCACCGCGGTCACCACCGTAAAGATAAGAACCTGTTGAAGAACCCTGGTTAGTATACCATGAACCAGTTAATCTCATTCTTAAGTCATCGTTTAACTGGCGGTCTACACCAACTTTACCGTAGAAAGAAAGCTTGTTATCAGTTGCTGAAGTTACAGTAACGTTTTGGTTCAATTTACCATTAGATACACCAAGTACTCCTATAAATCCTTTGTCTGTTTGTACAACTACTTCACCAAAAGCCTCAGTAGTAAATGCATCCATTAAATAGTTACCAACGAATGGGTTATAGATTGCTTTGGCATTATCTGTTCTTCTAAAGTGTGCATCACCGTAGTTAATCTCATCCAAACCAACTTTAATGTAAGTGTATTGCATTATGTTTTCAAAAAGTCCTTCTTTTATAAAGTCTAGTTTATCGAATTTAACATAACCACCTTTTACCCAAGATTCTTCGTGGTGTCTTGCAGATAAGTAAGAGGTTAAGTGCATTCTTACACCATCGTAAAGCTGAACATCAATGTTTAAGTTAGCAGTTGGTAAGTTTAAGTTGTTACCTAATTGTACAAGGCTATCTTCTGCATTTGATTGGTCTAAGCCTTGGAATTGAAGTGCAAAGTCACCACCTATTCTCACTTTTACGCCATCAAATTTAGCATCGAGATCTTTTGCTGGCTCAAATACATTTAAACCGTCTTTATCATTTGATCTCATATTATCAATTACTCCATTTTGAGCTAGAACAACGTTTCCGACAAGCATAAGGGATGCTAATAACATCAAACTTGATTTATATAGATTTCTCATGGTATTAGTATTTTATAGAATAGATTTTTTAAGATTGTTATTCATTTTTTAATTTAGACACAGGGGTCTCAGGGTGTAAGCAGATGCTTACTCAAAAAATCATCAATGCTGATTGGTATTAGTTAAAAGGTTTATTTTATTAATTCTCCGGAGATATTGGATATCTTGCTTAATTATTAGGTTCTTTGGTCAAGTTAAGATCAAACCCTACAGTTATCTCTTCACCTGTTTTAATTGTACCGAACATAGCGGTTGGGGGTGTAATGTTATAATCATTCAAATTAATCTTGTAGCTACCTTTAATGGCAATCTGAGCATTGTTATCTACAGTTATATTCCCATTAACTGCAATCTCTTTTTTTACACCTGCCAGATTTAAAACTCCTTTGGCAACTACAGTTCCAGATTTATTTACTGTTACTGGTTCAGATAATTTGAAAGTGATATTTGGAAATTTACTTTCTTTTAGAGCTTCATAAGTTTTATCATCCATCGCTCCTTTTCCACTCTTAATTGATGCAACCTCTACGTTTAGCTCCAGATTGTTGATCGTTACTTGATCTCCATTGGTATTTGCTGTAAATGTTACTGTTTTGTTTTCTACATCAGATTCCCAATCGTGTAATGTCGATGTTCCAGAAACTGTCATTGTAGAGTTATCATTATCTACTTTGTAATTGTCCTGCCCGAACAGGGGTTGTGCGATCAGTAAAGATCCTATAATTACTGCTTGGATTATGTTATATAATGGTCTCATGGGTTCAGCTTTTATTATTTTTATCTTGTTTTTTATTGATACTTCAAAACTAATGTAGCTACATACATTTATACATGACCCCTATCACTACCTTTGGTGATTATCATCAGACTATTTTATGACAACTGTTAGCCTCTTTGAATAATAGGCTCTATCTTCATCCTATGGAGGAAAAAGTACAAGCAAAGAGTTTGAACCAGCAAGTTTTACAACTAGCAATACCAAATATTTTAAGCAATCTTGCCATTCCATTGCTTAGTTCGGTTGATACTGCCCTAGTTGGGCACTTACAAGGTTTAGAGTATTTAGGTGCGGTTGCTGTTGGAGGAATGATTTTCAATTTTATCTATTGGGGGTTTGGTTTTTTAAGAATGGGAACTACTGGACTTACCGCCCAAGCTTTTGGCAATAACGACCAACACGAATCTTCGCTAATTCTAGTAAGGGCTTTGTTTATTGCTGGTATAATAGCTACACTCCTATTGTTACTTCAAGTACCACTTGCTTCACTTAGTTTTTTTCTGGTAAAAGCCTCACCAGATGTAGAAGTTTACGCAAAAAGCTATTTTTATATTAGAATATTAGCAGCACCAGCCACACTAGGAATCTACGCGATACAAGGTTGGTTTTTGGGAATGCAAAATGCCAAATTCCCCTTGTACATGGCACTAGTTATTAATCTTAGTAACATATTTTTTAGTGTGCTCTTTGTAAAAGCCTTGGGAATGAAATCTGATGGCGTGGCTATGGGAACCGTTTGCGCACAATACATTGGCTTAATTATGTCCATTATCTTATTTAGATGGAAGTATGCCACTTACCTTAAAAACATAAATCTTAAGATCGCTATAGAAAGCAAAGCACTAAAGCGATTTATGTCTGTTAATGGAGATATATTTATTAGAACGATCTGTCTAGTATTTGTTTTTAGCTACTTTACGGCTGCTTCTGCTGCTTTTGGAGATGACATTCTCGCAGCCAACACCATTCTTATGCAATTCTGGACTATTCTCGCTTATGGTATCGATGGCTTCGCTTATGCTGCAGAAAGCCTTGTAGGCAAATTTGTAGGTGCTAAAGATTTAAAGAGTTTAAAAAACATCATTTTCACTCTTTTTGTATGGTCTGGTGGTATGGGCTTGGCATTTAGTGCAGCTTTCTGGATGTTCGACACACAATTGCTCAATATCTACACTGATAAAGAAAATATAATAAAACTGGCTAGCCAATACATCTGGTGGACAATATTTGCTCCTTTAATTAATGGTATCTGTTTTATTTGGGATGGTGTTTTTCTCGGGGCAACCGATACAAAAGCACTTCGAAACTCCATGCTTATCTGCACTTTTCTGGTATTTATTCCAATTTTCTTTTTGCTTAAAGCACAATTGGGCAATACAGCTCTTTGGCTAGCCATGACAATA
This sequence comes from Chondrinema litorale, assembly GCF_026250525.1. Classification (GTDB taxonomy): domain Bacteria; phylum Bacteroidota; class Bacteroidia; order Cytophagales; family Flammeovirgaceae; genus Chondrinema; species Chondrinema litorale. The sequence continues at coordinate 367,276 of NZ_CP111043.1, forward strand.
TTTATGGTATCCAGAGGTGTAACGTTAAGTTTCTTTGCCAAGAAAAGAATTAAATCTTGGGTAAACGCTTAATATTTATTGTTGAGAAAGTCTGCTCGAAAACCTATCTGCTCTAAACAAAGAAATATCAAAATCAGATTTTCCATTAATTGTTAGGTCTGCTAAAATTTGCCCTGCAACATTAGAATACTTAAAACCATGCCCAGAGAAACCATTGGCAATACAAACATTCCTGTATTCAGGGTGAAAATCTATTATAGGATGTAAATCTGGCGATTCTGTGTGCATGCATACTGCCGTTTTTAAACATTCTCCATTTAGCTCAGGAACATATTGAGCAAGGTACTTTCTTATTAGCTCTACATCTTTATCATGCACTTCTCTATCTATATTATAGGCAGAACAAAACTCTCTCATCTCATGGTCTTGGTGCGGGTAGAAAGCTACCTTACAACCTTGCTCGATTCCATCTTTAGCCGGAAAGCCATATACATCCAAATTCTTCTCTACATTCCAAAGAAATATTGGAAAGTGCGCTGGTAAAAATGCAGAAGCATTGCTTGTTGGCTTCATCCAGAACTGAATTAACCTTTCTGGCTTTAAGGTAATACCCAGCTCTTGCATCATTCCTTTTGCCCAAGGACCGGTGGTAACAATTAATTTCTCTGCGATGTAATCTCCTTTATTTGTCTTTACACGAATACCTTTAGCATAGTTTTCTGCATCCCAAAACTGTACTTGCTCATTGGTATTTACCTCAGCTCCTTCTTTTACAGCTAATTCTAATTGCTTCGTAACTCCAGCTTCAGGCTCTAAGTAACCAGCCAATTTATCTAGTAATGCCCACGTATTCGTGTTCGCCTTAAACATCGGATAGCGCTTTTTTATCTCCTTGTAATCGAAAATCTCATAAGGCAAATCATAAGCTTTTGCACTCATTTCCGATTTGTCTACAATAGAATTGGTTCGACTCCCCATCATCAATCCACCTGTAATTTCGAAAAAACGAGATTGGCTGTCGTTCTCAATTTTTCGCCACAAATCATAAGAATGCTTCAAAATCGGAATATATTCTTTCCCTTCGTAATATGCCTGTCTGGTAATTCTAGAACCACCATGTGTAGAACCCATATTATGCGGCGGAGCTAACTGATCAATACCTAGTACTTTTTTCCCTTTACCAGTTAATTGTGTAGCAAGTTGATACAAAGACGCACTTCCCATTGCACCTAATCCTACAACAATTACATCATAATATTTTCTATTAAAAAGCATACACTGTCTAAATTTATCTTCTGCTCAAAAATATTGCATCAGCTATTAGTATCAATAAAAACGGCTAAAAATCACTAATTAAAGATGGAAACCTGCAATTATTTTATATTGTTCTATTGGCAAATCTATAGTGTATAAATATTACAGATTTGTCTGTTTGCAAACTGTAAAATAAATTTAAACACGACTTATTTCCAGAAACAAAACTTACTACAAAACTAAACGACTAAATAAATTATGGGAAAACTTGAGGTTATACAAGGAGATATTACAGAACTGGAAGTAGACGCCATTGTAAATGCAAACAATACTAACCTTTTAGGTTATGCCGAAGGTAATGGGGTAAATGGTAAAATTATAGAAAAAGGTGGAGATGCTGTTTCAAGAGAATGCAAAAAAGTGATTATCAAAATGGGCACTTTAGCTCCTGGAGAAGCTATTTTAACTACTGCCGGAAACTTACCAGCAAAACATATTATTCATACTGTCGGTCCAGTTTGGAATGGAGGTAAATCGAAAGAAGAGATGATACTTACCGACTGCTATGACAATGCACTACATCTTGCCGCAGAAAAAGGACTTAGCTCAATAGCCTTCCCTAACATTAGCACTGGCTTTTACAAATTTCCTAAAAACATTGCTGCCGAAATAGCTGTTGGTACTTGCCTTTGGTTCTTAAAACAGGAAAAAGCCCAAAAAATCGAGACAATTTATCTGGTTTGCCATAATGATGAAAACTATAAATTGTGCAAACAAGAACTTGAAAAAAATCAATCTTAAAAAGTCTCTGCTGCTTTTCCGATTTCTTCTTTTTAATATGTTTAATTTGCATCTTTAAAACCCAAAAAACATGAACACAGGATTTAATAAAGAAGAAATAAATAAGATAGATACTGCTGCACAAGGTGAAAATCAGTCATTCATCTATCAAGAAAATGTTGAACGTAGCGACGAATTTGCCTCTATATTTTTTACAGCTACATATAAAGGTAAAGAAGTTGTGTTTGATGCATTTGTATATACCCTAGAAATGGAATTTGTTTCTAATATATATGATGCAGCCAAAGATGCAGTAATAGAAGAACATCCAGAGCACGAAAGTAAAGACTTTGATGAGGATGAAGGTGCTCATGTTGATTTAATGGAAGAATATTCAGTTGAATTAGCAAAAGACGAAGACTTTCAGGTTTGTGAGTTTATCGATTATGATGAAGATGTAGATTATGGAGTAAGCATGGATGTGTGTTTGAATATTCCTGAAGTAACCACAGCAGAGATTGAAAAGTTTGTAAGTGCTTTTAAAGCTGGTACTTATGAGTCTGACAAAACATTTTATGCATTCGATTGGAATGATGAAAATTAGTGTATTTCAATACAAATAATTTCACATTTCAGTTTTATCAAAACTTAATTTAAAAACAACATCAGAATATCAATATTTTTTCTTTATTATTTATTATTTTTCAACATCTGAAACTTTAATAAAGACTAACTACTAATTTGAGAAAAAATACTTTAAAAATTTTGATGTTGGGTTGGGAGTTCCCCCCAATACTAAGCGGAGGACTTGGTCAAGCTTGTTATGGCTTGGCAAGTGCTCTGAGTAGTCGAGTTGAATTAACAGTAATCCTTCCTAAAAGACACCCCGAAGCGAAGTTAAATGCCGGGCAGGTAATAGGTCTTAATCAAATTGAGTACGAAGATGAGTATGAAAAAAAGGTTGAAAAATCTTATGAGGAATTTACTACTATTAAGTATGTAGATGCCAGTTTTGACCTATACCCTATTGCTGAGCGGAAGAAAAAAATTACGGAAACCCACCAGCGCGTACTTTATCTAGAAAAACAGATTAAAAAATCCTCTACATTAAAACAGCTTTTTAATGTAGAAAGCATTTACGGGCCAAACATTATGGAGAAAGTAAATGCTTATGCTAAAGTGGTGACCGATCTGGCAAAAGACATCAAATTTGATATAGTACATGCCCACGACTGGATAACCCTGCCAGCTGCGATGAAAATTAAAGAGACCTATAACAAACCATTCATCGCACATATTCACTCTTTAGAGACAGACAGAACAGGTGAAGGAAGCAAGAATAAAATTTATGAAATAGAGCAAAAAGGCATGGAGGCAGCTTCGTTTGTTTTTGCAGTAAGCAATTACACAAGAAGTTGTATTCAAAGAAATTATAAAATTCCTCTCGATAAGCTCATTACTATACACAATGGTATAGATCAGTTTTGCAATCCGGAAATACCAGAAAAATTAACCAAAGAAGAAGACAGCATAAAAAAGATTTTATTCTTGGGTAGAATTACCAGACAAAAAGGGCCAGGATTTTTGGTAGAAACAGCCATACATCTTTTAAAGAAACACCAAAAAGTAAAGTTTGTAATTGCAGGTATTGGTGACCGCTTACGCGAAACCATGCTTTATGCTAAAAACAGAGATGTACTGCAGTATTTCGAATTTGTGGGTTTTCTAGACAAGCAGAAAGTTATAGAACTAATGGCCAGCAGCGATGTGCATTTTATGCCTTCTGTTTCTGAGCCATTTGGTTTAGCAGCCTTAGAAGCTGCTCAAGTAGGTTTACCAGTTGTAGCCTCTAAGCAAGCTGGTGTAAACGAAGTTTTACCTGAAATATTAAAAGCAAACTTTTGGGATACAGCTACATTTGCAAATTACCTTTATGCTTTGCTTAATTATGAAGGGCTCAGTAAAGAAATAAGCATGTTAACTGCTAAGGCAGTGCCTGCATTGAGTTGGACAAAAGCAGCAGAAGACATTTGCTTTTTTTATGAGAAACTTTCTGCAGGAGATTTAGAGATTGATGATATAAACAGACCTAAGTTAAAACCCTGATTCGCTTCTTAGATCACCAGAGAGGTGATAGTAATCTTTTACAATTGTATTTAAAAATTGAAGTGGGGGAAGTTCTGTATCTAAAGCTAAAAACTCTTTTACCTTGTTGGCAGCTTTATAAGTAGGTACATTGGCTTCTCCGAGCCTGAAAGTCGCAATTGCTTCTTTAATTATAGCAATATCTCTATCGCTGAGCAGTGCTACTTCTGGGAAAACAGGCTCGTAATCCTCTTCTATATTAGGCACAGAAACTGCTCCTCTTTGCGATCTACTTCTTTTAAGACTTACTACAGAAGTACCTGCCACCAAATCACCCAATCGCTGTCCATTTCCAGAAGAAATAATCATAACTATAGCTATTAAGGGACCGAAAATCAGCAAATCTACGGGTCTAAAAAGCCACCTTAATAAATATTTGGCAATACTAGCTTCTCTTCCATCAAGTGAGATTACTTTCAGTTTTATCTGTCTCTTACCAATAGACTGCCCATCAAGTACAATTTCACAAATAAGATCGTAAAAAAACCAAGGAAGATAAAGTGCTAACAGATACACAGTAGTATTCTGAACTTCAATAGCACCTAAAATTGCCATTATAAGAATGGTATAAGCTACTAAAATGAATAAATCAATCAGATAGGCGATAATTCTATCCCCCAAAGTACCTGGTTGATAGGTAATGTAAACATTCTGTGTAGTTTCTACTCTTATTCCTGACATTTAAATTTTATTTTCCTTTTATATTTGAAAATTACTGAACAATCAAATTTAGCATCAACAATTAATTTTATGCATTTAAATTAACTTATTCTAAAATTTAGCTAGAATTTAGTGACTTAAAAAATTAATTATTCAGTTAATATCTGAACATCATTTTTTTAAAATTAATATTCGAAACTGGAATATTCATTGAAATAATACTACTATCCAAATATTTTTTTAGCGACTCTAAACATTAATTCAGCCACCATGCAAACAGAAGCACTTTATCAACTCTATAAACAACACCCAATAATTACCACAGATACACGCAAAATAGAACATGGTTCTTTATTTTTTGCACTAAAAGGTCCAAGGTTTAATGGAAATGAATATGCCACCGAAGCTTTGCAAAAAGGTGCAGAATATGCAGTAGTTGATGAAATCGCTGATGAAAATAAAGCGAATGAAAAATTAATTTTAGTTGATGATGTTTTAACAAGTTTGCAACAATTGGCTAATCATCATAGAAATCAAATGAAAATTCCTGTAATAGCCATTACAGGCTCTAATGGAAAAACTACTACCAAAGAATTACTCTATCAGGTTTTATCTAAGAATTATAAAACATTTGCCACTCCGGGTAATTTTAACAACCACATAGGTTTACCAATCACTATATTACAAACTCCAGCTGGTACAGAAATGCTCATTCTCGAAATGGGCGATAACAGCTTAGGAGAAGTAGATGCGCTTTGCAAAATTGCTAATCCAGATTTAGGTCTAATCACAAACATTGGTAAAGACCATTTAGAAGGTTTCGGATCATTCGAAAATAATATTAGAGCTAAGAGCGAATTGTTTAATTATCTCATCCAAAATGGTGGTAATGCATTTATTCCTTCTAAAGATGACATTTTATTTAATATGTCTAAGAGGTTTAAAGAACCTATTCTTTATGGAAAAGAAGGCAACTTTTCTTATTTGAAGTTTAACGAAGAATCTGTTTATGTGAGCTTCGAAACCGAAAATGAAAACACCTATCAATCTAAATTATTTGGAGCTTTCAATTTTGCTAATATAGAAGCCGCATGGTGTATCGGAAAATATTTTAATATACCCGAAAGTTTGCTCTCTGAAGCTGTGTGTAATTATGCTCCTACAAACAATCGCTCTCAAATTGTTGAAAAAGGAACCAATACCTTACTACTCGATGCATACAATGCAAACCCTTCGTCGGTAAGTGCTGTACTACAAAGTTTCATAAACATGAAAAATCCAAAACAGAAATTAGCCATTTTAGGCGACATGCTTGAGCTAGGAGAAATTAGTAGTGAAGAACATTTTGAAATTGCCAAACAGGCTTGCAATGCCAAATTAACTAGTTTTTTCTGCGGTTCTTTGTTTTTTGAACATAAAAGCAGCTTTCCAGAGGCTACTTTCTTCGAAAAGAAAGAAGAACTCGCCGCTTTTTTACAAAAAAGAAAATTAGAAAGTCATTTTATTTTATTGAAAGGATCAAGAGGAATTAAGCTCGAAACACTGCTGGATTATCTATAATATGCTAATTCCTGACATGTTCAGACTACACTGAAAAATCAATGCGTTAGAATCATAAGAATCTGAATCTAAAGAACTAACAGATTAATTCCAATCAAAAAGTTACTATGTCAGGCTTATGAAACTTTATACAGAAGTTAGAAATAATAAGGGGAAAGTAAATTTCAGATTGCTTTTCAATGAAGACAAAAAGATAATCCAAACAATATGGCTGGGCTACCAGCAGATGGACGACATTAAAAGAGGCGTTGCAAAAATAATTAACTTTTTAAATGAAAATCCTGATCACTACTACGGACATATTAATGATGTATCTGGACTAAAAAAACTTTGGTCTGCGAAAAAAGATAAGTTCGGTGGTGTATTTGTGCCCAACATTAGAGCATTAGGAATCACCTATCAGGCAGAAATTAAATCAGATGAACAATTACTAGAATCTCCTGATAATCATTATCCATTAATTAATATTGGAGATATTGGTTACAATATTTTTAAAACCGTAGATGATGCCATGCTTTGGCTAATAGGCCAAAATCAACTACATTTGGTTTAATCTTAATTTGATAACACCTCTATTTTCACATAGATAGAGAAAGATTATATATTTTTGCCACGCATAATAGCGTGGTTTTTTTTTGAAAAAATTTTAACATGGGGATAAGATCGAAACTGAGTAAACCTTTTGCAGCATATATTAACTACCAACAAAAAAAATGGACTTCTCAACCTGTTGAAACTCAACAAAAGGTAATGCAAAAATTGGTAAGCAAAGCCAAAAATACCTTATTTGGGAAAGACCATCAGTTCAGTGAGATCAATAGCTATCAAGACTTTAAAGAGGCTGTTCCTGTAAGAGATTATGAAGCTTTAAAGCCCTACGTCGAAAAAGTAACCAAAGGAGAACGTGATATACTTTGGCCAGGAAAACCTGTTTATTTTGCAAAAACATCAGGAACCACCTCAGGTACTAAATATATTCCTATAACCAAAGATTCTGTTCCAAACCATATAAATTCTGCCAGAAATGCTTTACTCAACTACGTGCATGAAACTGGCAATTCTGCATTTTTAGATAAAAAACTAATCTTTTTATCTGGTAGCCCAATTCTAGACACCAAAGGTGGAGTACTTACAGGAAGACTTTCTGGCATTGTAAATCACCATGTACCTGGTTATTTGCGCACCAACCAGATGCCATCTTACGAAACAAACTGTATTGAAGACTGGGAAGACAAGCTCGACCACATTATAGAAGAAACTTTAAAAGAGCCTATGTCTCTTATCTCTGGTATTCCTCCTTGGGTGCAAATGTATTTTGATAGAATTCAGGCTAAAACTGGCAAAAAGATTAAAGATGTTTTCCCAGAGTTTTCTGTGTTTGTTTATGGTGGAGTAAACTTTGAACCATATAGAGAAAAGCTTTTCGATTCTATTGGGAAGAAAATCGATTCTATTGAGACTTATCCTGCTTCTGAAGGGTTTATCGCCTATCAAGATACCCAAACCGAAGAAGGTTTATTATTACTTCTCAATACAGGGATTTTCTTTGAGTTTATTCCAGCAGAGGAGTATTTCGATGAAAACCCTACCAGACTGAGCATAGCAGATGTGGAACTTGGCAAAAACTATGCACTCATTATTAATTCTAATGCTGGCTTATGGGGCTACTCTATCGGTGATACGGTAAAATTTGTTTCTAAGGAGCCTTACAGATTATTGGTAACAGGTAGAATAAAGCATTTTATCTCGGCATTTGGTGAGCATGTTATTGGCGAAGAAGTCGAAAAAGCTTTAAGCTATGCGCAAAACAAACATCCCGAAACCAAGATATCAGAATTTTCTGTTGCTCCTCAAGTAAAAGTAGGTGAAGGTCTACCCTACCACGAATGGTTAATTGCTTTTGAACAACTTCCAGAAAACATAGAAAGCTTTGCAGATGATATAGATAGCAAGCTTTGCGAATTAAATAGTTACTACGACGATTTAATTAGTGGAAATATTTTAAAAAGGCTGGTTATAACTCCCCTCCAAACAGATGCATTCCAGAGTTATATGAAATCTATTGGCAAGTTAGGAGGGCAAAATAAAGTGCCTCGTTTAGCCAATGACAGGAAGATTGCTGATGTAATAATTAAGTGGAAAAAATATTAAAAATCACCAGATTTTTTTACATTAGGGAAGAAATAAGAATCAAACAACTGATAAAAGCAGCATTGAACCCCACATAGGGTATCAAGTGTTAAATAAGGTAAACGTATAGGCTAATATAAGACTGTTAACATTCTCGATGTGCCTTTTTTAGTAAATTTGAAAAAATAACCAAACATCCACTTAAACTTAAAAGCTATGGCTGAACAAGTGAAAGAAAAAGAAGATAAGTTAGAAAGAGAAGATGATTATTATACTGGTATTGAGCCATATATGTCAAGAGATTCAGAATTAATGATATCTTTTGTTATTGTGCTAGGTGCGATAGTAATTCTGGTAGGATCTATTATTTACGCTCAAGATTTACTTTAATCATCTACAATCTTATCTGTAAAAAATTAAAGGTATCTGTTCTTAGATACCTTTTTTTATTCCATTTCATTGGAGTTTTTCATCAATTGTATCTCAGAAATAATATTACTCCAAAATTATCCTTTCAATTAACTTATTAATTTATAAATTTGGATTACTTGAATGAATACTAATTATTCTTAATAAATTACTATTTTTTTATGAGATACCCCCTACAACTTTTACTACTCCTATTCACTAGCAGTATTTCATTTTTTGCGCAACCTTCCATTGCTCAAAGAAACAAAACTCCAGAAACCAGTGCTACCAGTCAAAATACGATTGCGGATAAAACCAAAGGCATGAAAGCCTACGAAGGTCATTTCAATTTCTATTGGGACGAAAAAACTGGCAAAATTTGGCTTGAGATAGATAAATTTGATGAAGAATTTCTTTACGTAAGTTCACTTTCAGCAGGTGTTGGTTCTAACGACCTCGGTCTCGATAGAGGCCAATTGGGTGGCAGACACATTGTGAAATTTGAAAGAACTGGTCCAAAAATATTATTAATTGAACCAAACTACGAATACAGGGCCATTAGTGATAACGAAGACGAAAAAAGATCTGTAGAACAGGCTTTCGCCAGATCGGTATTAGGGGGATTTGATGTAGCCGCAGAATCTGATGGAAAAGTTTTGGTGGACGTGTCTAAATTCTTCATGAGAGATGCACATGACGTTGCAGGTAGATTGAAAGGAAGAAAGCAAGGTGCATACAGATTAGATGAAAACCGCAGTGCTTTTTATCTACCAATGTTGAAAAACTTTCCGAAAAACACAGAAATAGAAGCGACGCTTACTTTCGCTGGTGATGCAACTGGTCGTGAGATCAGATCAGTAACTCCAACTGCAGATGCTGTAACAGTAAGACAGCATCATTCATTTGTTGAGTTACCAGACGATAACTACAAACCAAGAAAATTTGACCCAAGAGCAGGGTTCAATGGCATTTCATTTATGGACTATGCCACTCCTATTTCTGAACCTATTGTAAAACAGTATATATCCAGACACCGTCTGGAAAAGAAAGATCCAAGTGCAGCAATTAGCGAAGCGGTTGAGCCAATTATCTATTATTTAGATAGAGGCGCACCAGAACCAGTAAGATCGGCACTATTAGAAGGTGCATCTTGGTGGAACCAAGCATTCGAAGCTGCAGGTTATAAAGACGCTTTCCAGGTGAGATTACTTCCCGAAGGAGCAGACCCTATGGATTTACGCTACAACGTAATCCAATGGGTCCACCGCTCCACCCGGGGGTGGTCATATGGTTCCTCTGTAAGAGATCCAAGAACTGGAGAAATTATTAAAGGACACGTATCATTAGGCTCTCTACGTGTTCGCCAAGATTATTTAATAGCAGAAGGTTTAGTTGCTGCTTACGAAGAAGGCAAACCTATTTCTGAAGAAATGCTCGAAATGGCATTGGCAAGACTAAGACAGCTTTCTGCACACGAAGTTGGCCATACTTTAGGACTAATGCACAACTTTGCTGCCTCTCCTAAAGATAGAGCTTCTGTAATGGATTATCCACATCCACAAATCGACCTAAAGAAAGATGGTACTGTAACATTAGCAAATGCATATGATACAGGCATTGGCGAATGGGATAACATAACCATTGCTTATGGTTATCAGGATTTTCCAGAAGGAACAGATGAAGAAGCTGCTTTAAACAAAATTGTAGACGATTACATTAAAGATGGTTTTGTTTTTATTTCTGATGCTGATGCTAGAGCTTCTGGTGGAGCGCATCCTACCGCTCACTTATGGGATAGTGGAAAAAATGCAGCCGAAGAACTAAACAGACTGATGGAAATCCGCCAGAAGATTTTAGATAATTTCTCGATGGATAAAATTAGAACTGGTATGCCTAAAGCTACTTTAGAAGAAGTATTAGCACCTATGTACATGTTACATCGCTACCAAATAGATGCGGCTTCTAAAATGCTCGGTGGTATGAATTATACTTTCGCAGTAAAAGGAGACAAACAAGTAGTTACAGAAATTGTAAGCCCTTCTGAACAACAAAAAGCATTAGATGCACTTTTAAATACGCTTTCTCCTAAAGCACTTACATTATCAGAAGAACTGATAAAAAATATTCCGCCTCGCCCAGCGGGTTATCCTAGAACAAGAGAAACTTTTAAAGCAAGAACCGGAGTTAGCTTTGATCCAGTATCTGCCGCAGAAACAGCCTCTAACGAAACTTTTCGTTTTATTTTCCATCCACAAAGAGCTGCTCGTTTGGTTGAATTCCACAGTAGAGATGCTAAATATCCGGGATTGGGAGAAGTAATCGACGAAGTTTTAGACTACACAATTACTGATGCAAAAAGCACCAGTGGTTTAGAAAAAGAAATACAAATGCTTACAGGCAAATTAGCTGTAAGACATATTATGAATCTTGCTGGTGACGAAAGTTCTGCAGCACAGGTAAAAGCGATTTCGATGTTGAAATTAAATGAGTTGAAAGAATACCTCGATGCTACTAAAAAAGACAGTACCGAAGAACAAGCTCATTATTTTTACCTATCGCAAGAGATTGCTAAGTTCTTAAGAAACCCAGGTAAAATTGACATTACAGCTCCTCTATCTCCACCAGATGGTTCTCCAATTGGTATGGACATTATGTGTGGCGAAGATTACACTTGGTAAAACACCTAAACTCATAACAAAAAAGGCTTCTAATTATAATTAGAAGCCTTTTTGTTTCCTCATTTTACTAGTGAGCTTCAGTTTATTAATCGATCTGATAACAAAGAAAAATATGGGAATTTCAATATTAAAGATAGATTGCTTTACAAACACTTCATTCAGTTATGAAAATGTTATAGCAAACTTAAAAAAACAACTTAAAGAGGAAATCCAGATTTCGCATAAAAAAATCACAATTGAATCTATGGAGAGATTTGAATTGGGAATAAAACATGGTCTAATTGATCCTTTAGAAACACCGCATTTAGAATCTGGGATTATTGAATTTGGGAACTCATGTTATATTGAGTTTAGAAGGTATTCGAATAAATTTGAATTAGAGTTAGACACTTCAACAAATACTAAGAAATATGCAGATGCTATTGCTTTGATTTTAAAAGATTTGTGTGTTAAAAAATAATCTTACATGATCCCTTTAACTGTAAAAAAGAAGCAAGAAAACAGCCTTTTTAAGGCTATTTAAAGCCTTATTACCTATCGTACCAAGTATTCCTCTTACTAAGCTTTAAGTCTTGTAAAATAGAAGATCTTACACTAATATCGATATTGTAAGATTGGCGCGCTCCAAATGGAATCCAGCTCATACTCATTTGCCAGCAGTGTAAATCTCTTGAGATGTTTAAACTGGTAAAACCAAAACCTTTCTCTTCAAAGTCATAAGACGAACGGAAACCAATCTTCCATTTCTCGGTAAAGGAAACATCGCCGCTAAAAGTTAAGGTTTGCACTACAGTAGATTCTTTAAAACCAGTTTTACTGTATCGGAGGTTATAACTTAACCTCAAACTCCAAGGAACACTAAAGTCCACATACAAATTCGGGTTATTCTCAATGAATTCGAGTTCTTCTTTTTCTCTTGCAGACTTGGGCTCTACATCTTTGTCTTTTTCGTTTTTCTTCTTCGGGCTAAGAGAAGTTGACAAAGCTAAACTTGCACTAGTTAACTGCCCTATTCCATTGCCAGTATCCCAAGCATATTCTGGAATTCTATGTTGAGAAATAGTCATATCTCCATCATCATCAAAAGTTACATCATCCAACACATAAGTATATGGATCGAGTGTACCACTCAAGTTAACAGATAATCCATTAATAAATGGAACATTCTTAAATAACTGAGTTCTTGCACTCATAGAAATATTTGAGAGATTGAATGAGTCTGCTGCAAAGTTGTAGCTTGTACTTAAACTCAAGCTTTGTAGAATTGGCACCTTTTTACTTTCTGCTTTACCAGTAGAATCTGGTTTCGCTCTCACTTTCGCTTCAATCTGGTTACTTAAACTAAAAGAAACCGAACTACTTTTACCAGAACTAGGAGCACCATATAAAGCTCCTTGAAAACGAGATACTTTACTGTAAGTTTCTCCTGTTTCATCTTTCTGCACATATTGGAAGAATCCGTATCTCGGATCAGAAAAATCTGGACGATAGCTATAACTCACACTTGGTGTAATCATATGTCTAATACCTTCTACCTTTCCGATTTTAGGATAATAGAAAGTATATAAACGAGTACTCATACCAACACTAGAGGTGTAATCGTAAGCTCTGGTAAAACCAGGCTCTTCGGTTACTCTTACAGCATCCTCTTCTTCTACATAAGTATAATTGAACTTTTGAGGATACCAATATTCGTTATAACTAAAGCTCGGAGAAAGCTGGAAAAATTTGAGTAAGGTTAAGTTTGTTGAAACTGGAATTTTGTGGATAGCCCCATATTGCGCATCGTTTAAGAATCTACTAAAATTCGCAAATAAATCATCTGGCAAATCATCGTCATCGTCATCATCTGTTTCCGTATCTGTTTCTTCTTCTAAATCTTCTAGAGTTGTGAACGGGAATGAGATATTATCTTCTTCGTTTGTAACCTGTGCTTTTGTACTTACTGAATAAGACACGTTTAACTGAGTTAGCGGATTCTTTTTTGTAGAATTTCCTTTAAAAGGATAAATTCTTCTCATAGAAAGGTTCGCCTCTGGATACAAATCTGTAACTCCTGTATTTACGTTTTGGTTGATACGCAAATTGGCACTTCCTGTAAATGGTGTTCCTTCAAAGGTTTTGCTATAAGAAACACTTGAGTTAAATGAAGCTGAAATATAATCTTCTGTGCTAAATGAGTTGTTTCTGTTATATGTAGATGAACCAACGTTTACACTAGCAGAAAACCTACTATTTCCTTTTGATACAGGGCTGTGGTTCCATCTTAGCCAATAATCCGTAGTTTCTGTATCTTCCAGATTATCTTGTTGTGTAATCACCTTATTATAGCTAAAGCTTAACCCACCGCTAAATTTATATCTTACTTTATAATCTGAATCTATAGACGCTCCCCAACCTCCAAGAGAATAAATCTGCCCAAGAAGCTGCACACCCATATAATCTCCTACTGGCAAGTAAAAACCTCCATTTCTTAAATAAAAACCTCTGGTAGAACTTTCACCGTAGGTTGGTACAACAATACCAGCACTTCGCTTATCAGAAAATGGAAACAAACCAAATGCAAAACCTAAAGGAGTTGGTACACCATTTAGCTCAAAGTTAAATGGACCAGAAATTACATATTTGTTAGGAACAATTTTTAATTCTTTAGATCGAATGCCAAAGTGCGGTTCTTCCAAATTACAGGTGGTATAAATATTACCTGCGGCATACATAGCATTATCTGGTGTTCGCTTTACCTTCCCACTTTTTATATAACCATCTCCCTGTTGAGTTACAATACCCGAAATTATACCCTTTTCGGTTTCCATATTGTAAGTCATATTCTCTGCATTGTAGGTTTGCCCACCTTGCGTAAATATCGGAATTCCTGTGAGTGTGCCTGTGGAGTCTGGGACACCATTTGCATGAACAGTCTTACCAGCCATATTATACTGGATTTCAGCTGCTTCAATAGTCATGTCTCCATAAGTCACCTTTGCTTCACCATATAAATACACTGTGCCGTTTATGGGATCGTAATTAAGCGAATCCTTAGCAAAATATTTAATGGTGGTTTCAATCGGGCCCTCTTGCTGAATAGTATCTGTAGCAACAGCTAAACTATCTGTTGCAAGAAGGGTTGTATCTGTAGAAATGGTTGAATCATTTACTAAAACAGTGTCACTTTCAATAACTTGTGCTTGGGAAGAAAGGCTCAGTAAAATAAAAACTGAGGAAAAAAGAACAGCTCTCACCACAAACTCTACAATTTTGCCAATAAAGGTATAATATTTATATCTGTCCAAAATTCCCTAAAAAAAATTTTCAGCTCTAAAACGAAGAATAAGAGAAACGAGTTCTTTAATAAATCATGTTATAAAAACACTTTTTTCAGTATTTTTACTAAATAGTAAAAGAGAAGGATGAACTCCAACTATTTAACATATTTTTGATAAAAGATACAAAGAAGCGTTAAATACTTATTTTTTTTCTCCTTACTCAAAACAGGATGCAATTTTATGAAAAATCTCTTAATAATTCCCTTAGCTATTGCCGGAATTATGCTTTGTTCTTTTCAACCTGTTGATAAGCCGGCATATTCTGTAAAAAAAATAGTGATAGATGCAGGCCATGGCGGGTTTGATCCGGGATGTTCAGGCTCTATCAGTAAAGAAAAAGAATTAACTCTTGAAATAGCTTTCGAATTAGGTAAACTCATAAGTACCTTTCATAAGGATGTAGAAATTATTTACACGCGAACAAAAAATCAATATGTAAATCTACACGAAAGGGCAATGATTGCCAATCGAGCATCTGCAGATTTGTTTATTTCAATTCATTGCAATGCTTATCCAAAAGAAAATATTCATGGCACAGAAACCTATACAATGGGTTTAAGCCATACCAATGATAATTTGGCGGTTGCCATGCGAGAAAACTCTGTAATCTTGAAAGAAGAAGGTTATTTACAACTATACGACGGATTTGATCCTAAATCTCCGGTTTCGTATATCTTGTTGTCTAACCTACAACAGGCTTATCAAGAAAACAGCATTGCCTTTGCTTCACTAATAGAAAATGAATTTGGAAAGGCAAACGAACGTCCAAATCGTGGAGTAAAACAAGCAGGCTTTTTAGTTTTAGCAAAAACAACAATGCCAAGTGTATTGGTAGAAGTTGGTTTTCTTACAAACAAAGAAGAAGAAAAATACCTTAATTCTGATTTGGGAAAAGCAAAAGTTGCAGCAAATCTTTATCGCGCTTTTAGAAATTACAAAAGAGATTTGGAAGCAAGAAGTAATTAAATAAGAAAGCCAGTTTTTAAACTGGCCTTTTTTATTCTATCACAATTGGTTCTGCATCTTGTAGCATGTAAACCAAATGGTAGCTGTCTTCATAATTCAGTTTTAACTTTCCTCTAAAAGTTACCTTAGAATCTGCATCAAACTTCTCCTCCTCTTTTAAATACACTTCCATTACAGATTCTGGACCAGCATTACCGCAAAAGAAACAACTTGCATATGGAAATGCCGAAAGTACTAGGTAATCAGCTCCTGTAAGATCAACCGGAATTATAAAACCTTTTATCTCAACTTCTTTTCCATTAAGAGCTTCTATTTCTTTAGCAAATGTGGGCAACTGTATTTCTGCACCTATATATTCATTATATTCTGATTTCCATTTGATTTTGGCTAGTTGCTTCCATAAATCAGCATCTTGTGCCTTTACAGTAAACTGCAAGCTTAGCAATAGCGAAAAGGAAAAAAAGAACAAGTATTTATGCATAACTGATTATTTTGATTGATTGAAAAGTGAAGTTAATCAATTTTTTGTGATCGCTTAAATCTTTTAGAGGGAGAAATTCATCTTTCAATCTATTTTTAATCAGATAAACTGCATTTAAAAACATATTTCTATAGATTTGATCAAAAGACACGAACAATAAATTTCCTTTATTTTTAGATACTTTTAGCATGAAAATGGAACAAACTTGGCGTTGGTATGGCCCGAATGATTTAGTGAGTCTCTCAGATGTGAAACAGGCAGGAGCGACCGGAATTGTAAATGCATTGCACCATATCCCCAATGGAGAAATCTGGACAGAAGAAGAGATTTTAAAACGCAAAGCAATTATTGAAGAAGCTGGACTAACTTGGTCGGTTGTTGAAAGCGTACCAGTTCACGAATCAATAAAAAAGCAATCTGGAGATTATAAGAAGTACATCGAAAATTATAAAACCTCTATTAAAAATCTTGGCAAATGTGGAGTAAAAACGATCTGCTACAACTTTATGCCTGTGCTAGACTGGACACGTACAGACTTGGCTTACGAAGTTGCAGATGGCTCAAAAGCATTAAGGTTCGATGCGAATGAGTTTGCTGCTTTTGAATTATTTATTCTAAAAAGACCTGGGGCAGAGAATGATTATAACGAAGCACAAAAAGTTGCCGCTAAAGCAAGTTTTGATAAACTGGACGATGCTTCTATAGAAAAACTGGTAAATAATATAATTGCTGGTTTGCCGGGTTCAGAAGAAGGTTACTCTTTGCAGCAATTCCAAAAAGTCTTGGATGAGTATGCCGAAATTGATGCAGATAAATTAAAAAAGCATCTTTTTGAATTCTTGCAAGAAATAATACCTGTTGCTGAAGAAGCAGGTGTGAGAATGGCCATTCACCCAGATGATCCTCCCTTCCCTATTCTAGGCCTACCAAGAGTAGTAAGTACAGAAAAAGACTTGCAAGATTTGCTAAGTGCTGCTCAAAGCCCAAGTAATGGTTTTTGTATGTGTACGGGTTCTTATGGAGTAAGGGCAGATAACGATTTGGCTGGCATGATTAGAAGAAATGGAGATAAGATGCATTTTATCCATCTAAGAAGCACTAAACGCGATGAAGTAGGCAATTTCTACGAAGCAGACCACTTGGATGGTGATGTAGATATGTACGAAGTAGTAAAAGCTATTTTGGAAGAACAAAGTAAAAGAAAAGCTGTTGGCAGAGCTGACAGTGCTATTCCAATGCGACCAGATCATGGCCACCAGATGATCGACGACCTACATAAGAAAACCAATCCGGGATATTCTTGTATTGGCAGACTGAGAGGACTTGCAGAGTTAAGAGGGTTAGAACTAGGAATATTAAAATCAGTTTTCTAACCGAAATAATAAGCGATTAATAATAGGATGGCTTGAAAAACAATTGAGCCATCCATTAATCCTGTATAATAAAAGCCTTTCCTCTTTTTATTTACACCTAGAATTATAAAAAAGCAAAATATATGAGAGACAGAAATGGCTAAAAAGTAAGCAAGGTGATATGCGTAATAAGCAACTATTGAAGAAAAAATTAAGCAAAGAGTAGAGAGAAACTGTGTTTTCTTAAGGCCGATTGTTGCCGCCAAAGTCTTAAGTTTTACTCTTTTATCGCTTTCTTCATCTCTAATATCGAAAGGCAATGTTAAAGCAAAATAAAACAAAGCTCTTTGTATCGTTTCTGGAACTAGCAAACTTCTCGATACTTCATGCTTAAAATTTGTTTCGAGAAAAGGATACCAAACCGTTGCAGCTACCCAAACATACACAATCAGAAATATCTTGATATTATTATTATACCTGAGTGCTCCCAGTTTAAACTTACCAAGTTTTAAATCATATCCGTAAAAAACGGCTACGAGGGCTAAATGCCCCATAAATATAAATTGGTAAAAGTTGGATTTTAGAAGCAAGCAAACCACAATTACCCAAGCAAATAAGAATAGAAGAATATTATTTTTTATATAATATTTCCAAGCTTCTTTAATACTGCCAGACTTGTTATTTTGTAAATGGTAATCTAATAATGTGGCAAAACCGATAAGTATCGCTAAAAAATAATCTATTTGTTCGTCAAATAATATATAAGAAGACACAGTAGCACCGAATCCGCACAAAGCGGTAATCAAATGCATGCCGTATAGCTTTTGAGATAATGTTTTTCCAGATGGATGAAATTCCTTAGCCAAATTATAAATGAACAGATAATTCTAGATTATTTGGCTAAGTTAAAAGGAAACAGGCAAAAAAAAGAAGGGGCATGCAAAGCACACTCCCTCACTTAATTTATATTTGGTATGAAAAAATAGTTCAAATGCCTTGGCCAGCGGCCCATCTAAGTTCAGCAATAGATTTGGCAAACTCATATCGCATCTTAAATAATTTAATTTCAGCTTCAATTAGTTTGTTCTCCCTCACATTTACATAAAATACAGAACTTTCTCCTACTCTGAATTTTTGTCTCTCTCCTCTTACCATTTTCACATAATTATCAACCATATCCTCCTGCAAATCCAATTGTTCATTTAAGTTAACAAGTTCATTATACTTTGCATTCAGTTCGTTGATAATTTCTCTTTCTTTTTGTTTACTCTCTAACTGATTTTGGTCAATCTTTATATTAACCTGCTGAACTTTTGCGCGTTCTTTTCGCAAAAAAATTGGCATTTCAAAACTAATTCCCAGTTTATAGTTTTCTGAGAGATAAGAATAATCAAACTTAGACTCAGTATCTTTTAAGAAATTATAATTTAGATTTAATTCTGGCTTGAGCATTTCTCTAGCCAGTCGTCTATCTACTAGCAATTGCTCATTCTTAAATCTAATTTTCTGTAACTCTGGGTGATTCTCCATAGCGAAATCCATCAACTCTTGCAAAGTTTGTGGGTCATCATACTCCCAAGGCAGGTTAACCGGATTTATACTTTCAGATAATTCTAATGGCTCACTATCTGGTCCCCAAATATGATTCGAAAGCATGAGACGTGCATTTCTTAATTGCACATTCGCATTGTTCAAATCCATTTGGCGCTGTTGCATGGTTATCTTCGCCTCAATAGAATCAATTGGAGCCATATCGCCTTGCTCTACCCTTATTTTTACAGACTTAAAAAAGTATTCTGCTATCTCAAAACCTCGCTCCTGTGTTTGATACTGATGATAATAAAAATACCAGCTCCAATAATCTTTGGCTACTTGTAGTATAAGCTTGTTGAGCATCTTCACTTTTTCCGCTTCTGAAATGTCTTCAAAAATTGCTGCTTGCTTTACAGAAGCCCTTCGCTCATCTATAAATAAACCTTTACCTATTGGCACAGAAATTCCTGCATAAGGCAAACCTCTCCCATCGTCGGTATTGTGTTCTGGATTTAAGTAATAGCCTGTGTTTTTTTCATACCCAGCCTTCAAATCTATACCTCCAAGCCAAACAGGAATCTTTAATTCTGTTTTCCAAAGTGAATAGTATTCGGTTTCGTGAAATTCTTTTGTATCATAAGTAGATTTAATTTTTGGATCAAAATACCCTCTTGATAACCTTAACTGCTGCTTGGCATTTTCTGAAAGAAGTCTAGCCTGTTTCGCTAAAGGATGATTTTCTAAAATTTGTTTGTACAATTCATCCAGAGATAAAACTGCAACAGTATCTGGTTCTGGCTCATATTTAAACAACTTTTTAGCATCTACATTAATAGATGAAAAAAGCGCAAAAAAGAGCATTATAAATGGTATTTTAAGTAGATCAGTATTTATTGATATACTCATTTTTTCTTATCTTTTGATTTTGAAGTATCACTTCCGGTTGAAGCTTTTGAATAAGCCGAAACTGTTGGAGGGAAACCATTGAGGTTGCGCCACAATTCGAAGTAAACTGGTACATCGTCTAGCATTACCCAACCATAAACACCAGAACCTAGCCTCAATTCTTCTGGCCATTCTTCATCTCCTTCTCTCTTATCTGGTGTTACTAAAACTCTGTATTTACCAGTCTGGTCGCCTACTTGATCAATTACCGCTACTTTACCACCAAATGTACCTACAGAAACACTCGGCCAACCAGAAAACTGAATTGCCGGCCAACCATCAAATTGTAATCGCACATGTCTTCCTACAGAAAGCAATGGCACATCCATCGCATTGATGTATAAAGCAACCGCTTTATCTGGATCAGATGGCATTATAGTTAGAAGTGGCTCTTGTTCTTTTACAGTTTCTCCTATACCGTTTTTAAGTGCTTTAACTATGTAGCCATTCTGCGGAGCAACTATCGCATATTGCTGATTCCGAATAGTCATATTGGCCAATTCGTTTTTACTTTTTGCCAACATGCCTTCACCATCATAAATATCAGCTAGGGTTGCACTCCTATCCGATTCAGACTTGGCAATTTTATCCAAATATTCAGCTTCAACTGTACTCAGGTTTAGCTTTTCAATTTCCAGATCATTTCTAGAAGAATTCAGCTTATTTTCTGCACTTACAATTTTAGCTCTGGCTTCCTGTACTTTAATTTTTGCACTTTCCAATTTTGTAAGCGCTACCAATCCACTATCATACAAGTTTTGGTACATAATTACTTGCCTCTCAGCTACAGCGATATTTGTTTTTGCAGCTATTACATCATTACTATCACTTTCAACTTTAAGCTTTTTCTGAATAATCTTATTTTCAGTTTGCTCCAGTTTTAATTTTAATCCATTTCGCAAAGCATTTACCTGCATTTGTAAAGCCTCTGCTTTTTTTATTTTACTAGAAATACTCTGCTCTTTGGCATTAACTTGTTCTTGAAGTCTGAGTAATAAATTAGGATCAAAGTATTTTTCTTTAATCTCAGCAATTCTTACTAGGGTGTCACCTGCTTCAACTTGTTGTCCCTCTCTTATTTTCCATTCTATAATTCTACCAGCAATGGCTGTTTCGACAGTTTGTGGGCGATCACTCGGTGATAGCGCAGTAAGCTCACCATCTGAGCGAATATTTTGCTGCCAAGGCAGAAACATTGCGATAAATGCAATAATGCATACTCCCGCAAGCCAACGACTTAAACCTTTTACACTCTTAGGTGTCTGTAGCGATTTAAGCGAATTGAGCTTCTGCTTATAGTGTGTTTCGTCAATTTTTGAATTAGGAGATAACCTTAACATGTTATATAAATTTCTTTAATAGCTGATTTATAGTTAAAAATTTGGCTATTTATGCTACTTCACTTTTAGTGTATTTGTAGACTAATATTTCCTTGAACTTCTCATTTTCAATCAGCTCTTCGTAGGTTCCTTCCATCAACTTTATGCCAGCATTAAGTAGTATAATTCTATCGCAGCTTGCCATAGTCATAGGATCGTTAGAAACACATACAAGCGTCCAAGGATTTTCTTTGTCCATTAAAAAATGAAGAATTTTAAGTCTATCTACTTTTTCTAGATCTTTTAAAATATCGTTGAGAATTAAAAGTCTTGGTCTTTCAGCAATACATCTTGCTAATACCAATTTAGATGCAACACTTTGTGAGAAAATTCTTCCTCCAGCTACCATATTGGTCATTAATCCATTTGGCAAAGCAGAAAATTGATCTAGCAAGCCTACACTTTCTAATGCCCAAGTAACATCTTCGTAAGAAACTTTAGAGTTACCCATTGTTACATTTTCTAGAATTGTTCCATCAAATATTTCTTCGCTAGATACATTCTTTGCAACCTGATCTCTTAAATGGTTTAAGTTTACATCGCGCATAGAAACTCCATTAAGAGAAATTGTACCTTCGTAAGAATCTAGTACACCAGAAAACAACCTCGCCATGGTATTTTTACCTGAGCTGTTATAACCAGAAATACAAACTCTCTCGCCTGGTTTTATGTCTAGATCAATCCCTTTAATAGAATATTCTGAATTACCCGGATACTTATACTTCACATTCCTTATTCTGATGTTTAAGCCATGATGCTGTTTTTCTGGAATGGTTATACCCCCGCTTTTCTCTAATCCAAGGTCGGTTACATTACCAATTTTTTCTACTGCAGTAAGCATATCGTAAACGGTACTCATATTGAGTATAAGTTTTTCAACAGCAGCCAAAATCATTACAATTACAATTTCTGTTGCTACAAACTGACCCAGTGTAATCTCTCTCTCCATTACCAACCAGCTACCAATTATGAGCAAACCACCAGTTACAATGGTTTTAAAACCAATAATGTTGATAAACTGAGCCATTAAAATACGGAAATGCTTTTTTCTATAGTGCAGATAATTATTTACATAACTATCCATTTTTTGCAATGGCAAATTGGTGTGTCCAGCTAGTTTAAAAGAATATAAAGTACGAGCAATCTCCTCTAACCAATGTGCAACTTTATACTTGTACTTAGATTCGATAAGACTAGACTCCAAACCTTTTGGCCCTGTAAAATAGAATACTAGCGTAATTGCAGTGAGCAATATGATGCTAAAAAAGATAAAAAACGGGTGATAGAAAGAAAGTAAAACCAAACCGAAAACGATCTGCAAAGCAGCACCAGTTAAATCTATAAGCAACTTAGGCAATCCTTTCTGAAGCGTTAATACATCAAAAAAGCGGTTCATTAACTCTGGAGCATAATCATTTAAAATAGACTCTGCTTTTACTTTGGGTATTCTGTGAGAAAACTCAAAAGCTGCTTTCACGAAAATTCTCCTTTGTAAAACCTCGACAATCGAATACTGCATTACCTGTAAAGCACCAGCAATTAAAACCCCTATAATTACAAAAGAAATAAGTAGTATGATAGAGTTAAAAAACACACCACCAGATATCATTTCAATAATAGACTGCACACCCAAAGGCAACGAAAGACTGATTATAGAAATAATGATTGCATAGAAATAGATATAAAAAATATCTTTTCTTTCTGACCCTAGTAAGTTGAATAATCTGGAAACCGGTCCTTTTATCTCATTCATGAGATTGTCATCTTCACTCACTAATGCATGCTGAGAAAAAGGAACTGCATATAATACTTCACCACTAGGTAGCATTTCCAGGTTTTGGAAAATGAATGAAGCATCTTCTATTTTAATTTCTTCTGAGTTTTTGTAGATATATGCACTAAAGTAATTATTATGCTCCTTATAAAGCATTACTGGCATTACATCCTCTGTATCTCTATAAAATGTTAGTACAGGAAATCCCACCTCCTCAACAAACAATATAAATTGATCGAAAGGGAGGTTATTTTTCATAATGGCAAGGTCTATTTTGCGTCCCTTGTCACTTAGGCCGTCAAGAAAAACTTCTGCTCTTCCTGTAAATGAGGTATTAGTATAATATTCATCCCGTAGGTTAACCATTTTAAAATCATGCTTAACCAATCCAGCCATTCGCTGAATTATTGGATCAAATTGTTTAGAATTCATAGAGGTTCTAAAAAAATATTTTGACTTAAAAATATTTTGGAATGAGTTGTTTGCTAATTGCTCAAATTTTAAAATGGACACAATAATTTCTTATTGTGAATCATTCAACAAAAACAACACAAATAACTGATTGACAATAAATTAGATTGGAATAGTTCAAAGAAGATATGAACTATGTAATATATAAAGTGGGAGATTAGTTGTAGCAAATAGTTGGCTGTTTAAGCTAATTTCTGGTATATTTACTACAAGTTCCGCTTCAGGAAATACAGTATAGAACTGACGCTCAACTTCTTTATTACTATTGACTTGATGGATTGCTATTTCCGTCTTGATGGATTCTTCTTCTAGTACATTCTCAGAATCTGACTTTTCACAATCGGAAAAACAGAAGATGCTTAAGTCTACACTTGATAAGTGCAAGGTACTTAAAATGAAAATGTATGATAAAAGTTTTGACATAAAGTTAGTTAAGCCGCAATACTAGGTTTTATACTATATTGATATTACAAAATTATGGAGAAAATGTTTTTTTCGATTAAATTTCAAGAAAAAAATATCTGGTTTTAGCGAATTAAATCGACAGAAATTCCCCATAAGCCATAATAACCTAGCTATTAGTATAAAAGTTTAATAATCTATTTTTTTTCCGGCATTTAATTTTTCAACTTACAACTAAACTAAAAATAAAAGTAATTTTGGCTGGTAAGTATTCTCTCTATTTTTAAATTGTATTGTTTTTTGTCCCGGCTTTAAATTTTAAAAATTTGGAACTATTTCAAAAAAATAAGGAAGAGTTGATAGAAGAAATTCTACAACTCCGAGAAAAACTGGCAAAAAAAGAATTTACAGAATATTCAGATGACGATCCTAATGATATAGACATTACTGAATATTATGTATCCAATCACTTTGTATGTAAACATTGGTTAGATGGAGAGATTTTTTTCTTAAATGACCAAAGCAGAGACACTTTTAATATAAGTGAAGAGGACTATAACAAAGCCAATATCAAAGACTTAATACCTGAGCAGCATATTCATATATATGAATTATATATAACAAAACTGGCTCAAAGTAAAACAGCTCGAGGTTATGTAAGCTTAATAGATAAAGATGGTAATACCGTTGTGCTTGATTTTATAAGCATGTATGTGGAGCACGAAAATGGCAGACCATTTATTAGAGGAATTGGTAGAGATGTAACCACCAAGCTTAAAAAGAAAAAATGGCTAACCGCTGCTAAAGAATTCTATAAATCGCTTTTCGAGAAGAACAATAACATCATTTTCTTACTCGAAACAGATGGCAATATTATAGACATTAATAAAACAGGTCTTCAATTTTTTGGGCTCGATAAAGACAATGTAAATTACCAAAGACTCGAAGATGTTTTTGAAAAATATGATATTTCTATAATTGAGCCTAAAGGTAAGCATGTAGACGACTTACTAAACATAGAACAAAAAATTCTAATTGAAGGCGACTACCCAAACAAAGGAAAATTCACTCTGGAAATTAGCCTCGATGAAGCGCAATATTACAATCAGAGCTTAGTAGTTGCCTATTGCAGAGATGTTACAGAAGAAAAAAAAATAGAGGCAGATAATGAGGCCAGATACGAAGAATTACTGGTTTTTAATGAAACAATCAGAAATATTTTCCCCGAAAAGAATACCGAGCAACTTCTGATAAGATCATTAAATATTATCTCGAAGCTTAAACATATTAGTTATAGCTGTATTCTGAAAAGTACAGAAGAAAAGCAGAATAATATCCTATATCAGATCAATCCAGACATTGATCAAAGATTACCACAACTAATAATAAATACAGATTTAACACAGTATCCAGATTTAATTAACCAGAGAAGACCCAGACTATTTAAACCTTTCGAATTACACGAGGCACAAAAAGACCCACTACTTTTATTGCCTATCCACATAGAAAGTAAAGTTGAATACATCTGTTGCTATGAACTAAACTCCGCATCTGGCAATCTTACTTTGCAACTTAAACTACTTGCCATGGAAATTAACAGTCGGTTAAACGAGGCTGTTTTCCAGAATAAATTGGCAGTGAGTGAAAATAGATTTAAAACCATTGCCAACTACGCTCCTTCTCTCATGAGAATGGCAAACATCGAAAATGAGTTTTATTATTATAATGATCAGTGGACTAAATTTATAGGAGAATGTACTGATGACTCTGAGCAAAAAGCATGGAAAAAATGTGTTTATGAAGAAGACAAGAATATAATAGATAAGATTGAAAAACACATTGAAAATAAAGAGCCTTATGAGTGTATTTATCGACTCAAAAGAAATGACGATCAATACAGGTGGTTACTAGAAAAAGGTAGTCCATACTACGATAACAAAGGAAATTACAAAGGTTTTATAACTTCTGCTGTAGACATACACGACCGCAAAGAAAAAGAAGAGCAAAAAAGTTACGAAGATATGATTAAGTATTCTGAAGAACGCCTTCAGAATGCTTTAAAAAATGCCATCACCTTTGCCATTACCATAGATCGAAATGGAAACATAAAGTTTTGCAACCAATTTTTACTGGACGTTAGCGGTTGGAAATCGGATGAACTCGTTAATAAAAGCTTATTTGAGGTATTCCAACCTTCATTAGAAAGTGAAGGCAAACTAAGAATTTCTGGTTTCCTCGATACATTTGAGGGCACACTCAGAACAAAAAAAGGAGAAAGACTTACCATCAGGTTTAATTCCATTGTGTTGAATGACCAGCAGGGAGACATAGCTTCTATGACTATTGTAGGAGAAGATATTACCGAACAAATTAAGGTTACAAAAGCCCTACACGAAACAAACCAACTATTACAAGACCTATTTGATGGCGCCAACGACCTTATTTTTATATTCGATGAACAAGGTAAAATTATTCTGGTAAATAATACCTTTAAAGACTTACTTGATTACGAAGATCACGAGATTAAGCAAATCAACCTTGATTACCTCATTGACGAAGAAGCTTACGACGAAACAATTTCTAGCTTGCAGAAAGCTAAACTTCTTGGTAAGTTAGATAAGTTCGAAACTGTTTTTGTAAGCAAACAAGGCAAAAAATTTAATTTACGGGGTACGCTTAGTTGTACAATAGACCAGAACAAACCTTATCTGTTTAGAGCAATGCTTTTCGATTATACAAGCAGCTTAAGAGCAGAAAAGGCGCAAAATCTTTATTACCAAATTGCCCGACTGGTTGAAAAAGACACGCCGATAAACGTATTATATGAAAAGTTCTACGAATTGCTCGACCAAGCAATTGGTGTTGAGAGTTTTATTGTAGCACTTAAAAACCCAAAAACTAAAGAAGTATCTTTCCCATTTACAGTTAACTCACCAGAATTTAAGGAGACCCCTATAACACTCCATTCTTTTGTGGAATATGCTGTTTCCAACTTTAAAAGACCCATGTTCTTTTATGAGGATATGATTAAAAAAATAATGGAATCTCAAAACCTAGCACAAACGAAAAATATTCCAAGTGTATGGTTAGGTGTTCCATTGGTGATTAATGAGAAGGTTGTAGGGATGATTGTTTTACAATCTTTCAAAAACAAACAGAAATTTAAAAAGAAAGACCTCGAATTACTCACTTTCGTATCTGGTCAGCTAGCTAGAACAATTCTTCGTTTCCAACACGAAAAAGAAATTAATGAGCAATCGGCTCGCTTAGAAGCCATTTTCGAAAGTGGCTCACATTTAATGTGGTCGGTAGATAAACGATTCAGATTAACAAAGTTCAATAAGAATTTTGCTGATAGCCTCTGGCAATATTTCCATTTTGATCCGAAAACAATGTTACCCTTGTACAGAACATTTCAAGATCAAAACCCGAAATTTATCAGAATGTGGTATGAGCGATACAGCTTAGCATTTAAAGGCAGACCACAGCAGTTCGAAATGAAATTCACTTTGGAAAATGGTGAAGAACACTGGCGAGAAATCTACCTCAACCCGATTTACAATAAGAAAAATCAAATTCTGGAAGTATCTGGTGTTGCACATGATATTACCCAAAAGAAAGTTACAGAAATTGGTCTTGCAGAAAGCGAAGAGAAATTCAGAAATATCTTTGAATCGTTCCAAGATGTTTACTTCAGAATAGATTTAGAAGGTATAATAACCATGATAAGCCCATCTATTTATGAGCTTATAGGTGAAAAACAAATCGAAGTACTGGGTAAACCAATTACCAATTACCTACTCAACGATTTTAAATTGCAATATCTGCTCAGGGAGTTGCTGAAGCATAGTAATGTAATCAACTTCGAAAGCCAGATCATTTCTAAAGATGATGATATTAAGAGTACTATCTCCAATTTCAGACTAATTTACGATAAAAATGGCCATCCGCTTTCAATCGAAGGAGTTGCTAGAGATATTACTACGCTTAAAAATGCTACAGAAGGTTTAAGAGAGGCTAAAGAACTGGCAGAGAAATCACTCAAAGTAAAGAAACAGTTCCTTTCTAATATGAGTCACGAGATTAGAACACCGATGAATGGTATTATTGGAATGATCGACCTACTCACAGAAACCAACCTGAATCAGGAACAATACGAGTATGTAAATACCATTAAAAAATCTTCTGAAACTCTATTAAATATCCTCAACGATATTCTAGACCTTTCTAAAATAGAAGCTGGTAAAATGGAGCTTCGAGAAACTACTGTTTCTATTAGACGAATTTTGGATAAACTACATGCATTGTTCTTCCAGCAGGCACAAGTAAAAGACTCTAAACTGGTTTACAACATCGGCAAAACAGTGCACGATTATATTATTGCAGACGAAACAAGGCTTTTACAAATTCTATCCAATCTCACGTCAAATGCCATTAAATTTACCGAAAGCGGAGAAATTACCATCTCGGTAAAAGTTTATGAAGATCACCCCGACCATCAACTGCTTCACATTGATGTAAGTGATACTGGCATTGGTATTTCACAAGAAAACCTCAACTTGCTATTTAAACAATTTAGCCAAGTAGATAATTCTTATACAAAATCTTATGGTGGTACAGGTTTGGGGCTAGCAATTTCCAAAGAACTGAGCCACATAATGGGTGGAGATATTGGGGTAACATCAGAAATAAACAAAGGAAGCACATTCTGGTTTACCATAAAAGCTCAGAAAAGTGCTCAAAACAAACTGGTTACCAATGAAGAAGATGAGATTTCATTAAAGAAAAGAGCATTTAAAAAACCACCAAAAGTATTATTGGTAGACGATAACATGGTTAACTTAAGTGTAGCAGGAAGAATTCTAAAAAAGGCTGGATGCGAAATTTCTATTGCCATTGGCGGACCAGATGCCATTCAAATTGTACAGACCGATATTTTTGATATGATTTTTATGGATATACAAATGCCTGGAATGAACGGTATTACAGCCACAAAAAAAATTAGAGAGCTAAATCTGGACTACAACCCTCCTATTATTGCCATGACAGCCTTTAGCATGCAAGAAGAAAGAGCTGAATTTTTAGTTTCTGGCCTTGATGATTTTGTAGCTAAACCTATTAAAGCGACTACACTTATAAGTAAAGTGAAAAAATGGTATGCTGAAGAGGATGAAGAAAATGTAATTGAAGCAGTAGAAGTGAGTGAAAATGGCAGTAGTAACAGTAACGGCCATACCGAAGAAAAATCAATCTTAAATATTAGCACTGCACTTGAACTCAAGAAATACGGTGGAGATGAAATTCTGGTAGATTCTTACCAAGAATTTGAAGACGATACCCGACAGTTAATTTCTCAAGTAAGTGATGCCATGCAGATAGATGATATTAAAGAAGCACTTAGTTTATTACATACTATAAAAGGGAATGCCAGTACATTAGGAGTTGATCGAGTTGCAAGTTACGCAGCCCTTATTGAGAAAGAACTTAAACAAAATGATGTAAGTAATTTTGATAGACACTTTGAAGGTCTCAAAAATGATTTTAAAGAATTTGAATTGAACTACAGAAAACTATTGAATATTTAAGTATATTTCTATTAGTCTATAAATTACCAACAGTCAAACTCTCATTTATTATTACCAATAATTTAAACTTTTAAAATATGACTGCAAAAAAAATTCTTGTAGCGGAAGATAGCTCTGTTATTCAAAATATCACTAAAAAAGTACTCCAATTTCAGAATTTTGATATCAAGTCTGCTAAAAACGGACAACAGGTACTCAAAATGATTGAAAAGGAAGACTTTGCAGCAATTTTAATGGATATCAATATGCCGATTCTTGATGGAATGTCTTGTGCAAAAAAAATCAGATCGTTAGATGATTCCACTAAAGCTAATGTGCCAATTATTGCCATAACAGGCAATGCACAAAATTATACCATGGACGATTTTAAAGATGCCGGTATAAACGATTATTTACCAAAACCACTCAATTTTGATAAACTAGTACTTACTGTAAAGA
Organism: Chondrinema litorale; assembly: GCF_026250525.1. Taxonomy (GTDB): domain Bacteria; phylum Bacteroidota; class Bacteroidia; order Cytophagales; family Flammeovirgaceae; genus Chondrinema; species Chondrinema litorale. The sequence continues at coordinate 397,540 of NZ_CP111043.1, forward strand.
AATACGCTCAGTAAATTATATTTGCAGTATAAGAGTTTTTGAAGCTTTTAAATACTTCAAAAACTCTTATTATTAGTTTATTAAGAACGCTTTGAGTCCTTTCTGCTGAAAGGTGATGTTTGCTATGGAAAAAAAATCAACGATAAGATACACCCAACACTTTCTAAACAAATTGGAAGACCTATTTGCCGAAACTGATTTTGTGCTGAGATACGAAAAAGGGAATTTTAAATCAGGTTATTGTCTATTAAAAGACACCCGAATTGCCATTATCAATAAATTTTTTCCATTAGAAGGCAAAATCAATTCATTAATAGATATAATTAAAGAGATAGAAGTGCAACCTGAGCAACTATCAGCTAAAAACCAAAAGCTTTATAAGCAGCTTTTACAATCAGCTTAAAAAGATAATTAAACTAAAAACCAGCAAAATTGAAAGTTACATTTCTGGGAACAGGAACCTCGCAGGGAGTGCCCGTAATTGGGTCAGATGATCCAGTATGTTTATCCATCGACTTTAGAGACAAGAGATTAAGGTCATCCATTTTAATAGAGAATGATGATCAAACTTTTGTGATTGACACTGGGCCAGATTTTAGGCAGCAAATGCTTAGAGAAAGGATAAAAAAGCTGGATGCAGTTATTTTTACTCATCAGCATAAAGACCATACAGCAGGTTTAGACGATATCCGCTCTTTTTACTTTAAACAGGAAAAAGACATGCCTGTTTATGCTAAAAAAGAAGTGATAGAACAGTTGAAAATGGAGTTTGCCTATATGTTTGCACAGTTTAAATATCCAGGTGTAGCTTCTTTAGATATTCACGAGATAAACAACGAACCTTTTAGAATTGGTTCTACTACTTTTACTCCGATAGAAGTACTGCATTACAAATTGCCAATTTACGGATATAGAATAAAAGATTTCACTTATATTACAGATGCCAAATACATAGACGATAAAGAACTTGAAAAAGTAAATGGCAGTAAAATATTGGTTTTAAATACTTTACAGCACGATCCGCACATATCTCATTTAACACTTTCAGAAGCATTAGAGATAATAAAGAAAGTGGATGTAGAGCAGGTTTATTTAACACACATCAGTTACAAACTGGGATTCCACGCAGAAGTTAGCAAAGAATTACCAGAAGGGGTACATCTGGCTTACGACGGTCTTAAATTAAACATTGATTAATAATGGAGAACGATTCAATATGCAGATGTAAATGGGTGAAAATGAAAAACCCAACTTATATAAAATACCACGACGAAGAATGGGGAGTGCCTGTAAAAGACGACCGACAAATGTTTGAATTCCTCACTTTGGAATCATTTCAAGCAGGTTTAAGTTGGGAAACCATCCTCAATAAAAGAGAGAATTTTAGAAATGCCTTCGACAATTTTGATGTAGAGAAGATTGCTGCCTACTCAGAAGAAAAGCTACAGTCTCTTGTAGAAGATAAAGGCATTATCAGAAATAAGCTAAAAATTGCAGCAGCAGTAAATAATGCAAAACGATTTATCGAAATCAAAGAAAAACATGCTAGTTTTTGCGATTATTTCTGGCAGTTTTCGGATGGTAAAAGCATCATAAACAAATGGGCAGATAATAGTTCAGTACCAGCATCTACCCCACTTTCTGATAAAATTAGTAAAGAACTCAAAAAACAAGGCTTTAAGTTTATGGGCACCACAGTAGTTTATGCTCATATGCAGGCTGTAGGCATGGTAAACGATCATACAACCGATTGTTTCAGATACCATGAAATAATCCAAACTTATTCATGAAAAACAAACGCTCTTTTTTATTAGCATTTCTATTATCAGTTTCTTTAAACTATGTAACTGCTCAAGATTTAGATCGAGCTAGAGAAATTATTGATACCTTATGTGCACCAGGAATGCATGGGCGAGGCTATGTGAGAGACGGAGACAAAATTGCCGCAGATTACATAGAAGCTCAGTTTAAAGAAATTGGCTTAACACCTTTTGGCATAAACTATAAACAAGAGTTTCAATTGGATGTAAATACATTTCCTGAGCAGGCAGCCTTACAAATTGGGAAACAAGTTTTATTACCCGGAATAGATTTTATTGCTGATGCAGCTTCTGGTTCTGGATATGGCGAGGCAAAACTTATATTTCTAGATACACTTATTTTTTCTGATGAAGCAGCGCTAAAAAATTTCAGTAGCACAAATTTCACTAAGAATGTATTGGTATACGATGCCAAATATGAGAGCAAGATTAGAGAACTCCCTCAAGAAGCTATAAAATCGTATTTGAGTGCAGCTTGCGTAATTGTTTTACACGAAAAACTCACTGGAAGTATTAGAAGAGAACAGTATCGGTTCCCTAAGTTTTTAGTACTGAAAAAAAACATTAAAAAGCTTAAGAAAAAGCAAAAGGTAATTTTCCAATTAGATGCAGTAATGCAACCAGCTTATAAAACACAAAATGTATTGGCTTATGTACCAGGCAGTGTACAACAAGATTCGTTTTTGGTAGTATGTGCCCACTACGATCACTTAGGTACTTTAGGCAACAAGGTCTATTTTCCCGGAGCGAATGATAATGCAAGTGGAGTAGCTATGATGCTAGAATTAGCACATTATTTTAAAGAGAATCCATTAGATGTTTCAGTAGCTTTTATAGCTTTTGGTGCAGAAGAAGCTGGACTTGTTGGGTCAAGGTTTTTCAATGCCTACCCTGTTTTTCCATTAGACAACATTAAGTTTGTATTTAATCTGGATTTATTTGGCACTGGTGAAGAAGGAATAACAGCCGTAAATGCAGAAGCCTTACCAGAAGCATTTTCAGCTTTAAAAGAAATTAATGAAGATAACCATTACTTATCTACCATTAAAAAGAGAGGCCAAGCAGCCAACTCCGATCATTATTTCTTTGCTGAAAATGGTGTTCCAGCAATGTTTTTTTATTTAATGGGAGACTGGCAAAATTACCACGACATTTTTGATAAAACTCCTTTGCCATTAACAGAGTTTGATGGAGCTTTTGATTTACTTAGAGACTTTATAAAAGAAATAGCAGAAAAGTAAAATTTGAAGGAATTTTACATAAGTATTTGCGCTGTTACTTGTTTAATATGTAACACTTAATAATACAAAACGATTTTTTTATATTTTTTTGAGTACAAATGAATAGTCAAAATTATTACCTAAACAAAACAAAGCTGAAACTTAGTTATATGGCAACTTGTTCATTATCTGATTATTGAAAGTTACAATAGAATGAATGTTACTTTTTTAGATATCATAACAGTGTTGTAATTTTGATTTATAAGAAAATATTTTTCCAACTTAGCCGAAAGTATTCTTGTCTTATTTAAAGACTCACATTTGAATAACTTTTTACACATTGAAAACTTTGCCGAAAATAAACCTGTTTACTTTGAAAAATAAATGGATAGCAAAGAGCCTGACAGTATTATTAGGAATTATTTTAGCTAATATTCCAAGTTTAGTCCATGCTACACATATTCGTGCAGGAGATTTAACAGCCGTAAGAATTTCCAGCACAAGTCTTACTTATCGCTTTACTGTATTTTTGTATAGAGATAATGGTGGTGTTCCTCCACAACCTGGTACATTCGAGTTCGGATATTCTTCTGCAGAAGCCGTAATGGTTGAGCCAATCTCTTTAGGATTTATTGATGGCGTGGTGGATAATCAAGGAGATGCTACAGAAATCTTGATGTATCAGGTAGAGCATACCTTCCCTAGCCCCGGTGGTTACAAAGTAAGCTACTACGAGCAGAACAGAAACCCGAGTGTATCTAACATGTTTAACTCTGGTAATACTGCTTTTTATATCGAATCTGTTTTCAGCATTAACCCTGCTTATGGTTTAAACTCTTCACCAGTTCTTTTAATCGCTCCGGTAGATTTAGCAGCAGTTGGTCAGAAATTTATCCATAACCCAGGTGCTTACGATGCTGATGGTGATAGCCTTTCTTACCGTCTTACTGTTTGTAAGCAAGGTAAAGACGAAGACGGCAACCCAATAGAAGTTGTACAATACAGCTATCCAGATGAGTACAGTTACGAAACAGAAGATGGGCAAACGCCTCCAACATTCTCCATAAACCCGATTAATGGTGACCTCATTTGGGATGCACCGGGTGAAGTAGGGGAATATAATGTGGCCTTTTATGTAGATGAGTGGCGAAATGGCCAACAGATCGGTGCTGTAAACCGAGATATGCAGATTATTGTAGTGGATAACCCGAATGATAGGCCAGAGCTAGAAATTCCTAACGATACCTGTATCGTAGCTGGGACTACTTTAGAAGCTATTATTAAAGGTTATGATCTTGATCCAGACCATATAACACTCACTGCAGAAGGTGGTTTATTCTCTGATCCTGATAGTGGAGGCCATACCAATCAGGCTACTTTTGAGGTAACTGGCTTGCAACCACCTAATGGTGAAGAAGAAGGTGTATTCTCTTGGGAAACAACTTGTGATGATATTAGAACTGAACCTTATCAAGCTACTTTTAAAGTAAGGGATGAGCCAGAAGATGGCTATAGCTTGGTGGATATTCAGACTTGGCGAATTACTGTTGTTGGCCCTGCTCCTGAAAATCTTGTGGCAGATGTAGATTTAATTTCTAACTCTGTAGAGCTTAACTGGGATGATTATATCTGTAACATTCCTGGTGCAGCTATGACTATCTGGAGAAGAAGAGGTGCTTTTGATTTTGAACCCGACAATTGTGAAACTGGTCTACCTGCTTACACTGGTTATGAGAAAATTGCTGAGGTAGATGTAGACCAAACTACTTATTTTGACGATAACGAAGGACTCGGACTCGAAAGAGGTGTTACCTACTGCTATAGAATTTATGTCAGCTTCCCATCTCCTAAAGGTGGTGAGAGTTATGCATCTATTGAAGCTTGTGTGTTTATTCCGCAATTGGCTCCATACATTATTGAAACTAGTGTTACTGAAACGTCTAGAACCGATGGGAAAGTAAATGTTACTTGGACAAAACCAATTGGCATTGATGTAGACCAATATCCAAAACCTTGGACTTACAGTCTACTTAGAAATAATGGATTAGAAGGAGATGAAAACACAGTAGAATTAGGAACATTTAGTGAAAATGATACTACATTCCTCGACGAAACAGGTTTAGATACAGAAAGGCTTCCTTACAATTATAAAATTGAGTTCTATTCAGATGGAGCATTAACCGATACTTCTAGCTCTGCATCTACAGTCTTTTTAGAAGCAAACTCAGCACTAGAATCGGTAGTCTTAACTTGGGATGCAGATGTACCTTGGAGCAATGCATCCAGTAAATTCCCTAAACATTATATCTACCGAGAAGAGCCACTAAATTCAGGAGAATATATCTTGTTTGACAGTGTAAACATCTCTAACAATGGATTTACTTATGTAGATGATGGTAATAAGGACGGATTTACGCTAGTAGAAAAAACGGAGTATTGCTATAAAGTCTTAACAGTGGGTACTTATGATAATCCGGACATTAGAGATTCACTCTTGAATATGTCTCAAGAAGCCTGTGCGGTAATCTTGGATACAACAGCTCCTTGCCCACCAATATTAAGTGTTACTGCACCTAACTGCGACGATTTCGAAATTATTCTGGATGACCAAACAGTAGATTGTTCTCCAACAGATACACTCTTCTCCAATACCCTCGAGTGGGAAAATGACTCCAATACTGCTTGCGATCAAGAGATTGAGTCTTACAATGTTTATTATTCTGCTAGAGAAGATGGAGAGTTTGAGTTAATTGCAGAAAATGTATTAAACTTAACCTATTTGCACGATGATATTTCTTCATTAGCAGGCTGCTATGCAGTAACTGCATTAGATGGTACAGGCAACGAAAGTGCATTTAGTAATATAGTTTGTGTAGATAACTGCCCATTCTATCAGCTACCAAATGCTTTTACACCAAATGATGATGGCGTAAATGATGTCTTCAGACCATATAAATGTATCAAGTTTATTAAGTCTGTAGAATTTACAGTTTTTAATAGATGGGGAGAGAAAATGTATGAAAGTAATGATGATATCTATATCAATTGGGAAGGTATAGATAACGATGGTGACCAATTATCATCTGGTATTTACTACTACCATGTAAAACTCCAAACCATCAGACTAAATGAAGACGATGAAGAAGTCAACCTGAAAGGTTGGGTGAAAATAATTGATGGACAAGGACAGCAATAATTGTAAAACCTAATCCATAAAAAAAGCCACTCTGAGAATCATCGGAGTGGTTTTTTGTTTAGTACGGTATTGGGAAAACCGAAAAATTAATCTGACACAATCTATATTTTCAATAAGAAAAAATATTATTAATCATTTGTAGATACCTGATTCTGTGTATCTGAACCATTTACAACAATAATTTCTATATTACTGATAGTTTTGATATCGTAATTCAACTGAGTTCCGGAGAGATCAATTTTTAAAGTTTCTGTTATAAGTGCTTCACATAAATCACCATAAGCGTTATGTGTTAAAATAACAGGCACTTTTGGAGGATAAATTTGATCTACAGATTCAGGCCACACCATTTCGAAAGTGTGCTCTTCACAACCTCCAGCATACGAAACTTCAACTTCTAAGAAGTTACCATTAATATTTACATCATTAATCGTAAAAGTATCTGTTACGTAGTTTCCATTTAAGAACTTGTTATAAGTTTCTTGCCCTACGATTATATTTACTTTTCCTGTAGATGATATGGGCGCTACGTCTTCATCTACAGAACATGCACTTACGATTATCGATAATAAAAAAATCGCAAGTAGACATCGCAATTGCTGAGTAGTATGTTTTCTATTATGCATTTTTTTCTTAAAATCGCTTTGATAAAAAATAAGGTATTTCCCTATCAAAGTATAAATTAGTATGTTTTGGGAGTAACCATTTTTTTCAATACGCTCCTACTCCCTAAAATGCTGCTTTATTAGATGAAAATAAATTTGCTGAACAAATGGAGGTATAATAAATTAATTTTTGATTATATCTGGAATACACTTGTTATTGTATCGACAAGTTTTTTGGCTATCGTAATTCCATTAGATCTTGAATACAATGTATTTAATAATACTTGGCTTAGTGGAATAAACCTATGCATTTATGCCATCTATTTTATAGATATTCTGGTTTGTAAAGACAGAATTCTGCATACATCATCTACAAATAACTTTCAAGAAAAAGCATATGCACGTAATCCTTTTAGAAGGTGGATATATGCAGATATTATTGCGTTAATACCTTTCCATTTAATCTTTGGAATGCCGTTTTTAGCCTTACTCAGACTAGCCAAAATACCCAAAGTATTAAGCTACCTTCAGTATTTTAGGTATTACATGGTGAGATACTCCACCACTATTACCGGTTTGTATTTTGCATTTTGCCTTATACATTTATCTCATTGGGTCAGTTGTGGATGGTTATTACTTATTAAACAAGACCCAAACCTTGATACTACAAGCAATTATATTAGAGCCCTATATTGGAGTGTTACCACGTTAACTACTGTTGGTTTCGGAGATATTACACCTAACATCAACAACAACTCTGAGCTCATTTACACCATGATCGTACAACTAATGGGTGTGGGAGTGTATGGTTTAGTAATTGGTAACGTGGCGGGCTTAATCGCTAAAAACGATCCAGCAAAAATTCAATATCTCGAAAATATAGAAAAGTTGAAAGCCCTTATCAGATCGAGAAGGCTCCCTCCTCACCTTCAACATAAAATAAGAGATTACTTTACCTACCTTTGGCAAAACCGGTTGGGTTATGATGAAACCAGTTTCTTAAAGAAATTACCCGATAATCTTCAGCAAGAATTGTCTATGCATCTAAAAAGTGAGATTGTAGAACAGATCGATATTTTTAAAGGTGCTTCAGATAATTTCATCAAAGAGATAGCCATGTTTTTAGAGCCAGAATTAGTTACCCCAGAAGATATCATATTTAAAAAAGGGGATGTTGGCAGTGCCATGTACTTTCTGGTAAGAGGAACTCTTAAAATAATTGATGATGAAGGGAAGGTTATAAATATAATGCATGGTGGTGATTTCTTTGGAGAAATTGCACTTTTTATGCAAACCCCCAGAAGCGCCACAGTCGCTTCTGTAACCTATTGCGATCTTTACAAGCTCAAAAAAAATGAGTTTGACAAAGTAATTGAAAATTACCCGCAAATTGCCAGTAAAATAAAACAGCAAGCAATTATTAGAAGACAAAGATATTTTTAAGCTGCTCTTAGCAAGCTAAAAACAGCTTAAATTTCTTTACTTATCTTTCGGCATATAATATAAAGTGGAGCAATTATCAGCTCTTAGAACATCTTTAGATACTGCCATTACTTCAGATAGATTCACTTTCTTAATCATATCAGTAGTCTTGTTTATCAGGCTGGTATCGCCTAAAGCTGTTGCAAATGCCAGCGACATAGCTCTTGATAACAATTCTATTTCAGAAAAAACCAGTGTCGATTCTGCTTGATTCTTCACCTTCATCAACTCTTCTTCCTGAATACCTCCTTGCTTTAGTTCTTCTATCACTTCTACCACGCGCTTGTCAGCTTCTTCTATAGATACTCCTTCAGAAATTGAACCTGAAATAATTAACATGCCGGGATCTAACGAGCCTGAAATATTAGCACCGATGTTGGTAAATAATTTTTCTCTCTTTACAAGTGCTTCGTAAAGCCTAGAAGACTTGCCTCTACCCAAAACATCGCTCAATAAATCTGTACTAGTATACAAAGGGTCTTGCTTTGCACACATTCTGTAAACCTTGTATAAGTTGCTTACAGGAATATCTGCATGAATATCTAAGTGTCTTTCTTCTTTCTGCTCTGGTTCTACTGGTAATATATTTTTCGTAAAATTACCAGCCGGAATCTCACCAAACCACTTGTCGGAGAGTCTTCTTACTTCATCAAAATCAACATTGCCTGCTACTACCATAATCGCATTATCTGGGCGATAATATCTGTAAAAGAATTCTTTTACATCGTCCATCGTAGCCTGCTCAATATGAGATATTTCTTTCCCAATAGTTGGCCACAAATACGGGTGTATTTTGTAAACCATTGGGCGCAACTTAAGCCATACATCTCCATATGGCTGGTTTAAATACCTTTGCTTAAACTCTTCAATTACTACTTTCTTTTGTAAATCCAATACTTTCGGATCAAAAGAGAGCGACAGCATTCTATCTGATTCGAGCCAAAAAGCTGTTTCCAAATTATCTGCTGGCAGTGTTATATAATAATTAGTAATGTCTGGAGAAGTAAAAGCATTATTCTCTCCTCCTACCTTTTGTAAAGGTGGATCGAACGATTCTATATTAGCAGAACCACCAAACATTAAATGCTCAAATAGATGGGCAAACCCTGTTTTGTTCGGGTCTTCGTCTTTAGACCCTACATTGTACAAGATATTTACAACTGCTACTGGCATTTGTTTATCTTCATGCACAACCACTTTCAACCCATTTTCTAATTCAAAATCACAATAAGCTACCATCCTTGTCTCCTAATATTTTAAAGAAATTTATTCTTACAATAAACTTTAAATTTCTGTTCTGTTACTTAAATATTTCAAAAAAACATCTTTTATTCCAATGTTGTTTTGCAAATTTGCACCTCGAAATTAAAAGGTAAAGATATAAACTGAATTTGTGCCGATCGAGGCTCAATAAAATAATTTCGAGGTAACAAACATTTTTTCTTGAATAATTGAGTATACAACAAGAAAAAAAGCTATTAAATCTCAGGTTTATAAAAAATCTGTCTGAAATAGTGTCGACTGGTTAATTTATTTTTTTAAAGATGAAAGTTTTAAAGTTTGGTGGGACTTCAGTTGGTACTCCTGAAAGCATAAAGCAGGTCATTGAGATCGTAAAAAAAGTACTAAAAGAAGAAAAAGCAATTGTTGTAGTTTCTGCATTCGGTGGATTAACGGATAAGTTGATTCATTTGAGTGAAATGGCGTCTAATGGTACGGAGGCTTATAAAGATCTTTACAAAACAATTGAAACGCGTCATCTTGAGGCTATTCAGCAACTAGTTCATGCTAAAAGGCAGAGTGGAGTAATTGCTCAAACCAAATATATCCTCAATGAACTTGAAGATATTTTACATGGAATCTATCTGGTAAAAGAATTAAGCCTTAAAATGAAGGATTTTATCTTGAGTTTTGGCGAGAGACTTTCTGCTCAAATTATTGCAGAAGCTTTTAAAGAAACCGGGATTGATGCCAGATATACAGATAGCCGTGATTTAATCATTACCGATAGAAATTTTGGTAATGCCAATGTAAATTTCGAAGAAACCAATCAGCGCATGAAGAGCTATTTCATCGCTGCTCAAGGTGAATTACATATTGTACCGGGTTTTGTAGGTAAGTCATTAAAAAATGAGACTACAACCCTTGGTAGAGGCGGTTCTGATTACACTGCTTCTATTATTGCTGCTGCCATCAACGTAGACATTCTAGAAATATGGACAGATGTAAACGGAATGATGACAGCCGACCCAAGAAAAGTAAACAAGGCTTTTACTATTCCTGAAATCTCTTATGAGGAAGCGATGGAGCTTTCTTATTTCGGAGCCAAGGTAATTTATCCGCCAAGTATACAACCTGTTTATCAACACAAAATACCTATACATGTAAAAAACACCTTTGATCCCAATGGTATTTTTACTGTAATTAGCGATAAAGCTAAAGAAGACGAAAAACCAATTAGAGGTATTTCTTCTATGAAAGATATTTCGCTAGTTACATTAAGTGGTAGCGGAATGATTGGTGTAACAGGTACTTCTAAAAGATTATTTGGTTGTCTTGCCGATAGCAATGTAAACGTAATTCTGATTTCTCAGGCATCGTCTGAGCATTCTATCAGTTTGGCGATAGCAGAAAATGATGCTATAAAGGCTGAAAAATCTATTAAAGATGAGTTTGCTGTAGAGTTTGCAAGCAAAAAGCTAGATAACTTACTGGTAGAAAACCAGATGACCATTATCGCAGTAGTTGGTAAAAACATGAAGAGTACGCCGGGAGTATCTGGCAGACTTTTTAATGCTTTGGGAAGTAATGGTGTAAATGTACTGGCAATTGCGCAAGGAGCTTCTGAGCTTAACATTTCAATTGTAATTAATAAATACAATGAAGAGAAAGCATTAAAGCTCATTCACGAAGCTTTTTTCCTTTCAAAAACCAAAGCATTACACATTTTTATAGCAGGTGTAACTGGTCTAATTGGAAAAACATTAATCAAACAAATTGAAAAGCAATCTGAAACGCTTAAAAAACAGATTGCTGTAGATATTAGAGTAATTGGACTTACCAATTCTAGAAAGAGGTTGATTAATCCAGATGGGTTTGAGCCAGAAACTTGCATTAATACACTAGAAACTAAAGGCAAAGTAGCAGACCTACCTCAGTTCATCAACAACATGATTGAGGCTAACTTACCAAATAGTATTTTTGTAGATGCTACAGCCAGCAAAGTAGTTGCTGATAGTTACGAGAAAATTCTGAATGCCAGTATTGCCATTGTAACTCCAAATAAATTGGCTTGCTCTGTAAATTACGAATATTATAAAAAACTTAAAGAAGTAGCGAGAAAGCGCAATACACGCTTTTTATTCGAAACCAATGTGGCAGCAGGTCTTCCAGTAATTAGTACTTTAAATGACCTCATCAACAGTGGTGATAAAATATTAAAGATTGAAGCCATTCTTTCTGGTACACTTAATTACATTACAAATAATGTGAGCCAAGATAAAAGCATTAGTGCTGTAATTAAAGATGCTGTTAAAGCTGGCTTAACAGAACCAGATCCAAGAATTGACTTGAGTGGTTCTGATGTTGCCAGAAAAATATTAATTCTTGGTAGAGAGTTAGGTCACAAGCTCGAAATGTCTGATGTAATTGTAGAAAAATTTGTTCCGGAAGAATCTTTGGAAACACCAGACTTAAGAAACTTTCTAGAAAAACTAGAGGCTTTTGACGATACTTTTGAACGTAGAAGATCAGAAGCTGAAGCAGAAGGTAAAAAATTTAGGGTAATTGCCACTTTCGAAAATGGTATTCCTAAAGTAGAAATGAAATCTTTCGATCAAAATCATCCTTTCTACCATGCTAAAGGAAGTGATAATATCGTGCTTTTTACAAGTAATAGATATAAAGAATTGCCTCTTATGATAAAAGGCCCTGGTGCTGGAGCTGAGGTTACGGCTGCCGGTGTTTTTGCAGATATTATTAGAATCGCGTACTAAAAGTTTAAAGCATAAAAAAAGCGGTTGTAAAATTTTTACAACCGCTTTTTTTGTATAACTAATTTTATTTATTTCATCTGTGGGTTTAGGCTCACCTGACCATCTTTCAAAATATTTTCAAAATACTCAAAGGTCTCAGTAGCTTTAGCTACTATTTCTTTTTGAGCACTTTCTTCGTTTCCAAAAACAGTTGCTTGTAGAATAAACTGCTTCCAAAAGTTGCCAGTGTCTGTACCATAGCATCCATAATAGTGGAAAGTTGTATTTGGCTGAATTTGCATATTGCTTATCAGCTTTTTTCTAATAACTGCACCACCTAATGTAGAGCCTTCAAGCACATACATTGCTCCTATTGCATCATTAATATTCTTAATCTGTAATTCGGGCATCTTAGAAAAAGACAACATCTCTTCTTCTAGTTGCAACTCCAACATATCGTACTTTAACAAATGTACTTTTCTCCTTCTGCTAAAATCCAATTGCTCTTTTTGCTTATCGTTAAGCACTTTGTTTAACTGGCTCTCAATATTCTTATGAAAGAAATATTGCTTTAAAATTAAAGATGAGTACTCATCTATGTTAATTGAGCCATCCATGATTTTACTTGAAAAAGCCAGCTTTTCTACCTTGTCGTGATTTTTTCGGGTAGCTGACTTTAATGTCTGCATTAGCATAGGTTGTTGTATTTAATTACCGTATTATTTAAACTTTAGTCAAGATGTTTTTCTCAGTTTAAACTCCATACATTAAAGTAAGTTTACAAAAAACACATTTTAGTATTGCGTTTTCAGATTTAGTTACCTGTATTTTATGAGTTCGCATAGTTAAAATATGCTTTTTTTACTCATATTGCTATAAAAAAGATGTTTTTTTCTAAATTTTCCCAATCAGCACAATTAAAAACAAATACTTATAAATACAGAAGTTCCACGCCTTCTAAAAGAAAGGTGGAACTTAAATATCTATTTGAGAAGCGATTAGCTATATTCTAGTGTGAAGCAATTTTGGTTTTGTTTACAGGGTTATTCACTTTGGCTTTTATATCACTTGCCGTACTCTTCACATCTTCATGTTTAATAGAAGACAAAATGTTGTATTCCAGGCTAATACCTGTAATTCCTGTAACAACTAAATAAAATGAAATAAAGAATAAATAAGGTAGATCTACTGCTACTAAAAGCACTCCAACTGGAAGAGCTATTATTAATCTTGCAAGTCTTTCTCCGATACTAGTATTTACTTCTATTTTTCCCATAATGCAATTTTGTTTTGCGTTTTAGATTATTTATTGAACAATACAAAGGTACTATGGGATGACAGCCGCAATTATGATGGTTATCAGCGAATGCCAGTATTTTATATGATTGAAATCAATTGAAAAAATGATCAATCTAAGTTTTGGTGCAAATTGTAATAATTGCCCCAAAGCCATTTGAAAAGTTAAGGTAAAACTTATATAAGAGAATCTAAATTTTAATGTTTATTTTCGTAAGATTTTATACATTTAGCCAATCAGCAAACTAAAAAATGACTGACCCAAAAAAGAAAAAGAAAGAAAGTCCGCTAATTAATCTGGCAATTAACATCATCATTCCAATAGTAATATTAATGAAATTTAGCGGTGAGGATAAGTTGGGCCCTGTAAATGGATTGTTACTAGCTATTTCATTTCCACTTTTTTACGGAATTTATGAATTTGTAAAAGACAAGAAAGTCAATTTCATTTCTATACTTGGCTTAATCAGTATTTTATTTACAGGAATTATAGGCATTTTACAGTTAGATGCACATTGGATTGCCGTAAAAGAAGCTGCTGTTCCATTGGTAATTGGCATTGCTGTAGTCGTATCGCTTTGGACTCCTTTCCCATTAGTAAAAAAATTACTTTTCAACGAACAAATTATTGACGTAGCAAAGATCAATAAGATTCTTGATGAAAAGGGAAATCATAAATTATTTGAAAAAAGATTAACAATAGCAACCTATCTGTTAGCTGCATCTTTTTTACTTTCTGCAATTTTGAATTATGTATTGGCAAAAGTGATTGTAAAAAGTGCTTCCGGTACGGAAGCTTTTAACCAAGAACTTGGCAAAATGCAGTCTTTAAGTTTTCCTGTAATTGCAGTTCCCTCAACCATTGTAATGGGCTTAGCACTTTGGTATTTAGTACATGGAGTTAAAAAATTAACTGATCTGGAGTTAAAAGAAATTTTTAATGACCCAGAAAACATGTAATATTACCTGACTTAACTAAAAGTATATTTTAGCCTGATTTTTTTATTAAAAAGTAGTTTTTCTCATGGCAAAATTTAGCGAAAGTCTAAGCGAAAATATAATCAGTTTTATCGAAGCTCAAAAAATGTTTTTCACTGGTACTGCTCCGGCAGATGGCAGAGTAAATGTTTCGCCAAAAGGTATGGATACATTTAGAGTTTTGAGCAATACAAAAGTGGCATATCTCGATCTTACAGGTAGCGGAAACGAGACAGCCGGTCATATTAATGAAAATGGCAGGCTTACCATTATGTTTTGCAGCTTCGATCAAAAACCTCTAATTCTAAGATTATACGGAGAGGGCACTGTTGTAAAACCTGAAGACAAAGATTGGGAAAGCATATCCAAAGACTTTCCAGATATTTCCGGTAGTAGACAAATAATTGTATTAGATGTAAAGTCTGTACAAGAAAGTTGTGGCTTTGCAGTGCCTTTTTATGAATTTAAAGGTGAAAGAGATGTGTTAGCCAACTGGGCGCAAAAGAAGGGGGAAACTGCATTAAAAGAATACCGAGAAAAAAATAATACAGTTACGATAGACGGTAAAGAAACCGGATTACAAAATAAAAAAGCCTGATCAATAATAGATCAGGCTTTAAACTTTTCTATTTACAGGTAATTTATTCTATTTCAATTCCTGAGATAAGTTCGTTCATTACAGATTTGTATTTAGGGAATGATGCTTTACTTGTATAGCTTAAAAACTGTACAGCATACTTCCCGTTGGTATATAAATTACCAAAATACACAAAAGCTATCCCAGAAATATCTGCGTGTACTTCTATCTGAAGCATTTCCTTTCCGTTAATTAGTTTCTTTTCGCTTTTAACCAGCTTTACTTTTTTACAAACTTTTTTAGCATTCTCAATTACAGCATCCTTTAAACTTTCTGTATTGAATTCACCATCTTCTGCTATTACCATTCCCCAAGCCTCATCATTATAAGTAGCAAATTGCATCTCAGCCGAGTTGCTCAAATTATATTTTGGAACTGTCCAATGAATGTTGTCGAACCACACACTAAAATTGTATTTACTGCTTATCTTATGGTATTTCCCTTCTTTATTTACATTTATAGCATAGCCTTCTGGATAATTATTTTCTTTAGTATTGGTATTATTTACCAAAACCACATTTTCAGAAGGCTCATTTGTAACTTTTGCTGTTACAACCGGCTTTGGTTTAGGAACAATATCTTGAGCAATTAGCTGCGTAGTTTGATTAGTAATCACATAAGCTAATTTTTTCCATTCGCCATCGTCGTTCTGGATACTCACATTTCTTTTACCCGGCTTGATACCAGAAATGGGAACCATTGTTCCATTTTTTACATCAGTTAAAAATTCACCATCCACATACAACTTACCATCTATGTAGCTTGTAATTTCTAGTGTGCCAGTCAAACTTTTCACCTCGCCAACTTCTACTACAACATTATTTTCTGGCTTAACCTCAACTGGCATAGGCTCTTCTTCTGATTCGAGTATGAATATAAACTCTCCTTCGTCTCCAGTTAATCGAGCATACTGAGGAGTTTGAAAACCACTGGTTAAAGTAGTTACAGAAGGTGAAAGGTACGAATATAACTCTGTTGCTGTAATAATTCCGTTGCGATCACCATCGGCTAATTCCTTATTTATCGCATCTAACAATTTATATGTAAAAGCACTGTGCCCCCACTCTGGACTTTCTTGTACTTCTTGCCCTCTTTTACCAGCAGTAATAATCTGACGAGAACGACTTTTAGAAATGATTTTTAAATAATTAAGCGTTTCATCTGGCAATGAACGACTCGTAACTGCAGCATAGCCTCCATAGCAAGCATCTATTGCTAAAAGCACATGTTTTGCTGGCAGTTTTACCAACCTTTCTCTTAGGTCAGTCATAGAAATGCCATCAATTTCAATATCTTCTCGGCTAAATCCGGAAGCATTATGTGTAACTAGAAAACCGATTTCGGAATTTGCATCGCCATAAGAAATACCATGCCCTGCAAAATAGAAGAAAAACTGGTCTTCTTCTACCATTTTCGATCTCAAAAGACTAATATTTCGAAGGATTTCCCTACGGCTGCCTTGACTATTTTCTAGCATGATTACCTCATCAAAACCAAGGTTATCTTCAAACATGCTTTTGATAGCTTTAGCATCTGCTACAGCATAGCTCAAAGGTTGAATTCCATTTTCGTAACTATCGATCCCGATTACCATCGCATACTTTTTATTATATGCTTTAAACCCTTCGTTATCTTCCAGTTCTTTTACAACCTTAAATCCACGCTGTGTTTTTTGAGAAAAGCAGCTTATATTCCCCGTAAATCCAATGATCAGTATAAGTAAAAAGAAATTTTTCATACTTAAGACTTCAAAAAGTATTTATGTAAATGTAAAAAAGCAATAAGTTTAGTTATTGATTAGATTGATGCAGGAAAGTAAACTATAACAATATATAAAATTCTGCTACTAATCTAAAAAAGTACATCAGCTTTTATGAAACAAGCTGAATAAATTACATTTGTGTCTTAAGTTAGTCCAAATTGTAGACGTGTGTCTTTACTGCAATGTTACATAATTTATTTAACTTCTGTAACTTGAAGCAACTCTGTATATAATATAAACATCTTTATTTTCTGATAACCCATATCTTTAAATGCCTTAGCGTAGCCTTTTAGCTGTGTCTCATATTTTTCTTCGTTCTCTTTACCCGTTTTATAATCGATAATCACTAGCTCATCATCTAGCCTTACAATTCTATCTGGTCGCAGACTTGCACCAGTTGCTTTTCCCCTACCACTAAGAATTATTTCTTTCTCATTTTTGATTTTCAGGTTATTGGCTTTTTCAAAATAGGCAGCAATTTCTGGCAAATGGGTTGCTTCAAGCATTTTCTTTTCATATCTGGCAGCCACATCAGTATCTATTAATCCTTCATGCACCAAATCTTGCACTGCTTGAGGAATATCGTCTCTATACTTCACTTTTTCAAAAGCATAGTGAATGAGCAAACCTTCTTTTCTTGAAGAGAAAATCTCTTTTAATGAGATATTACTTTCATCGTAGCGAAGCGTATTTTTTCGCATTCTAATTTTATTGGTATTTGAAGTATGAATAAACTCTTTTAGTTCATAAGTTTGAATTTTAGAGTCATCACTTTCAGGCTTCTCTTCACTTTTCTCTTTAACTTCAGCTATATCACCTTTTGGGACTGGTAATTCACCTAAAGGCAATGAGCTTATCACTTTCACTGTTGCACTTTCTTTAGCTTCGGTTACTACTTCTATTTCGATGTCTTCCAGTTTTTTATCTTCTGGCAAACTTTCAGAATAGGAATAAAGTAAATCGGCTACAGAACTTTCTGATTTTGAACTTTCCTTCTCTTCTGAGATTACAATTAATGCTGCTTCTGGTCGGGTAAAACCAACATACAAAACATTGATTGCATCGAGAAAAACCTGCTCAATCTCGTTGAGGTATTCATTTGCCAAAACTGTTTTTTCTAGATCGGATTTTACTGGCAAAATTACCGAATGCAAATCGCCACTGATATTTGGGTTATGCCAGTCGAACCAGCGGGTTTCAAAAGTTTGTGGTTTTAAAGTCCAACTCGCAAAAGGTAGAATTACCACCGGAAACTGTAAACCTTTAGACTTATGGATTGTCATTATTCGAACAGCAGTGCTTTTTCCTGGTGAGCTTACAGATATTTTGCCTTCTTTGTTATCCCAATAATCTATAAAATCTAATAAGCTATTACCTTTTTTAGTTGAGAATGAAAGCACCACATCCAAAAACTTTTGAATGTAAACTTGCTGCTCTGTTTCAAAATGTAATTGAAACTGCCTAATTAACTCCTCGGTAATTTCGTATAATGTTCTAAACTGAATGCCTCTTACTTGTAGCTCAGAACCAAAAAACTCATTGAGCCATTCAAAGAATTGGTATAAGTCATTCTCTTGTAAAATAACGCTCAGCTCACTATATGCCTCGCCTCCTACTGTTTCTCTTTCTGGGTCCATTTTTTGGAAATGTTGATCGAGAAACTCTATCAATTCAATTTTTAAAACTGGATAAACCGGAAAGGCAATTACTCTTAAAAATCCTGTAATAAATTTTATAAGTGGTGCATTATGCAGCAAAAGAGATTCATTAGACACAACATTGATATTGTTTTCCATGAGGCGCTCTGCCAAAAATGCTCCATCTCGGTTGTTTCTTACCAAAATGGCAATATCAGAATATTGAAACTCTCCACTTTGAACCAAATCCTCTATGTGCGTATAAACACGCTGAAAAGTAGCTTCCTGAGAAATGGTTTTAGAAATTTTTTGCTGAATAAATTCCATCTTTACAAAACCACCTTCTTTCTTGGTGGTTTCCTGAGCTACATCTTCGTAAAAACCAGATAAGGCAGGGAAATCAGCCGCATATTTATCTTTAAGTTGGGTAAAGAATTCATTATTAAAACGAATTACATTAGCCTTACTCCTTCTATTTATACTAAGCGCCAAAGGCAAATGATGCTGCTTTAAAGCCTCTGCTTCCATTGCAATTACAGAATCTAAAGGAGCTGTGGGTACTGCTGGCAAATTCACCAACATATCGGCTTTTCCACCTCGCCAGCGATAAATTGCCTGCTTGGCATCACCCACTATTAGATTGCCCATATTTAAACCCAAAGCATTTAATACCAAAGGAATTAGGTTATGCCATTGCATACGCGAAGTATCTTGAAACTCATCAATCAAGATATGTTTAAACCTATCTCCCAATCGCTCATAAATGTATGGCACTGGTTCTTCCTCTACAATCTGGTTTATCTTTCTGTTGAAATCAGAAATGTGCACCTGATTTTTTTCTTCTTTTATCTCATTAATTTTTTTGTTGAGCTCATTTACTGTGGCTAGCAAATATATATTCCGTCTCAAATTACTGGCGATTATGTAATTACCAGTTTCAGCAAGTGCCAATCTTTCAATTTGGTAATAAATTTCAGATAGCTGAACTTTAATTCCATCAATAGCGCTTTTCTCAGCTGCACTAGCTTTTCCACTCGTCCACTTATCTTCTTCCAGTGTTTTTTTGATGTAACTGTTATTCAGATTCAGATCTATAATAGTACTTCCTGCTAAAGCAGCTTTATTAAAGAATCCTGAAATACCTTGTTTGCCTCGTGCCAAAGCAGCTTCTGAAATTCCGTTCGATTTAATTAAATCAAGTGCAGTTTCGCCCAATGCAATTAATTCTTTATCAACATTGGTAATGTATTTATACAAATTGGCAATAATCTTTTTAAAAGCAGCAGGTTTCAAATCGCTTATTGCTTCGATATGTTCTATCCGCTCTTCGTTAAAAAGCTGCTTACCAAATTTTTTAAGTGCATCGTCAATATACCAACTGCTTTCTTCATCTGCTTTTTTTATAGCAAACTCAACTAATAAATTGCCAATTTCTATCTCGTTATCAGTCCCTATCTGGTCTTGAAGCAAATCAGAAGCTTCTTCGAGTAACTCGTCAACTTCTAATACAATATCGTAGTTGTATGGCAGATTTAAATCCTTTTTAAAAGACTGTACCACCCGATTAGAAAAAGCATCAATCGTACTTACAGAGAAATCTGTATATCTGTGAAGAATTGTTTCGTGTAGCGCAGATGCTCTTATTCTTAATTCTTTTTCACTTAAATTCAATTCAGGGTACTCCACTTTTAACTCTTCCTGAATCAAAACCAGCATATCGTGCTTTTCGCCATCTTTAAGGTGAGAAATCTCAGAAAGATTATTCAGAATACGTTCCTTCATTTCGCTAGCAGCATCATTGGTAAATGTTACCGCCAGTATAAATCGGAAATAAAAAGGAGAAAAACCTTCGATTCCTGGAGTTGCCAAAGCCAATTTCAGGTATTCTTTTGTTAAGGTAAAAGTTTTACCAGAACCAGCAGAAGATCGATAGATTTTAAATTTTCCGGTAGTATATATTTCTCCTTGAACAGGTGTGTTGTTACTCATAAAAAATGAAAGTGTCTGTATTCTGAATTTGAGAAGCTCAATTTCTCCCCAAGCTTCATTTAAGCAATACTTACAATGATAGCAATTATTCCTTTCTTTTTACAGCCGAAACTAAGAGCAAAATCAAAAAAGGTATAAAGCCAGTTTTGTACCTTACCAGATTACCCAAATTTGGCGCAGACAAAGCTAACATGAGCAATAAAACCAAACTAAAAGCGCAAACTGCCAGCACTTCTATCGAATATTTAGTTTTAAATCCACTTTGCCCCCATTTAAACAAAGCACCAAATAATAAGAGTAAAAACAAGAGATTTTCTAAACCAGAAATCTTTTTTAACCAATTCCCCTGTTCCCATAAATATGGTCTGGCCAAACCTTCCCAAAATGCCTTTGGTGTGTTTTTAAGAACTGATGAGAAACTTGCTTTAAGGTTATTGTATTGAATGAGATTCTCAGGCTTGCTTGTTTCCTCCACCATTATATCATGGTTGAGTACCAATGCTGCTACTACCTTATCTAAATTTAAATTAGGATGGATACTAGTCGCTAGTAATATGGTAAATAAAAAAACACCTATAAACAAAATTTTTTGAGACCTAAATACAGTATTTGATTGTTTTTTTTTGAATATCACAACCACCGAATAAGCTATAACAACAGGCAAATAAACTGCTAGGTAATAGTATTTTAATCGGTAGATAATCAATAAAGAGAAAGCTAATATCAGCCAATACAAAAGGCTTATAACTACAATTCTCTTTTTAAAAAATTCGGGATATAGTAGCCTGAGAATAATCGCAGATACAATACTTAAACATGCTAACAAAACATTTTCTTTTAATAAACCCGATGTCCAAAGCAGTACTGATGGATAGAAGAAAAATGCTATCAAAAGACTTTGTTTAGAAAGCTTAAATATTTTCTCAAGGGTATAAACCAGCGTAGTTAAAGCTAAAAAGTTGAGAATGGCAGCATAAAAAGCAGAAAGCCAATAATTATTTCCAGACAGCAAACAAAGTACACTATTAAAAACAGACATGGCAACTGCTCTGGGGTTTGCATTTGCTAGTATTATTAAATCGTCTACCCTTCTGCCTTTAACAGTTTGCCATAAAACCTGTAAGTAAGTATCAGGTTGATCTATGGCTAATTTCGCGAGTAATTTACCATCATCAAACAAAGAAAATGTATCTCCTACTCCATAGTAATATTTATAAATTAAACCCAATGAGATCGCTGCAACTACTTTTAATAAAAGTGCTGGAATCCAGAATTTTAACCAGTGCTGAGGCAGTTTTTTTATTTGTCTAATCACTACAGTTACAGGAAAATCGATTATGTGTAAAGGCCAGATTGTAGTATATTTATGCAATTATAATTGTAAAACGGAAGACTAAATTACTTAATCACAATTCTATGTTAAACAAACTTTCACTATTGGTTTTAGCAATGGTACTTAGTTTAAACATCATGGCGCAAGATGCTAAAGATAAGATAACCTTGGTTATCCATGGTGGTGCTGGTACTATTCTCAAAAAAAACATGACCCCTGAAAAGGAAAAAGCTTACAGAGAAAAACTTACTGAAGCTTTAGAAACTGGCTACAAGATTTTAGAAGATGGAGGAACAAGCTTAGAGGCAGTGGTAGCAACCATTAACGTGATGGAAAACTCTCCGCTTTTTAATGCTGGCAAAGGTGCCGTATTCGCTAACAATGGCAAAAACGAACTAGATGCTTCTATCATGGATGGCAAAACCTTAAATGCAGGTGCTGTTGCTGGTGTAACAGTAATCAAAAATCCAATTAATGCTGCTCTAGAAGTAATGAATAACTCAGAGCATGTTTTGCTTACTAGAGAAGGCGCCGAAGAATTTGCAAAAAAACAAAACTTAGAAATCGTTGACCCTTCTTACTTCTACACTGAAAGAAGAAAACAATCTTTAGAAAAGGCAAAAGCGAACGAAGAAAATAGAGGTCAAATTCCATATTCAGATTTACTCAATAATAAACATGGTACAGTTGGTTGTGTAGCTTTAGATCAATTTGGTAATCTGGCTGCCGGAACATCTACTGGCGGTATGACCAACAAAAAATTTGCTCGTGTTGGTGACTCTCCAATTATTGGAGCAGGAACTTATGCTAACAATAAAACCTGTGCAGTATCATCAACTGGTCATGGTGAGTTTTTTATGAGAAACCTAGTCGCATATGATGTTTCTGCTATGATGGAGTACAAAGGTATGAGTCTAGAAGATGCCAGTAACAAAGTAATTATGGATAAGCTTACAGAACTAGGTGGAACTGGTGGAATTATTTGTGTTGATCACGAAGGGAATGTTTCAATGCCTTTTAATACTGCTGGTATGTATCGTGGATATATTAAAGCAGACGGAAGTAAAAAAGTATTAATATATAAAGATGAAGAATAATATCTAGCTAATAGAAATCTTCATAACAAGCCAAACACAATTACTAAATTCTTAGTTATATAAAAAGGATGGCAGGTAAATAAGCCTGTTCATCCCCCTTTTAGCAATTGTTATCTAATCATATTTGCATTTAATTTCTATTTTATATAAATATACCTAGAAGAATTTTTTTGAAACAAACCACAAATAGTAGATTATGAATTTTAATGAATTCTCGAAGCTTAAAAGTTTAATCGTTTTTGCATTTATTTTAACTATGTCTTCATCTGTTTTTGCACAAGAAGAAGAACTAGAAATTACAGATGAAGACCTTAAAAAGTATGCAGTTACAATGGACTCGCTTGATGCGATGAAAGAAAATGTAAAAGATGTAATGTCTGATATGCTGAAAAGTAATGAAGATATTACCATTGCCCGTTACAACGAATTGAATGATGCAATTGGTGATGAAGAAAAGCTAACAGAACTCGAAGCTACTGAGGACGAAATCGCTTTTATTCAATCAGTAATTGACAAAAAAGAAGAGCTTACGGCTGAGATCAAGCCTACACTTACCACTATGGTAAAAGACTATATTGGTAGTGTAAAAATGTACAATGCTATTAAAAAAGGCTTAAAATCTGATGAAGATTTAAAAGCAAAATATGATGTAATAATGGAAGAAGTTAAGGCTAGCAGAGAAAGCACCGATGAAGAAGAAGAAACAGAAGAGGGTTAATTTCTATTGTTACTACAATATAATAGCCTGGTAGTTTTGGTGAAACTATCAGGTTTTTTTGTGCCTTTATTTCTCAAATGAATCACTTTATAAATTAGCTCAACCTTATTTGTATAAGCTGACCTAAACAGTGCTAAATATGAATAGAAGCTTACTTATAGATTTCCAGAAAATAGACGTCCTAGATTATTTTTTTCGCATAACTAGAAGAAGTAAAAAGGTTTGAATTCCTCTCTGTTCCCAACAAAAAAAGAGCTATCTCAAAGTTGAGATAACCCTTCCGTTGTACTTGTATGTATTAAAATGTAGTTAATTAATAACCGTCGTTTTGAACCATACTAGAGTTCGCATTCACTTCGGAAATAGGAATTGGAAAAACTAGTCTGGTATCTCCATAAGTGATAGTTGAATATAACTGACCATCATCTACTTTTTCGATGTCTCTTCCGTATCTCATTAGGTCAAAAAATCTGTGACCTTCCATTGCCAATTCTTTTCTTCTTTCTAATAAGATATTGTCTTCTGTTACTTCTGTATAAGTAGATGCTCCCCTGTTTTCTGGAATCATGTTTAAGTATTCTAATGCTTGAGAAGTACTTCCTGTAGCATATAAAGCTTCAACATAATTCAAAATAATCTCTTCGTATCTGATTACTTTGATATTGTCTGTTCCTAAAGAATTAGGATATTTACCAACCATTCTATATGTAGTATCAGTACCCTCCACAGTAAGTGCTAATAAGCTTTTTCTGATATCACTATCTTCATATATATCATAAAGATCTCCTGTTACTTCTACATCTCCATAACTTCCTTCTTGATAGATATGCGCAATACTATTAGTACTAGATGCATCCTGTGAGTTTAAATTCAACTCAAACAAAGAGTTGTCAGTAACGTCACCACTCTCCCATGAACTTATTACACCAGACTCACTGATAATACTAAACTCACCTGAGTTTAGTATTTTCTCTGATACTTCAATTAAATTATCGTAATCTTCTGTAAAAAGATAAAATCGTGAAAGTATGCCATATACTCCCCAAGTAGTCAATTCTATTGGAGTTGAAGCATTTAAATCTTCACTCATTAATTCAAGAGCTGTGTTTAAATCATCTCCTACATATTGCCAAACTTCATCGATCGTATTACGTTCAGGATAGCTTACTCCAGTAGCATTTTCAGTAATATATGGCACTCCTAAATTACTAGAACCACTTACATATTGCTGACCAAAAAATTTCAATAAATCCATATGAGCCAAAGCTCTAAGTGCATAAGCTTGACCAACTGTATGATTTATTTCTGCATCATCTTCCAATCCAGCATTAATCACCAAATTAGCATTAGCAATAACCTGGTAAGGATGAGCCCAATCATCTTCATCCGTATTTGAACTTGTTAAGTTAAAATTTCCTTGCTCATCAAATCTACCAGAATTAGCATTACTAAATGCATCATCAGATCGAACAGAACCATAAACCACAAACTCTCTACCATAATACTGGTAATCATTCAGTATATCATAAGTCCCATTTACTACAGAAGCTGCTTCTTCTGAAGTACTGATTCCAGAATCTATAGTTGCTGCCTGCTCTAAACTTGGCTCTAAATAGTCTTCACTACAAGAAGTAAATACTCCTAAAAAACTAGTTATTAATAATACTTTAATATTTTTATTTTTCATCTTGTCTATTTCAGGTTTGATTAGAAATTAAATTTCAACCCCATTGTATAAGTTTTAAGCGGAGGAGTTGTAGGATCAAAATATCCATCTGAATCTACCTCAGGATCAAATTCCAAGTCATCATCGTAGGTATATGTCCAAAGATTTGAACCTCTTAAATATATATTTACATTACTAACCTTAATATGATTTGTTATTTTATCAGGTATGTTATATCCAATTGTTACATTTCTCAATCTTAAATAACTACCATCATATAAGAACCGACTTGATTGAGAATATGAATTATCATCCCTACCATAAAATAATTTTGGATTTTTAGCAGTGTCACCTGATTGTTGCCACCTATCATAGTAAACCATTGCATAATTATTTCTTCCTATACCATAATTACCATCTGTATACAAATATTTAGAATAAGAATCGTAAATCTGGTTACCAAACGAGTAGAATAAGTTAGCAGAAAAATAGATACCCTTATAATTTAAATTAGTATTGATACCGCCATATAAGTTTGGCATTCTTCCTCCATGGTATACATATTCTGCTGAATTGTAATCGGTTGTTGTTTCTTCACTTTCATCATTTACATACCAAAGTGGACTTCCTGTTTCTGAATCTACACCAGCCCATTTTGGCATATACCAAGTATATGCTTCTTTACCTTCTTCTAATCTTTGATCTGTTCCACTTTCTAATAATTGTCCTGCATCATCTGTTAAACTCTTTACTTCATTTCTAATATATGACAAGTTACCACCCAAACTCCACGACAAATTCTTTGTCTGAATTACATCTACATTTAATGAAACTTCAATTCCATCATTAACCATTCTTCCAACATTAAATGTTTGTTCATCAAAGCCTGTTGTAAATGATAAAGGTACATCCAGTAACATATCATAAGTTTCTCTATTAAAATATTCTATAGTACCTGATACTCTATTTACAATTTCAAAATCTATCCCAATGTCAAATACATTAGATTTCTCCCACGTTAGATCTGTATTTCCCATTTGAGAAATATAAGTTCCTGATGCTCCATTATATGCTTTATCATAACTTAATGTAGATTGATACTGATTAAGATCTATATCACTATTACCTGTTTTACCAAAAGAAACACGTAGTTTAGCTAGATTTAACCAATCTAAATCCATCAGATTTGAGAAAACTAAAGAGGCACCTAAAGAACCAAATGTCCCCCAACGATAATCATTTGCAAACTTTGAAGAACCTTCAGTTCTTATTGTTCCATCTAGAAATAAGAAATCTTTAAAACCATAGTTAACAAGAAAAGTAACTGATTCTTGAGCCCAATCTTCCTTTTTAGAACTTGCCTCTGTAGTAGCAGCATTTGTCAAAGTATATAAACCATCTACAGCATAATCGTACCCATAACCATATAATAAATACTTTTTATTCTTTTGCCCTTCATGAATTAATTTAAAGCTTAATTTATTATCTGAGTTTACATCAAAATTATATGACAACATATTTTGCCAAACATAATTTAAATTTCTAGTTGTATATTCAGACTCTTGAGCATTTGCTGTTTCACCATCACCTTCGTATCTACTATCGTAATGCTGCTCTTCATTATAAGCGAAATCAACACCTAACTTAGACGTAAAATTTAAATTTTGAAGAATATCAACAGAAAGACTTGTATTGTTTAAAAGTCTAGTCATACTTAATTGATCACGATCCCATTCTGCCTGTGCAAGTGGATTGTTCATCTTAGTTAAATCCGTATTATATGAACCATCTTCATTATAAGGACTTTCAATAGGTAGCAAATTATATGACTGATAAATAGGAGAAGAGTAGTATCCTGAACCTTCTAAATACCCTTTTTGTGTAGTATTTGAACCAGTAAAAGTTGATGAAAGATTAATTTTGTCAGATAATTGTCGCGAAACACTTAATTTACCAGAGATTCTTTTTAGAGAAGAAGCGATAACATATGAATCTGAATTGTAATAACCTAGTGATGCATACATGTTCCCTTTTTCAGTTCCACTTGTCATAGATATATTATAATTCTGATAATTAGCATGATCATTTGTAATTATATCTTTCCAATCTGTATCAGTTTCACCATCCCACAATGCATCCCAATCTGGAACAGCACTAGCTTGAATGGAATCTACAGCTAAGGCATTTGCATAAGCTTCTTGATTCACTTCCATAAATTGAGAAGCATTTAACAATGGGATTCCGTCTGTGGCTTGTTTTACAATGCCATATTCAAAATTTGCAGAGTAAGTCGCCTTACCACTTTTCCCTTTTTTGGTTGTTATTACAATTACACCATTAGTACCTCTAGCACCGTACATTGCTGTAGAAGCCGCATCTTTTAGTACAGTAATACTTTCGATATCAGCTGGGTTTATTGATGCTAAAGCATTAAATGAACTAGTGCTTGAACTGGCACTTAAATCTCCAGAGACAACTGGAACACCATCAATAACATATAATGGATCGTTACCTGCATTTAATGAGCTTATACCTCTAATTCTTATATCTTGAGCAGCACCAGGAGTACCTGAACTTGCTCTCAAGTTTAACCCAGCAACATTACCTTGTAATGCTTGATCTACTGTTGTTAATGGTGCTTGTAAAACTTCGGTACTTACTTGTACAGCAGAACCTGAAAATGAATCTTTATCTCTCGTATCGTAACCTAATACCACAATCTCACTTAGCTCTTCTACATCTTCTGCCAGTGAAATAGTGAAATTAGATTTTGAGCCAATTTCAACTTCTTGAGTCTTAAAACCTATGTAGGTGAATAATAACACACTACCTCCTTGAGGAACTGTTAATCTAAAATTGCCATCAAAGTCTGAAATAGTACCCACAGTGGTACCTTTCACAATGATGTTTACGCCTGGTAACGGAGATTCGTCTGAGGCAGATTTAATACTTCCCGTTATGGTTCGATCTTGCGCAAAGCCCACACTCAGGCTAAAAACCAATAAAATGGTTTGCAAATAAGGGATTAATTTAATCATGAATGAATAATTATAGTTATATATGATTTACACTTTGATTTGATTGTGCGATATCAGGTAGGCAGTTGCGCTATATAAAACCAGCAAAGACTACTTAAATTAAATTTTAAGCATAGCTATGGAGTGCTTCTTCTTGATTGAAGAAGTAAAATGGAAGTATAAAAATGTAAGCTAGGAATTGACTATTATATCAATTCAATATGATAATGATAGTATGATAGAGATAGGAATGAACTGCCTTTTGACCCGAACTTAATAGTATTTGTATTTCTTAAATACCAGATTAAGCTAGTTTAAAATACTTATACAGGTCAAGAAGAAAATTGATGTGTAAGAGGAAAAATCAATTTTGAAAAAAGAGGTCGATCGTTGTTGTTGAGTTGAATTTGACGCTTCATGTTTGATAATTGTTTGTAAGTTTTAACTGGTTGATGCATCAAATATATTCTTTACATTTTATTTTAACAATTTTGTTAAATGATTTTTATAATAGAATTGTAATATTATTTCAAAGTATATTCATATTGTAACTATTGTTTATGAATTTATTATTAATATCTACTTAATGAGTAGGAAAAGTCATTATTAGAAAACGGCTAACTCTGTAGAGAGTTAGCCGTTTTCTTGAAGCAAGATAAGATTAATAATCTTTGTTCTGCACCATATTAGAGTTTGCATCTAACTCTGATACAGGAATTGCAAATGCATAGTTATAACTACCAAACTCAGGACCACCATGAGTTTGTCTTATAGCATCTACTAATGGAATATCACTACCAGTTCTGGCTAAATCATTAAACCTGAAACCTTCGAAACACAACTCTTTTCGTCTCTCCAACAACACATTGGCTTTAGTAGCCTCAGTGTAAAGCGCTGCACTTCTGTTAGAAGGAATTTGATTTAACACATCCAAAGCTGCAGCATCGCCCAACTCTACCAGGCTTTCGGCATAAAGTAATACAATTTCCTCGTATCTAATCAATGGAATATTATCAGAATAATCTGCTGAAGGATACTTTCCTATATTTCTTAGGTAACTTCCATCATTTGCAATCATCGCTTCAGAACCTCTAATATCACCTTCATCAAATATGGAAAGGATATCTTCCAAAGCAGCAACATCGCCATAAGACGTGCCTCTGTACATATTTTGCAAACCATTAATACTTGCATTATCTGTACTACTATAAGCTAGCTCGAAAATGGAATTAGCAGAATTATCTATTGCCCAAGAAACTACATAAGTATCAGCATCTAGTATTGAGTAATTACCAGAGTTTATTATAACTTCAGCAGCAGATTTTACTATGCTCCAATCTCCAAAATAAGCAGCCACTCTTGCTTTAAGAGCCTGAGCAGCATAAGTACTCAAGTATTGTGCATCGCCAGCATTTAAAGATTCACTCATTATTGATAAAGCCATATCTAAATCGCTCATAATAAATGTATAAACTTCATCTACTGTATTTCTTGTAGGTGATAATTCCTCGCCTTTGTATGTTGTTACATAAGGAATTCCAGCAGTGCCAAGAGCACCACCAACCGTAACAAATTGTTGTCCGTACAGCTTTAACAAATCGAAATGTGCCAGCGCTCTTCCAATATATGCAGCTCCAACTAAATAATTCATTTCATCAATATCTCCTTCTAGCTCTGCAGGGTCTAGAGCAATAACAATGTTGGCAGAAGCAATAACTTCGTACATTCTGCTCCAAGTATTGAGTGCGTAGGAATCAGACTCTCCAACTGTCATAGCGGCTGGGGTAACAAATCTTCCCGAATTGCCATTTGAGTAACAGTTATCAGATCTTACTTCATTATAAATGATATAATCTCTTCCATAATAAGAACTACTAGTAAACCTATTATACATCCCATTAATTAAACCCGCCATGTCCTCTTGAGATGCAATACTAGTTTCAACATCTTTAGCAGAAGCCAATGTTGGTTCTAAGTCATCTTCTGTACAAGCAGAAAAAAGAAGTATTAATGATACTATTAATATATACCAAGTATTTTTCATGTCATTAGAAATTTAGATTTAAACCAAAGATGATTGATTTTACAGGTGGGGTTGTAAGTCTGGTAAAGCCATCTGCACGTACTTCTGGGTCGTATTCTAGCCTATCGTCTTTTACCCAAGTAAACAGATTGGTACCTCTTGCATAAATTGAAAGAGATTCAATTTTAAGTGGAGCTATCAAAGATGCAGGTAATTTGTAACCTATTACGATATCTTTTACTCTCATATAATCTCCATCGTACAAGAATCTGTCTGATGTTCTAGAATCATCATTAGTCCCAAATACTACTTTAGGCACATCAGTAATATCTCCTGGTTGTTGCCATCTGTCCATCATAGCTTCCACACCATTGTAATATAATGTAGTGTAATAACCAGAATGGCGTGTGTAGAAAGACCAATCTTCATACACTTTATGACCACCAGCAAAATATAGGTTAACATCTAAATAAACACCTTTAAAATCTAAATGTGTGTTTAATCCACCAGTAAATTTAGGGATGGCACTTCCACCAACATACACTTGTTCTGCATCATAATAACTTTCTGTAACTTCATCACTTTCATCATTTACATACCACTGAGCACTTCCATTATCTGGGTTTACACCTGCCCATTTTCTCATATACCATGCATAAACTGGTTGTCCCACTTCTACCTTTCTAGAACCTGAAGTAATGGTAATATCTTCTCCACTAGAACTTTTAGCCAGTTCTGTTACTTCGTTTTCTACTGTAGCAACATTGGCAGAAACTCTGAAGTTGAAATCATTCTGACGGATAATATCAAAGCTAATTAAAGCCTCAATACCTTTATTTACCATCGTTCCTACGTTTTGAGTAATCTCTTCGTGGCCGGTGGTTCTAGACAAAGGTACATCTTGCAACAAGTCGAATGTCTCTTTATAATAGTATGCAAGTGAACCGCTTATGCGATCTTTAAACAAAGAATAATCGATACCTAAATCCAATGTTTTGTTTTTCTCCCAAGTAAGGTTTGTGTTACCAAACTGTCCAGGATAAACAGCGCCTTCATCATTGTAATTTGCATCGTATTGTAGCAATGCTTGATATTTATTAATGTCGATATTAGAGTTTCCTGAAAGGCCGTAAGAAGCTCGTAGTTTTAAAGAGTTTACAAAGTTGGCATTAGACAGAAATGTTTCTTCAGAAATGTTCCAAGCTGCTCCTACTGACCAGAATCCACCATATCTCAATCCCTCTGCAAACTTAGAAGAACCCTCATATCTATAAGTAAAATCTGCTACATATTTTCCTTGATAGTTATAGTTTACCATACCCAAATATGAAGAGTTTGACCAATCTTCGAAGTCAGAACTTGCATCGTAGTTAGCACTCGCGCTAGATACATAAGTTAAACCAGCAGCAGGAAAATTCTCACCATAAGAGTATACAGAATAGAATTTATTTTTTTGGTATTCCATGAGCGCAAGCACACCAAAGTTATGACCATTTACACTATAGGAGTAATCCAAAGAATTTTGAGCAACATAATTAAAGTTTCTTCTATCATTTTGAGAAGCATCACCACCTACATCTACACCACCTCCGTGCACATCGTCTTCAAAAGAGTGCAAAGAAGCCAAGTTAAAATCTGCACTAAATAGTGTTTTAAACTTTAAGTTTTCAATAATTTCAAACTCTAATGATGAGTTGTTGAGTAACCTTGTAAGATTACTTTTATTAAAAGTATTTTGCTGCGTATAAACCGTATTATATACTGATGTGCCCAAGTTTGTATTGATGCTACCATCTTCGTTATACGGTTGCTCCCAAGGGCTCATAAAGTATTTAGTAAGGTGTGGATTAGCAAAGTAAGACGATTGCTCTAAAAAGCCATTTTGTATTGTGTTAGCAATTGTGGTATTTGTAGTAAATACTAGTTTTTCAGTTAGGTTTCTGTTGTAATTTAATTTGGCTGTGAATCTTTCAAAATCAGAACCTATAACAGTTGCTTCAGTTTTATTATAACCGATGGATGCATAAAAAGAAGAAATTCCGTCACCTCCAGATGCTGCTACATCATAATTTTGAACAACAGCATCTTTATTGGTTACAGCGTCTGCCCAATTACCATCTTCCCCATTCCAGTTTTGCAAACTTCCTCCATCAACGTTATTCTCAACCATAAAGTCATAGGCGCCATCTTGGGTAAAACCTTCGCTATCACCAAAGGTATTATAAATAGCATTTAATAAAAGTTCGGCTCTTTGATCTCCATTTAATGGTGTTAAACCGTCTACTGCATTATTTTGGAAACCATAAGAAGCACTTGCAGAAAACTTCGTTTTGCCTGAATTACCTTTTTTGGTAGTAATTACAATTACTCCATTAGAACCTCTAGCTCCATAAGCTGAAGTTGCAGAAGCATCTTTTAAAACTGTAATACTCTCTATGTCATTACTGTTGATGGATGAAAGTGCACTTAAAGAACTGGTTGCAGTACTACCAGAAAAATCATTATTTATCATTGGAACACCATCTATTACTATTAATGGTGCATTACCTGCTGTAATAGTTCCTACTCCCCTTATGCGAATATCTTGAGCAGAACCTGGTGTACCAGAAGAAGCTGAGATATTTAAACCAGGAACCTTACCCTGTAAAGCCTGATCAACAGAAGTTACTGGTACATCTTTTAGTTCATCCCCACCAACTTGAACTGTTGAGCCAGTTAATTCATTTTTACGCTTACTAGTGTAACCCATTACCATTACTTCTTCTAGTTCCGATATATCTTCTTTTAAAGAAATATCAAATGTGGTTTGAGCTCCTATCTCATTCTCTAAAGTTTCGAATCCGATATAGGTGAATATCAGCGTATTATACTCTTGGGGAACAGCCAATTTAAAATTCCCATCGATGTCTGAGATTGTTCCAATTGCTGTCCCTTTTACTACTACATTTACTCCGGGTAAAGGAGAATCGTCTGCTGAGGAAATGATTGTGCCGGAAATAGTCCGGTCTTGTGAAAAGCCCATAGAAAGGCCTAAAACCATAAAAATGGCTTGAAGGTAAAAGTACTTCATACTAAAATAATTTGATTGTTATGCTATGTAGTTTTAGACAAAAACCAGCTAGTGTACTTATTTGCTAGGGTCAAACAAGTATTAGAATTATGGCAATAAAAATGACACTTAGTAACTAATTCTAATTAGAATATTATTGTATTGAAGATAATTGGAGATGGGTACTTGATACTAAAAAAAACATCTTGTTATATCACTCATACAATGAGTATACAACTACATTAGTTATGTATCCTTAAATGTTTTTTTATTGGTTATAAAATCGAGGAACGATGATATGATTTGTTACTGCAGTTGTTATTTGCTTGTTACTTATTATTCGAAGTATTGTTATAACAAATATATTTTATTTATCACAAGAAACAAGCATTTATAGCTTTTTTTTAGTAGAAAAGGGTGTGAGTTAAAAAATGTATACTTATATAAACCATGGAATATTTTCTAAATAGAATCAAAAAAATTGAGGCTTTACAATAAAAAAAGGAGCTATCTCAAAATTGAGATAACCCCTTCGATTTTCAACTTATCATCTAATTAATAATTCTTGTTCTGCACCATATTAGAGTTTGCATCTAATTCTGATACTGGTATAGCAAAAGCATAGTTATAGCTACC
Organism: Chondrinema litorale; assembly: GCF_026250525.1. Taxonomy (GTDB): domain Bacteria; phylum Bacteroidota; class Bacteroidia; order Cytophagales; family Flammeovirgaceae; genus Chondrinema; species Chondrinema litorale. The sequence continues at coordinate 431,675 of NZ_CP111043.1, forward strand.
ATATTCTGGGCCACCATGAGTTTGTCTTATGGCATCTACCAATGGAATATCATTTCCTGTTCTTGCTAAATCATTAAATCTGAAACCTTCAAAACATAGTTCTTTTCTTCTCTCCAACAACACATTTGCTTTAGTAGCTTCAGTGTAAAGCTCTGCATTTCTGTTAGTAGGAATTTGATTTAAAACACTTAGCGCAGAAGCATCGCCTAATTCAACTAAGCTTTCTGCATAAAGTAATACTACTTCTTCATACCTGATTATAGAAATATTATCTGAGTAATCTGATGAAGGTATATTTACCCATATTTCTTAGATAGCTACCATCATTAGCCATCATATCTTCAGAACCTCTCACATCACCATCATCAAAAACACCTTGTAAGTTGTCTAACACCACAATATCTCCGTAAGAAGAACCTCTGTAAATGTTTTTTAAACCATTGATACTCTCATTATCTGTGCTACTGAAAGCTAATTCGAAAATTGAGTTATCAGCATTATCAATCGTCCATGAATCTACATAAGCATCAGCAGATACAATTGAATATAAACCAGAGTTTATAACAGTTTCAGCAGAAGTTTTTACTGTGCTCCAATCACCAAAGTATGCAGCAACTCTCGCTTTTAAAGCATAAGCAGCATATGTAGTAAAGCTTTGTGCATCAGCGCTGTTCAAGATTCATTCATTAAAGAAACAGCCATATCGAGGTCTGAAATGATGTTTGTATAAACCTCAGTAACTGTGTTTCTCGCAGGTGAAAGATTTTCACCTTTGTAAGTAGTTACATAAGGGATACCAGTTGTACCTAAAGAACCTCCAACGTATACATTTTGCTGACCATATAATTTTAATAAGTCAAAGTGAGCTAATGCTCTACCAATGTATGCGACACCAATTAAGTGATTGATTTCATCAACATCTCCTTCAAGAGAAGCTGCATCTAGTGCGATTACGATGTTAGCAGAAGCGATAACTTCGTACATTTTGCTCCAAGTATTTAAAGCGTATGAATCAGACTCACCCACCGTCATAGCAGCAGCAGTTACAAATCTACCTGAGTTACCATTTGAGTAGCAGTTGTCAGATCTTACTTCATTAAAAATGATATAGTCACGACCATAGTAAGAACTACTTGTAACCTGTTGTACATTCCATTTACCAAACCTTCTACGTCTTCTTGATTTGATATACTGGTTTCAACGTCTTTTGCTGTGGCAAGTGTAGGCTCTAAATCATCTTCAGAACAAGATGTAAAGACTATTGCCAGAGATATAAATAAGTACCAAATATTTTTCATGCTGTTATTAGAAGTTTAAGTTTATACCGAAGATGATTGACTTTACTGGAGGAGTTGTGAGTCTGGTAAAACCATCTGCACGAACTTCAGGATCATACTTTAATCTGTCATCTTTAACCCAAGTAAAAAGGTTAGTTCCTCTCGCAAATACTGAAGCTTGATCGATTTTAACAGGTCTTAGTAAAGAAGCAGGTAATTTGTATCCGATTACGATATCTTTTACCCTTAAATAATCACCATCGTATAGGAATCTACTAGAAGTTCTAGAATCATCATTAGTACCATATACTACTCTAGGTACGTCTGTAACGTCACCTTCTTCTTGCCATCTGTCCATTATATTAGTTACACCATTGTAATATAATGTAGTGTAGTAACCAGAGTGATGCGTGTAGAATGACCAGTCTTCGTATACTTTATGTCCACCAGCAAATACAAGTTCACATCAAGGTATACTCCTTTATAATCTACATGTGTATTGAAACCACCAGTAATTTTTGGGATAGCACTTCCACCTACGTATACTTGTTCAGCAGAATAGTAATCGTCGGTAATTTCATCACTTTCGTCGTTTACGTACCACTGTGCATTACCATTTTCAGGATTTACACCAGCCCATTTTCTCATGTACCAAGCATAAACTGGTTTACCAACTTCTACTTTTCTAGAACCAGAAGTAATAGTAATATCATCACCAGTAGCAGTTTGAGCTAACTCAGTAACTTCGTTATTTACTGTCGCAATGTTTGCAGATACACTTAAATTGAATGCCTGAGATCTTACGATATCAAAACCTAATAATGCCTCAATTCCTTTATTCACCATTGTACCCACGTTTTGAGTAATCAAATCGTGACCAGAAGTTCTTGAAAGTGGCACATCTTGTAATAGGTCATAAGTTTCTTTGTTGTAATAGCCAAATGAACCATTAATTCTACTATTAAAGAAACCGAAGTCTATACCTATATCTAATGTTTTGTTTTTCTCCCAAGTAAGGTATGTATTACCAAACTGAGCAGGATAAACAGCACCAGCATCGTTATAGTTTGCATCGTACTGTAATAAAGCTTGATATTTATTTATTCCGATATTAGAGTTACCAGAAAGACCATAAGATGCTCTCAGTTTTAAGTTGTTAAGTACATTTAATTCTGACATAAATAACTCTTCTGTAATATTCCATGCTGCACCAACTGACCAGAAACTACCAAATCTTAAACCTTCAGCAAACTTTGAAGAACCCTCGCGACGATAAGTGAAATCTGCTACATATTTACCCATGTAGTTGTAGTTCAACATACCTAAGTAAGATGTGTTTGCCCAATCCTCAAAATCAGAGCTTGCATCGTAGTTAGCACTCGTACTTGATACATATGTTAGACCTTCAGCAGGGAAGTTTTCACCATATGCATACACAGAGTTGTATTTATTTTTCTGATACTCAACAAGAGCTAAAACACCGAAGTTATAATTGTTAATGCTTAAAGAATAATCTAAAGAGTTTTGAGCAACATAGTTAAAGTTTCTTTGCGTGTACTCATAAGCATCTGCTCCGGCACCATGAATTTTATCTTCAAATCTGTGTAGGTTCGTAATGTTGAAATCTGTATTGAAAAGTGATTTAAACTTAAGATTATCAATAATTTCCCACTCTAAAGAAGAATTATTTATTAAACGAGTTAGATTACTTTTAAAAAAGTTTTTTTCTTGAGTATATACAGTATTGAAAACTGAAGTATTTAAATCTGTATTGATGCTTCCATCTTCGTTGTATGGATGCTCCCAAGGACTCATAAAATATTTAGTAAGGTGTGGGTTTTCAAAATAAGCACCTTGCTCTAAAAATCCGTTTTGAATAGTGTTAGCAATGGTTGTGTTAGAAGAGAACTTGATTCTTTTAGTTAAATCTCTACCATAGTTCAACTTAGCAGTAACTCTTTGGAAATCTGAACCTATAACTGTTGCCTCAGTTTTATTATAACCTAATGAAGCGTAAAAGTTAGAAACATCATCTCCGCCAGAAGCAGAAATATTATAGTTTTGAACAACTGCATCTTTATTAGTTACAGCGTCAGACCAACCACCATCTACACCATCCCAACTTTGTAATCTACCTCCATCTAGGTCGTTATCTACCATAAAATCGTAAGCCTCATTTTTAGAAAAGCCATTCGCTTCACCATAAGTATTGTAGATTGCTTCTAAAAGTAATTCTTCGCGTTGTTCTCCATTTAATGGAGTTAAACCTTTGGTAGCATTGTTTTGGAAACTATATGTTGCACTAAAATTGAATTTGGCTTGGCCAGAGCTACCTTTTTTAGTAGTTATTACTATTACACCGTTTGAGCCTCTAGCCCCATATGCTGCTGTTGCAGAAGCATCTTTTAATACAGTAATACTTTCAATATCATTACTGTTAATTGAAGAAAGCGCACTTAGAGAACTAGTTGTGGTACTACCAGAAAAATCATCATTAATCATTGGTACACCATCAATTACAAAAAGAGGTTGGTTACCGGCTGTAATAGTACCTACTCCCCTAATTCTAATATCTTGTGTTGAACCTGGCGTACCAGAAGAAGCAGAGATATTTAGACCAGGAACTTTACCCTGTAGCGTTTGATCTATAGATGTTACTGGGATATCTTTTAAATTATTACCCGTTATCTGCACAGTTGAACCAGTTACTTCATTTTTTCTTTTACTGGTATAACCCATTACCATTATCTCTTCTAGCTGCTCTATACTTTCTGCTAAAGAAACATCTATATTAGTTTTTGAACCAATCTCAACCTCCTGAGTTTCAAAACCAATATAAGTAAATATTAATGTGTTATTCCCTTGTGGTATAGAGACCTTATATCTCCCATTAATATCTGTAATTGTTCCAATTGCTGAACCCTTTAAAATAACATTTACACCAGGAAGTGGTGAATTGTCAGTAGCTGAAATAATTGTTCCGGAGATAGTCCGGTCTTGTGTAAAGCCTACAGAAAGGCTCAGAACCACTAAAATGGTTAAGAAATATGGCGAATATTTCATCCTTATATAATTTGATTGTTTTGTGGTTTTAAAAACTCAGTTAGTAATTGCCATTTCACTAGGGTGTAAAACAGCTTGAAACATTTGTAATAAGTCTCAGTCAATTACTTATTATTAGTGCAAAGGACACTAACTATCAGACAATAAGTATTTGCAATACTTAATAGTACTGATGTAATTTCTTTATCTAGGAGTGGTAATAATTAACCCAAGTTGCGGTTTACAAAGATTTATGAATAGTGAAGGCAAAAATGAAGAGCACGATCTTAAGGATGAACCCTTGGGCAGTGACGGCATGGATTTTCAAAGGGAACCATGCCAAGATCTCAGAGAAAGTGGTCTCGATCCTTTTTCGCATCATGTCCTTCAAGTATGCCATGGCCGGATGGTCTGGCCTTTTGGAATTTGACTTTCGGACCGCGAGTAGGTGGATGTGCTCAAGTTCTTTGTAATAATCTTCTGTCTCATAGTCTGTATAGGCACTATCGGCGAACAGCTCACTGTCAGGGGGCAAATCGATATCCATACTCTTGAACGCGGTTATGTCATGGTAAGAGCCCGCACAGATGAAGTATTCGACCGGGATGCCGTCCGAAGTGGCGATGACCTGGACCTTAAAGCCATAGAAGTACTCCCTTTTGGACATGTTCTTCCCTCTATAGGCCTTGTCGCCGAGCAGTCTGCAGTTGTTTATCCGGATGTTTTTGCAAACGGCGACCGGGAAAGAATCGATGAGGTACCGGCTATCGGTGTTCAGTTCTTTTATGGCCTGGCCGAGGGCAAAAAACAAGCTTGAGATTGTTGGCGCGAGCCGATGCAGATGGCGGTTGAAATTGGATTTGTCGGGAAAATCAAACTGGTGGCCCTCTCTTAGATAAGCCCGTGCCCTTACATAGTTGCAACCGAAAAACCTGGCGGCCACAATGGCAGTGGTGATGATCTGGGCATCTGTCAGCTTGCGCATATGTCCCTCTTTTGGGCGCCCGATTTTTAGATAATCGTCAAGAAAACAGTAAATTGCGATGGTGAAGTCTTCCATTGTAAATTAGGTTTGGCGACTAAAATTTACAATTAATTGGTTGACTTCACTTTATTTTCATTATATATCGCAACTTGAATTAATTAATAAGAAATAGTGATAGTTATTAAAGTAAATGCCAAGATTTACTCACATTCTATCTAATAGTATTTTGTTTCAGCTAAGAATTTCTTCTTTCAGAGATTTAATTAATTCACTAGAATAATGAAGGTTTAGACTAGTGTACCTTAAAAGGGTGTGTGCTTTATTAATAGTAAGTGTGTTTGCGTGAGTAGAATTAGTCATTTTAATATTAGTTGTTAGTGAATATGTAGTTTAATATCACTAAGATATTTTAGCTACTTTTAATTAGCAAAACATATGAACCTATATTCAAGTGTATTAGTATTTATTAATATAACCTAACTTTATAACCAAATAATACAATTTTTTTTTAATGGCATAAAAAAAAGGATTGCTTATTAAAAGCAATCCTTTTTTAAAATAGACTATGTCCCGTCCTGAATAAGCGTTACACAAAAAGTAACACTATGAAGAAAGACAATGAACCCCAGTATGTTAAGCGCACACAACGCGATTACAGTTATGCTTTTAAATTGCAGGTTGTTCAAGAAATAGAGAGCGGCTTTTTGGGAATAAAAGCGGCTCAACGAAAATATGGTATTCAAGGAAATGCTACGGTAAAAACTTGGCTGCTAAAATTTGGTAACTTAGATTGGGAGAATAAATCACATTTGAAAATGGAAAAATCCCCAGATCAAAAGCTTTTGGAGCTAGAAGACAAAGTCCGTTTACTAGAACAACAAAAAGCATCTCTAGAGAAGCGACTTGAAGATTCAGACAAGAAAGTGATCCTGTTTGATATGATGATAGATATTGCTGAAGCTGAGCTGAAAATACCCATCAGAAAAAAGTCTTTACCTCAACAGTTGATCGATTCAAGGTTGAACAAAAAGGGAGTGTGATACGGGCTTGTGAACTGTTGGGGATCAGTAGGCAGGTTTACTACCGCTCTATCAAAAGGAGGAGGTTAAAACAAGAAATAGCCACACAAGTAATTGCTATGGTACAAGAGGTACGCTTGAAAATGCCACGAATTGGCACACGAAAGTTATATCATTTGCTCTATGAACAGCTCAGAGAGTTAGGTGTTGGTCGAGATAGGTTATTCTCCATTATGAAAGCTAACCATTTACAAATAGTCCCGATGAAGCAATACCATGTCACCACAGACTCTCACCATCGATTTAGAAAGCATAAAAACCTTATCGAAAATTTTTATATCGATAAGCCTGAGCAAGTCTGGGTATCCGACATTACTTACATTGGCACAAGGGAAAACCCGATGTATTTATCATTAGTAACTGATGCCTACTCTAAGCAGATTATGGGATATAATGTATCAAATAGCCTAGATGCATCAGGAGCTGTAGAAGCTCTTCAAATGGCAATTACCAACCGACAATATCCTAAAAGGGAGTTGATTCATCATTCAGACAAAGGGCGCCTGCAAGGAGTACAGTACTGTTGTGATACCTATCAGCAGCTACTTCATAGTACTGAAATTGCTTGCAGCATGACAGAAAGTTATGATCCATATCAAAATGCAATAGCCGAAAGAGTAAATGGCCCCCATGGAATGGCATTTTAAAACACGAATTTATCTTAGGAATTACTACGTCAGATATAGAGCTAATGGACAAACTTATAGAACAGAGTATTTATATTTACAAACATGATCGGCCACATTGGAGCTGTTGGATGAACACTCCAGTTTTTATGCATCAACAAAACAAAGTCAAGATTAAGAACTATAGAAAGAAAAATAGCACCGAGTCTATTCCCGATGCTACTTAATTTTATCTTAAAATCTGTATCGATTTTTTAGGACTAGTCAATAATAGAAATTTATTCTCTACCAGTTCCACCGCTTTCTAATACGTCTTTAATGTCTTTTCTAGCATTATTTTCATAAGCTACAATCCAAGCGTCTTTTACGCCCATTTCTCTTAAATATTTCTTAAAAGTATCTGCTTCCCAATAATCTCTAAAGAAACCAATTGTATACTTTTTAATACCGTCTTCGTCTTCAGTCCAAAAATTACCTTTTTCTTGGAATTGAGATAAATCTTTGTTTCTAAATGCACCGATTTGCACCTTATAAACTATACCTTGTGTGTAGTCGTCTCCACCTTCAGTTACGTTTTTACCGCAATCACTTTGGATGTCTGCCAATTTCTTTTGCAAATCAACAACTTCTTGCTCTTTAGAAGAAACTAAAGACTGTTGATCTTTAATTTGATTTTCAAGACTTGTAATGTTTTTCTTTAATGCTGAATTCTCTGCTGTAAGGGTGTTTACATCCTCATACATTGCTTTAAATTTTAGAGGATCCATATCTTTCATCTTACTTTTCCACTTCTTAGCCTCTTTTTTAGCTTGTTTTTTTTCTTTTTTACTCTTCTTCTGTGCATACGCACTTTCCATTAAACCTCCACCTAAAACAAATAATGATAGTAAGGTGATAATAAATAAATTTTTCATACAAGACTTTTTTATATGCATAAACTAATTTCTAAAAAATATATTCTTCCTGAATATTGTATTACTGTAAGATTAAATGAGATAAAAAATATAATAGTATATCAAAAAAGTGATAATTAACAACGGCTAACAAAAAATATAGCAATTAGTTTGATTAAATGGTAACAGAGGATATTTAACTTAGCTCAAAAAATTCTTATTTGTTTAATCATTATACTTCAAAAAGTAACCCAAATATAAAAAATTTAAGTTTCAATGATTTTATTTTCCGACAAAAACGCCCATAAAAGTCGGTGTAACTAGTATTTTACAGGATTTATCCGTTTATGCTTCCTGCATATTCTTCTAATCTTAACTGCATTTTAGCAATACGCTCCTCTACACTCTCAGAGCTTATTTTCTCTCTTAACCTATCTACAACTATTGGAAATGAAAAAGGAGTAAATCTTGGAGGCTTTTTAATTACAATTTTCTGATGCTTTATTTTGTCCAAAACTTTAATTAATCTGCCTTTTTCTAACTGTAAATCGACCACCTCATTAAAAGCTTGTTTGATTAAGAGATTATCAGAATCATATTCAGAAAACACATTAAACAACAACTCTGAAGAAGCTTGTAAGTGTCTACTTGCTTTATTTTTTCCGGGATAGCCTTGAAAAATTAGACCTGAAATAACAGCAATTTCTCTAAATCTTCTTTTTGCCATTTCTGCTTCATTAATACTTTGCTCAATATCGAAAAGCAAATTTTCTGTACTAAACAAATCTAGCTCTAGGGCATGCTCAAGAGGTATTTCAGTATCTGCCAAAAGCTCAAAGCCATAATCATTCATGGCAAATGAAAAAGTGATGGGTGTAATCTGACTAATTCTATATGAGATTAAAGCAGCCATAATCTCATGTACCATTCTTCCTTCGAATGGATAAACAAATAGATGATAGCCTTCTTTACTCTGTACGCTTTCTATTAAAAACTCATTTTTCTTAGGAATAACTGACCAGCTTTCTTGTAAATCTAACAGAGGATATATTTTCTTAAGTTCTACATCATCGCTAATAATATGATTATCAAGCTTATCTCTAATTAATTGGGAGAGCTCCGAAGAAAGCGGCAACCTCGCCCCCATCCATCGAGGGACTTGAGCAGTTTTTCGCTTACTTCGTTTAACGAAAGCGGTCATCTTATCTATCTTCACAAACTCTAGTGCTTTGCCCGAAAACCAGAAAACATCTCCGGGCTTTAATCTTGCAATAAAATATTCTTCCACTGTGCCCACATATCCACCAGATGAATATTTAATTTTTACAACTGGCTCCCCTACTATTGTGCCCATAGACATTCGATGTCGCATTGCTGTTTTTCGAGATAGTACTTTGAAAACATCATTTTCTATCTGCACTTTATTAAACTCTTCATAAGCACCTAAACTCTCACCACCAGAAGTAATAAATTGCAAGCACCACTCCCACTCTTCTTTACTTATACCTTTATAGGCAAAAGTTTTTCGTACTTCTTTAAAAATTTCATCTGGAAGAAAGCCATCCGAAACTGCAAGCGTCACCAAGTATTGAATAAGTACATCCAATGGTTTGTAAATAGGATTTCTAGATTCCATATGGCTAATATCATCCAATTCAGAAACCTCTCTTACTGCTTGCCTCAAAGCAGCTCCTTCTACCAACTCTAGTGAATGTGTTGGCAAAAAATAAATTTTACTAGTTGCATCTGGTCTATGTCCACTTCTACCAGCTCTTTGCATAAACCTACCTACACCTTTTGGCCCACCTATTTGAATAACAGTATCTACCGGTCTAAAATCTACCCCTAAATCTAGACTGGAAGTGCAAACCACTACTTTGAGTTTATTTTCGTGAATGGCATTTTCTACCCACTCTCTAATTTCTTTATCAAGCGAACCATGGTGCATGGCAGCCAAACCAGCAAATTGTGGTGCTTTCTCCATCAGTTTCTGATACCAGATTTCTGTTTGCGCTCTGGTATTGGTGAAAATTAAAGTAGAACTGCTTTCTTCCAGAATTGGAATAATCTTATCAATTAGGTTGATACCCAGATGACCTGCCCAAGGGAATTTTTCAACTTTATCTGGAAGTATTGAAACTACTTCGATTTTCTTCTTTATTCCAGTTCTAATGATGGTAGCTTCATTTCCGGCAACTACACTTGCTGCTTGCTTTAAATTACCAATAGTAGCTGATATTCCCCAAGTTTTTAAATCTGGTTTAATGGCTCTTAACCTCGATAAACCTAACTCTACTTGCACTCCTCTCTTACTGCCCAACAGTTCGTGCCATTCGTCTACAATTACAGCCTTAAGGTTCTTAAAGAAATCAGGATAATTTTTTTGAGCCAACATTAAATGCAGACTCTCAGGCGTAGTGATTAAACATTCTGGTGCATTCTTTTTTTGTTTCTGTCTTTCTGTAGTAGAAGTATCACCAGTTCGGTAAGCTATTCGCCATGGAATTTCTAATTCATAACAAATTGCTTCCATCGCTTTGTGGATGTCTTTTGTAAGCGCCCTCAGTGGAGTAATCCACAAAACTTGCAATCCATTTTTTCTGTAATCTTTCCAATCTGTTGGATGGTTATTGATATACTCCAATAAACAAGGAATCCAAAGCGCATAGGTTTTACCACTTCCGGTAGGTGCGTTTAACAATCCACTTTCACCATTTAGATATGCCTGCCAACAATCTTTTTGAAATTGGAAAGGTTGCCAATTCCGTTGCTTAAACCATTCTTGAATTAAATTAAGCTTACTGTTAGTTAGTTCGTTTGAAGCCATCTTAGGAATAAATATTTGTTCAGAAACTCTTGATTATTAATACTTTAATGAGAATGAATGTTTGCAAAAAATTTCACTTTCTAAAAATAAATAATATTTATCATTCCCATTCCCTCAAAACTCCAAATAATAATTTGACAACATTACAGCATTTTCTACCAATTAATTTGGGTATTAATTGATGCAAGAATAATATTACTACCTCAAAAAGAGTATTCTATTAGTTTCTCAATACTACTTAATGTAAGCAAGATATACTGACTTAAAATTAGCTGTAGTAAATCAAAATACCTGTGTCAATAACTAAACTTTCAATCATTTTAAATCTACACACAAACTATTTAGAAAGTTTGTACAATCAATTTTTTAATGAAATCAATTACACTATTACTTTTCTTCTTTACTTTTTCATTTACCACCTTCTCACAAATTAAAAACAATAAACTTGGCGCCAAAGGTGGAATAGTTGACGTAGACATGATAGGTGATCGAGGGATTAACTTCGAATTATTTTACGAAAGATCTTTAAAATACAATTTTACCCTTGGTTTTGACCTTGGCGTTGCCAACCAAAGTAATTTTCCAGAGATATTTCAAGCGACTTCTTTAGTAGCAGTAAATGGTTTACCTGTAGCTGTAGATGAAGAAATTATGGCATTAGATGGTAGAGAAGGATTTCTTTATGGATACAGAAAGTATAATGTACAATATGCCCAAGCTTATATAAAATACACTATCCCCATTAAAATTTTCGGCAACCAAATAAGCGCACTTACAGGTTTAATGATGCAGCATTCAGAAGGTACACAATTTAGCTTGAGGCAATTTAAATATCGTACGACAGATTATACTATGATTTCTTATACTCCTAGATATGATATAAGTAGTTATACAAGATCAGGTTGGCTATTAGGTGCAAGTCTAGATAGAGAAATGCAAAAATCTTTTGTGTTTTCTGTTGATGCAAAATATAATCTAGTATGGGATTCTAAAAAACTGCTATCTCATTTTTCAGTCTTGAGAGTTGGCATTGCTAAAAGATTTTAATGTATGCATAAAAAAAGGAAGCCTTAAATAAAAGGCTCCTTTCATCTATCCAATAATAATAACTAATTGTTTATACTTCTTCTTCCACCAAGTTTTCAGAAACTAGCTTAGATTGCACATCATAAGGCACAGGCTCAAAACCTGCAGGAGTTAAAGAAAAACTTGCTCTACCTTGTGTAATAGATTTTAACGAAGTAGAATATCTATCTAATTCTGCCAAAGGCACTTTAGCATTAATTGCTTGATAATGTCCTTTAGAATCTATTCCGGTAATAATTGCTCTTCTGGTTTGCAAATCCGTCATCACATCACCAGTAAGATCATCTGGCACCAATACTTGTATTTCCTGAATTGGCTCCATCAACTTAGGGTCAGCATGCATAAATGCATCTTTAAAAGCTTTATTACCTGCTATTTTAAATGAAATATCATTAGAATCTACACTGTGCATTTTACCATCATGCACCAATACACAAATATCTCTGGCATAAGAATGTGTAAGCGGAGCTTCTTCCATCAGTTCCATCACCCCTTTTAGAATAGAAGGCAAGAATCTGGCATCAATTACTCCACCAACTATACAATTATAAAACACCAATTTACCTCCCCATTCGAGTTCAACTTCTTCTTTACCTCTTATATTGAATCCTTGCGGATCATCCATGCCTTCTACAAAAGGCATAATGGTAAGCGTAACTTCTGCAAACTGCCCTGCACCACCAGATTGTTTTTTATGTCTATAATTAGAAGTCGCTGTTTTTTGAATGGTTTCTCGATAAGAGATTTTAGGTGTAATAAAGTCTACCTCGATGCCATACACATGTTCTAATCTCCATCGTGTAACAGCTAAATGTAGCTCACCTTGACCTGAAAGTATTAGCTGCCTTAATTCTTTTGAGTATTCAATTTCTATAGTTGGGTCTTCTTCGTGAATCTCCTTAATTACCTCAGAAAGTTTGTCTTCGTGTTGTTTACTTTTTGCTTGTATAGCAGTTCTAATTCTTGCTCCCGGAAACTCCATAGCTTTAAATATATGGTGATTCCCTTTGGCATTTAGTGTTTGATTTGTTTGTGTATTTTTAAGTTTAACAGTTGCTCCAATATCTCCAGCTACCAGCTTATTTACTGTATTCTTATTTTTACCATCCATAATGTAAAGCTGGTTAATTCGCTCAACCACCTCGTTTTGCGCATTTTCCAACTCCATGCCTACTTCTAAAGAACCAGAGAGCACTTTAAAAAATGTAATCTTACCTAAATAAGGTTCAACCAAAGTTTTAAACACAAACAGACTTACAGGTTCATTTATATTACATTTAATCTCTTTGCCTTCTATTGTTTTTTCTGGATAAAGCTCAGATGCTGAAGGGGCTACATTATCGATGAACCCCATCATGCGACCACTACCCATATTCATTTTGGCAGAAAGGCAGAAAACAGGAAATACATCGTGGTTTAGCATGCCTATTTTAAGGCCTTGTCTCAGTTCATCTTCATCTAAATTACCTTTTTCAAAATACAATTCCATTAGACTTTCGTCATTCTCAGCGGCTTTCTCTACAAGCTCGTTGTGTAATTCATGAGCCCTTGCTTTTTCACTATCTGGTATTGGTAATTTTTCTGGTTTACCACCTTCAGCAGGGAATTTATACATCACCATTTTTAACAGGTCGATAATGGCATTAAAACCATTACCTGCATTTAAAGGATATTGCATTAAGGTTACTGCATCTCCAAAGCTTTCTTTAGCCATATCTACAGTAGATTGAAAATCTGCTTTTTCATGATCTACTTGATTTACAGCTATAATTGTAGGTTTTTGATAGGCATCTATGTTATTCCAGATAAGTTCGGTTCCCACTTCTACACCATGTGCTGCGTTTAACACAATTACGCAGGTATCTGCCACTCTAAGAGATGAGACAATCTCACCTGAAAAATCGTCTAATCCTGGAGTGTCTATAATGTTGATTTTGTAGTTTCTCCATTCGGTATGTAATGTAGTAGCATATACAGAGTTGCCTCTTTCATGCTCAATTTCGTGATAGTCTGATACTGTATTTTTCTCTTCAACTGTACCGCGGCGATCAATAATTCCGGCTTCAAACAACATGGTTTCAGCTAGTGTTGTTTTGCCGACTTTGGCCCCTCCCAGCAGGGCGATGTTTTTGATGTGTTTTTCATCATATACTTTCATGGCGAGTATTGTTTAAGGTGAGATAATTAGTTTGCAATCAATTAAGATTTAGCTAGTAATACTCATAAAAATAATAGTTGAGTGATATTCAAATATAGCTGGATGGATGAAGTAAGGAATGATAAAAATCAAGAGATAAGGCATATAGTATTATTCTTATATGACTTATATCAGAAGTTAGTCATTTTTTCTGGAAAAACAAACTTGTATTATTCACATAAAGCAAGCTCGATCTTAAATTTTAACTATGCTCGAAACGGAGCCATTAGAAACAGCAATATTTTTAGTAAAATATTGAATTATAAATGGGGCCTTAAAAATGAGAATACGAATGGTTTACTAGTTTTCAGGTCGGCTTACCTGAATCATCATTATCACTTTAAATAATCTGCCAGAAGGTAAAGTAACTGGTGTATAGCCAGCTCTAAGAAGCATTTTTTCTTTTGTTTTTTTTACAAAATGGGCATCGGTTTTAAAGGTCTCCCCTTTTAATAACTTTTTCCATTTTATATCATTAATTCTATCAGATCCATCGTTTGCAGCCAGCAATATACTTTCGTGTCTGCCATTTAGCTCTTCTATTGTGTAACCAAACAAATTGAGAAATAACTGATTACAGGAAATTATCTCTCCCTTTAAACCAATTTCTGCTGTGGCAATCGCCTGATTTATAGAGCTTATTGTACTCTGGCTCAGTGTTTTTTCATTCTCTAACTCATCTACTTTGTGGCTCAAAGATTCATTAAGATCATTTAGCTGTTTTATTCTCTCAACCATAGAAACTTCTTCTTCTGTAAAATTGCCAAACTTGCGTAATCTTTCTTGTAGTTTTTCAATTTTAGCTTGCTTTCTATCTAGGTTTTTATCTTGAATTTCTACTTCCTTTTTAAAAATCTTCAGCAGATCATTATTCTTATTTAAATCAACTTCTAGTTGAGAAACATGATCTTTAACTTCAGTGAGTTTTTTTAGCTCATCTATTGTCTCAATAGACTTCAGGTATTTTTCATTTAAGATGGAATATTGTTGATTAAGCTCAGATGTTTGCTTTTGCATTTTCTCTTCTTTCACTTGTAGCTCTGCATTCATCTTTCGAGACTCATCTAGTAACTTGGTGGTGTGCTCATTCATCTTATAGTTAGAAATAGCAGCAGCCAGTTTATCTCTCACCAATTTCACAAAAGTGACAAAATAGTCAGGCATTTTATTGAATGAAGCCAGTTCCATTACACCGAAGTTTTTATCGTCTAAATAGATTGGCACGAGCAATAAAGACCTTGGATTGGCAAAACCCAAACCAGATGTAATACTCACATAATTATCTGGAACTTCTTCCATATAGATAATGTCTTTTTCAGCCAAGCACTGACCTATTAAGCCTTCATCCGATTTTTGCTTTCTATCTACATATTTTTTCCTCTGGTAGGCATAGCTACTAAAAAGCTCTAAATGCTTTTCATCATGAGTTAGTAAAAAAATTGCTCCTTGTACACAAAGTGTATAGTCTGTAACAGCTTTTGTATATTGAAAAACCTTCTCAGTAAATGAATCATTATACTGTTCAGAAAGTATATCGCTCACTTTGGTAACTCCTATAGAAATCCAATTGCGTTTTTTATCTTCTTCTGTTACCTGCTTCAGTTTTTGCTGCATATCCAGTAGCGCATTACCTAATATATTAGACGTATTTAGTTTATCAGGAACAACTTCTAGGTTTCCGTCTCCTATACTTTTAGCAAACTCCGAAGCAGTTTCTACATTTTCAATAAAGACATTTACAGCTCCTTTCAGGTTTTTAATATCATCCAGTTCAAAATCTTCTAGCTTGCTATGATCTTTACTGATATACTTTTGTAAAGTATGTGTAATAAGCTTTATAGTCTTATAAATATCGCTGTGGATTTTTATAATTAGAAAGGCATTAATCATTAGCAAACATAGAATGCAGAAGAACATAAAAATATTTCTTTCCAACTGCTCTGTATCCAAATAGTTACTAAGTAATTTTTGTAAATTATTAGTTTCTAAACTTATGGTTTTAGAAAACTTAGATACCTGTGCTAAAAACTGATCTTCGGAGGTGTATTTACTGGTTTGTATATTGTCTTCAAAATTAGAAATACTCCTTTTGAGCTCACTTTCTTCTAATTTATAGATGTTGTACAGTTTTTCTACCTGCGCATTTACTTCTCTATTACTTATTTTAGGCACCTTTATCTTCTGCTTTTTTACTTTTATATATCCGCCGTCTTTTACATAATACAGATACTCTTCTAATAAAAGCAGTTCTTCTTTAATAGAATTTAGCAGCTCTGGCTTTTGCACATGATCGTATAAACCAGAGTACATCTCAATATTTTGGGTAGCTATTTCAATACTGTGGGTGTAACTTTTCCAAAATACAATCTGATCTGTATCTTGCTGAAATACAGTTAAAAAAATTAGGCTCGCAAATACTACATTGAGTATAATTACAGTAAAAATCTGAGCCTCTTTTAAATACCTTTTCTTGTTCAGTTTCAATCTCAGAAGAATCTAAAAAGTGATTGTGATGTTCTGCTAAAGTAACTTCATTAACATCTATTTATTCTCTACAGAGGTGTTTTTATGCTAAAAATGAAGTACTTGTACTACACTGTGCTTTATGTTATGAAAAAGGTATTTTACTAAAAGATGCTTCTCAATTAAAACTCAGGTTACGTTTACCTTTCTCACAATCTTAGAAAATACACCTGGTAAAAAGCGCTTAAGGTAAACACCCATTAATTCTTTTTTACCAGCGGGGTAAATCTCTCTTTTACCTTGTCTAATTGCATTAATTATTTGGGTTGCACAGTTTTCTGGAGACAAGCCTTTCGATTGTCCTTTATCCATCTTTTGTTGAGGACTTCCATCGGCAGTAAGTGCATTAAAAGAGATATTGGTTTTAATATACCCCGGACAAACAATTAATACCTTTACATTTTGCTGCCAAAGCTCAGCCCTAAGCGCATCAAAAAAACCATTTACTGCATGTTTGGAAGCAGAATAAACAGTTCTTACTGGAGTTCCATATTTGCCAACTACACTACTTACAGCCACTATTTGAGACTCTGGTTGTTTAACTAAATAAGGCAATGCAGCTCTTGTTAATGCCACAGTTCCCATAAAGTTAATCTCCATAATCTTTCTAAAAACTTCTGGCTTAGTATCTAAAAACTTCGATCTCTGGCTTACTCCTCCATTATTTATTAATACATCTAAGCTCCCAAACTTATCAATTACTTTTTTTGCTGTTACTTGCAGGCTTTCGTCATGTTCTAAATCTAAGGGAAGTATTAAACTGTTTTCATCATTAAGTCCAGCTTCGTTACGAACTTTTATCAAAGCCTCTTCTCTCCTAGCAGATAATACTATTTTAGCACCTCTTTTTGCCATGTCTTTTACCAATGCTTCACCAATACCAGAGGAGGCTCCGGTAATCCAAATCACTTTATCCTGAAAGTTTTTCATCAATAATTGTTTATAGAAAGGTTAAATTTTAAATCATTATTTAAATTGGCACTTAAATATAACTTTAATACAAAATAAGTTTAAATTTTTTGAACACATCAAATCCTGCCATAGCAGCCAAAAAAGCTTAATTTTTTTTTCTAAGAGCAGTAAAATTTTATGAGAAAGCATACTGAACTTACTATTAACAGAATTGCTAAATTCAGAAAAAAATTAAAGGAGAGTTACTACTCGGGAAATATTCCCATGAGTGCTTCTTATTTTAAAACAAAAGAACCATTCCCTTTTAAAGATGCCAAAGATGCGGTGTTCGAAAAGATTAACCCCGGTAAAAAATGGGGCTCACTTTACGATTGTGCTTGGTTTAGATTTAAGGGAGAAGTTCCAGAAGAATTTGCAGGATATGAAGTTGTCGCATTGATAGATGTTGGTGGAGAAGGATGCCTTTTCGATATAGATGGAAACCCGATACAAGGGCTTACCAACAAACGTATCGAGTGGACGATGAAAGAAACCATTATTAAAAAGAGAATTTATCTTTTTAGTGAAGCTCAGGGAGGAGAGAAAGTAGAATTAATGGTTGATGCAGGGGCAAACAACATTTTGGGAGTTGAAAATGTACTCACTTATGAGTCTATGGAAGATGGCGTTTTCAACCAAGCAGAACTCGTCATATTTGATAGAGAAAAATGGTCTTTCTATATAGAATACGACCTTTTAACCAACTTAATGGAAGATATTCCTCCTGCCTCAAGACACCATAAACTATTAGTTTTTGCACTTAATGAGTGTATCAATACTTATGGTAGTGGAACTAGCGAAGAAGTAGCAGCATGTCGTGAAATTCTTAAAAAAGAACTCGATAGAAAAGCCAATGCCTCTTCTATTGAAGCTTCTGCCATTGGGCATGCTCACATAGATATTGCATGGTTGTGGCCATTGAGAGAAACTGTACGTAAAGCGGCAAGAACTTTCTCTACCGCCCTACTTTTAATGAATGAATATCCAGATTATAAATTTGGAGCCAGTCAGCCGGTTTTATACCAAATGATGAAAGACACCTATCCGGGGCTTTATCAGCGAATTAAAGATGCCATAAAGAGAGGACAATGGGAATGCCAAGGTGCAATGTGGGTAGAAGCCGATTGTAACCTTTCGTCTGGAGAATCTCTTGTTAGACAAATTATTCATGGTAAAAAATTCTTTAAAGAAGAGTTTGATATAGAAGTAGACAACCTTTGGTTACCCGATGTATTTGGCTATAGTTCTGCCCTACCACAGTTGCTCATTAAATCGGATGTAAACTACTTCATGACACAAAAAATCTCATGGAATCAGTTTAATACTTTCCCTCACCATACATTTATCTGGAAAGGGATTGATGGCACTGAAATCTTCTCTCACTTCTTGGCTCCAAACAATTACAGATCAGATGTAAGCGCTCAGGATTTAAGAAACCTAGAGAGAAAAAACTTTGATACTGAACGCTCAGAATATGCTCTATTCCTTTATGGTGCAGGTGATGGTGGAGGTGGCCCAAGCAGAATTTACATTGAAAAACTCAAAAGAGCCGAAAGCTTAGAAGGTTTACCAAGAGTAAAAATGGAATTCGCATCAGAATACTTCAAAAAGGCGGCAGAAGAAAGTCGTGACTTACAAAAGTGGGATGGTGAATTATATTTGGAACTACACAGAGGCACATTAACTACCCATGCCCTCACGAAGAAACTCAATAGAAAAGTTGAGTTATTACTTCGTGAAGTAGAGATGTATTATGGTTTATATTATAATGATGAGTATCCTAAAGAAGCTTTAGACAGACTTTGGAAAGTATTGTTACTCAATCAATTTCATGATATTATTCCGGGAACATCTGTTACGCAAGTCCATTTGGAAAGTATTGAACAATATACCCAAACAAAAAATGAACTTGAAAGCTTAATTGCAAAAGCTGAAACCCATATTTCTGAAAAAGTTAATAATGAGCTTTTTGACAAAGGTTACTTATTAGTTAACTCTTTAAACTGGAATAGAAAAAGTATTGTAGAACTTCCATTTACAGATAAGTATCTTACAGATGTTGAAGGAAATATTTTACCACAGCAAGTAGTAGAAAAAGATAATAAAAAGACACTCCTTATAGAGTCTCACATACCTTCGTGCGGGCACACTATTATTGGAGAAAGTTCAGAAACGGAAGTATCTGTACCTCAAAACTTAATTTTTGTAACAGACCTCTCCATTGAAAACCCTTTAATTAAAGTAGTTTTTGATGAAGAAGATGGCAGAATTCTGAACATATATGATAAAGAAGCCCGACGAGATGTATTAGCAAATGGCGAAAAAGGAAATGCTTTTAAAATCTATAAAGATGAGCCGTTACTTTGGGATGCTTGGGATGTAGATATTTATTACGAAGAAGTTCCACCAGAAAGACCTACATTATCTGGAATTAAAATTCTCGAACAAGGCCCGTTAAGAGCGTCTATCCAGTTTGATTACGAAGATATGTTCTATGCAATTACTCAGATTGTGAGTATAGAAGCATTCTCTAAAAGGATAGATTTTAAAACAAAGATTAACTGGCAAGAAACTGACAAAATGCTCAGAGTAGAATTTCCGGTTAATATTCTTTCGAGACAAGCTACTTTCGATATTCAGTATGGATACGTGCAACGTACTACCCATTACAATACATCTTGGGATATGGCTCAGTTTGAAGTGGTAGCACACAAATGGGCAGATATTTCTCAATCTAATTATGGCGTTGCTTTGCTCAACGATTGCAAGTATGGCCATAAGATTAAAGGCAACACCATTAGTCTTAATTTACTGAGATCGCCTAAAAACCCTGATCCTTTGGCAGATATGCACATTCATGAGTTTACTTATTCATTATTCCCTCACTTAAATGACCATGTAAAAGGGAAAGTACCGCAAGAAGCATATGAATTGAACATTCCGACAAGAACAATTCCTATTAAAAAACAAAAAGGAATTATACCAGAGCATGTAGCTTATCTTGAAACCGACAGGTATAACATTATTATAGAATCTGTAAAACAAGCAGAATATACCGATGAGTTAGTTGTAAGACTTTACGAATCGTCTGGAGTTGACTGTTATGCGTATTTAAAAGTATCGTTTGATTACAGAGAAGTAAAACTGGTAAACATAATGGAAAGAGATTTAGACGAATTAGAAACTGATGGCAACATCATTAAGTTATTTTTCAAACCATTTGAAATACATACCATTAAATTCACTATGTAATTTTATATGTTGAAGCTTTTTAATTTTCCAATCAAATAAATCTAATATGAAGATTCAAAAATTAATTATTCTTCTCAATATGCTCCTAGTTAGTACAATTGCACTTTCGCAAAGTCCGGTTGGTAAATGGAAAACCATAGACGACGAAACAGGCGAAGAAAAGTCGGTTGTAGAGATTTATGAAAAAAACGGAAAAATTTATGGGAAAATAGACCAGATAATTGATCCTGAAGAAGAAGACCCTATATGCGACGAATGTCCAACTGATGATGACCGATACAAAAAGAAAGTAATCGGTATGGAGATTATCAGAGACTTGGAAAAAGACGGCAAAGAATGGGACGAAGGTACAGTATTAGACCCAGAAAAAGGGAAAATTTACGATTGCAAAATTTGGCTTGAAGACGAAAACACACTAAAACTCAGAGGTTATGTAGCTTTCTTTTATCGCACACAAACCTGGTATAGAGTAAAATAACATCATCTATCAACATAAAATAAATTCAGAGAATGAGTCAGAACAAAATTTTAGTAACGGGAGGATGCGGCTATATAGGCTCTCATACAATTATCCAGATTATCAGAAATACAGATTTCGAAGTAATCTCTGTAGATAATTGTCTTAATTCCTCAGAAGATACAATTTGTAGAATAGAAGAAATTACTGGTAAGCAAGTTAAAAACTACAATGTTGACTTGAGAGACCGCGAAAAAACTGCGGCCATATTTGAAGAAAACAAAGACATAACTGGTGTAATACATTTTGCTGCACTCAAAGCAGTGGGCGAATCAGTAGAAAAGCCGGGCTGGTATTACGACAACAACATTAACTCTTTGCTTAATATTCTTTGGTGTTGCGAGAAATATGATGTTAGCAATTTTATTTTCTCATCTAGTTGCTCATTGTATGGAAATGTGTCGCAACTTCCTGTAAATGAGGAAACTCCCCTAATGCCAACTGAATCACCTTACGCTCACACCAAAAAAATCGGAGAAGAAATTATCAAGAATATTATTCATGTAAATAATGTTCAAACGATTAGCTTACGCTACTTTAACCCAGTTGGCGGAGATTACACTGGTAAAAATGGAGAAAACCCAATTAGCCGCCCTAACAATTTAGTGCCATTTATCACACAAACTGCTGCTGGTATTTTACCAAAGCTTACTGTATTTGGCAATACTTATGACACTAGAGACGGCTCATGTATAAGAGACTACATCCACGTAACAGATATTTCTGATGCACACGTAAATGCTTTACAGTATTTATTAGATGGTAAAAACGAAAGCAATTACGAGGTTTTCAACTTGGGTACAGGTAATGGTGTAACTGTTTTAGAAGTGATTGAAGCCTTTGAAAGAGTAACTAAACAAAAACTAAATTACGAAATTGGCCCTGCCAGACCGGGAGATGTTGCGGCAATCTATTCTGATAGTTCCAAAGCTTTAGAGAAACTAGGCTGGAAAACCAAAATTGGTTTAGATGAGATGATGGATAGCGCATGGAAATGGCAGCTTACCCTCAACCAAGAAAAAGAAATGAAAAGTTAATTATAAAAAAGGCTGAGATATAAATCTCAGCCTTTTGCTTTTTTAAGTTTTATAGAATCACATCTGCCAAAACAGGTAAATGATCAGACGGATAATTATTCCCATAAGTGTTATTTAAAACCAAGTAGTTTTCAACCTTCATTTTATCAGAAACAAACACATAATCAATTCTGTTTTTTAGCGGCATTCCACCCAAAACAAAACCGCTGAAAGTACCATCTGGTCCTAAAACCATATCTGCAACATCTTTACTGTCTTCAATCATTTCATTCTCCTTCAGCAATTTAATTGGCTCAGTATCAGGAGTTAGGTTGAAATCACCAGTTAATACAAACTTGTTATCACCACACATTTTCTTAATTTTTTTAGCGATCAAAGCAGCACTTTCTACTCTAGCCACATCACCTCTGTGATCGAAGTGTGTATTGAAGAAAAAGAGGGTTTCACCTGTTTTTTTGTTTTCTAACTCTACCCAAGTACAAATACGAGGAAGTGCAGCATCCCAACTCTTACCCGGTTTTTCAGGATTTTTAGACAACCAAAACGTGCCTTTATCTTTCAGATCGAATATTTCTTTATTATAAAAGATTGGTGCATACTCACCAGCTTCTTTTCCATCGTCTCTACCTACGCCTACTCTTCCATATTCTGTTAAATTACTTTCTAAAAAATCGAGTTGTTCTTTTAAAACTTCTTGCATGCCAATTAATTCCGGCTTATAAAATTTCAAAAGCTTTAAAATTTCATGTTTCCTTAGCTCCCAGCCATGTCCTTTTTGTGCATCATCTGCACTGTTGTAGCGAATATTGTAGCTAATTACCCTCATGGTGTTGCTATCTTCTTTAGGCAAAAGAGTAAAACTGCTAAACAAAAGCAGTAGAGGTATTAATAAATAGGTTTTTACCATTATAGTTTTGAATATTAGTTGTTTAAAGTTTCTCTTTAAGTAACATGGCTTTTTTAAGGCCAATAATTTTAGATATATCTGTTACAGATGCATTCTTAATATTGTTGATAGATTTAAATTCTATCAATAATTTCTCTATAGTTCCTTTACCAATTCCGGGGATTTCTTCCAAAGCAGATGTAAGACTGCTATTACTTCTTTTTTGCCTGTGAAAAGTAATACCGAAACGGTGTGCTTCGTCTCTGGCTTTTTGCAATAATGCCAGCGAACTCGATTTTTTATTGATATGTAAAGGAATTGAATCTCCGGGAAAATAGATTTCTTCTAACCTTTTGGCAATACCTACAATCGGAATTTTGCCATATAAATCCAGATCTTTTAGCGCATTACAAGCAGAACTCAACTGGCCTTTACCGCCATCAATTACAATTAAATTGGGTAGTGGTTTTTCTTCTTCTTTTAGCCTTTTATATCTTCTATAAACCACTTCATACATAGAGGCAAAATCGTCTGGCCCTACCACTGTTTTGATGTTATAATGCCTGTATTCTTTTTTGGCTGGCTTACCATCAATAAAACAAACCATTGCAGAAACTGGGTTTGTTCCCTGTATGTTAGAGTTATCAAAACACTCGATATGGCGAGGTAAATCTTGCAGACTTAAATCTTCTTTTAGTTGAATAAGTGCATAATTTTTACTCTTACTTTTTTGTATTTCTATCTTGGCAGTATCTTTCTCTTTTTTAAAGTATAGCGCATTCTTTTTAGAGAGATCGACTAACTTTTTAAGATCGCCAATTTTAGGAACTGTAGCTTCCACCCCACCTAAATCTATGTCTAATGCCAGATTAGTTATAATTTTTGATGCTGCACTGTTAAATTTCTCTCTAAAATCTAGAATGGCAAAGGCTAAAATATCTTCATTAGATTCATCCAGTTTCTTTTTAATCTGGATGGTTTCTGTCTGAGTAATACAACCATTAGTTATTTTAATGAAGTTGACATAAGCGTTTTCATCATCAGCAATTATTGAATATGCTTCTAACTCGGGAATGTTCGGGTTTGTAACCAGTGATTTATTTTGGAAATTACTTACCAAATCAAACTTATTTTTCATCTCTGCTGCTTTTTCAAATTCCATTGTAGCAGCAGCTTCCTGCATATTTTCTTTATAATAGTGCTTTACAGGAGAAATATTCCCTTTTAAAATATTGATAACTTGCTGAATATCATTATCATAATCGCTTTCTTCTTGCAAACCTTCACAAGGGCCTTTACAGTTTTGAATATGGTATTCAAGACAAACCTTAAACTTGCCTTGTGCCACATTATCTTCACTCAACACATAAGAGCAAGTTCTAATATGATACAACTGCCTGATTAACTCAAGCAGGGTATTCATGGCTTTTACACTAGCATAAGGGCCAAAATAGGTGTGGCTTTTATTTTCAATATTGCGAGTAGAAAACACTCTTGGAAACCGCTCATTAGTTACACAGATATAAGGATATGTTTTATCATCTTTTAGAAGAATGTTATATTTAGGTTGGTTCTCTTTAATGAGATTATTTTCGAGTAGCAAAGCATCAAACTCTGAGTTTACTACCACATATTCAATATCTCTTATTTCACTTACCAACTTTTTAGTTTTTCGGTTTACAGCTGCATATTTATTAAAATAGCTGCTTACCCTGTTTTTTAATTGTTTCGCTTTCCCTATGTAAATAATAGTCCCTTCCTCATTTTTATATTTATAAATTCCTGGCTCATGAGGTAGTTGTGCTATTGTCTTTTCAAGTTTTTCCTGAACACGCTCTTTCATTATGCTTTCCCAAATTATTTTGAAGTCTCGATATTACATCAAAGTAATAATTAATATCAAAACCAGCTAAGTTCCAAGTGGTTTTACAATTCAGGCAAACAAGTTTAAAAACACAAACTTATTAAACCTGATGTTTTCTAAATATTAAGAAATTTTTAATAAAAAAAGCCACTTGTTCAAAAACAAGCAGCCTTTCTTTATATCTTCTACTTATGCGCTATTTACAAAAAGGTTATTTTATCATCACTTTTTTCACCCAGTAATTTTCCATATTTCTAAATCTAACTATGTAAATACCTGAGGTGAGCTTGTCTTGCAATTGGAACTCATACTGGTAGTCGTTTACATCAATTTCTGACTGATAAATTAACTTACCACTTAAACCAATAATCTCTAAACTACCAGATTCCATATATTCATCAAAATCTAACTGTAAGGCAGATTCGTCTACAGCTACCAACATACCTTCAGCAGATGAATTACGATTTTCGTAAAACTGCACCATTACATCTGTGTAATGGTAATTTCCATCTATATCTAGCTGCTTAATGCGATAATATTGTTTACCATATTTCGGGTTGGTATCCATAAAACTATAAATAGTTACCACATCTGAACTGCCAGCGGCAAACACTTCTCCTATTTTAGAGAAAGCATAGCCATCTATAGATTTCTCAATTTCATAAGAATAGCTATTTACTTCAGATGAAGTTGACCAAGATACTTTAACCTGTTCGTTTTTATAATCAGCAGAAGTATTATAACTGATGTATTTTACTGGCAATAAAGAAGAACAATCACATGTGGTTACAGAAGCATCAAAGGTTAAATCTTCAGTAGCATCAGGGTCAGAACTATTACAAATATCAAGGTTTTGTAATGCATTTGATTGATTCAAAACAATACTCCCATAAGTAATGCCTTCACAACTTCCACTAGAACCACTGCCGCTGATGTCACTACCACTATCAACTGTTAGCTTTCCAGATATTTGTAGACCTGCACCATTCAAATTTACATCGCTACCACTACTAGCGGTAAAATTTCCATTAACCACTACACCACCATCTAAACTAAAATCGCCACCATTATCTACAATCACGTCGCCATTAAATTCTACCGCCCCAAAAGTTGTATTATAATTATTAAATGTACCGCTACTATTTACAGTCATACCACCTGAAATTAGCATAGTGCCATAATTGTTTAATGTACCACTGTAAGAAAAACTACCTATTTCAAGCGAACCATAATTATTTACGGTTGAATTTGACTTATTTATATTCAAACTTCCCTTAAAAATAACATCTTCACCAATACATAAAATTGAGTTCGCATTATCTAAATTTATTGTGCCAGTAAACTCTCCAGAGCCTGTAATACAAAATGTTTCATTATTTCCGGGAGTGTAATTTCCAGCATCTGGCACTGTAACTGTTGCATTGCAAGTGCTACACTGAGAATAAATATTGTTGAATGCAAATAAAAAAATTGCTAATGAAAGTAATAAGCGTTTCATAAGTAGTTGCGTTGTTTTTTTGACATTATAACATCAAATCTTACACATAACTTTCATCTATTTATCTCTCTTAACAAATCATAGACGATTATTTATGTTTGTTTCCACAATAAATCGAAGAAAATATTACAAATCGAAGAAAATGTTATAATACTCTGTTATTTGCATAAAAATATTCTAATTAGTCCATTTCCTATTTTTATTAATCTCATTCTTTTTACGGAAGGCTTCTTCCAAATCAATGTTAAAATGATTTGCTAAATCAAGCAAGTAGTTAAATACATCTGCAAATTCTTCTTCCAACTCGAAGCCTGCTGCTTTACCTTCTTCTTGGTAAAGCTTTTCTGCATTTCTCATCGCTTTTGCTAATTCTCCTACTTCTTCCATAAAGAGTAAGAAAATCTCAAGATGGTTATTTTTATTCCATCCTTTCTCAATACATAATTGCTTTATATAATCTTGAAAGTCTTTAAGTTCTGGCTTTTCGGGTAATTGAGGCATATAAAAAAATTAAATGGTTGAGTTTCAATCAACCTAAGTAGAATAAAAAATTTTATCACTAAAAATCATACTGGTACAAGTATCTCATTTACAATATGAATGGATACTTAATTTATCAAAATTGTATAAATACAGGTCAAAATCAGGACAGTGATTTAGCTGCTATTCAGTAAATTTGTGTACACTTATTTTAGTATTACAAAAGATAAATTAAGCGATACTTGAATTTACTTATATTGAATTATGAATAAACTTACTCTGGCATTATTAGCATTACTCATTAACTTTTCGCTATATGCCCAAAATTATCAAACCACTTCACCAGACAAAAACATTACCTTAAAAATCGAAGCCGGTAATCTAATCCACTGGTCTGTTGAGCATAATGGCAAAGCCGTAATCGATAAAAGTGAAATTTCGATGACTGTGAATGATGAAGTGCTAGGTGAGCATGTAAAAGTTAGAAAGAAAACAGAAAACAGTATTGATGAAACTCTAACTCCAATTGTAGCTTTAAAAACATCAAGCATTAAAAACAATTACAATGAAATTACACTAAACTGTAAAGGAAATTATGCAGTTACTTTTCGAGTTTTTAACGATGGGGTTGCTTATCGTTTTAGTACTTCTTTTAAAAATGATATCACTGTTAATGCAGAAAAGCTCTTACTCAACTTTGCTGAAAACGGTACCAGCTTCTTTCCAGAAGAGGAAAGCTATATGTCGCACTTCGAAAGGTCTTATATTCCTTACAACCTAAAAGAAATTACAAATAAGCAATTTTGCTCGCTTCCAGTACTTACAAAACTAGACGATGGTGTTAGTGTACTTTTTACTGAAGCAGATTTGTACGATTACCCTAACTTGTTTTTTTATGGAACAGGAGGCACAAGTTTTAAAGCTAACTTCCCAAAAAAACCTAAAAAGATAAGTGTGCCAACAAGAGGGGCAGATAGGTCTGAAGTAATTGATGAAACTTACGATTACATTGCTGCCACTTCTGGCACTCGTACATTCCCTTGGAGAGTGTTGTGTATTAGAGATGATAAAACCCTATTAGAAAACAACCTTGTTTTCCAACTTTCTAGCGAGCTTAAGATTGAAGACCCTTCTTGGATAAAGCCCGGCAAAGTTGCTTGGGATTGGTACAATGCCAACAATATATATGGAGTCGATTTCGAATCGGGTATTAATACTGAAACCTATAAATATTATATAGATTTTGCTTCTGAATATGGCTTAGAGTATATTATTCTTGATGAAGGTTGGACAAAAACCACTACAGAAGTTTTAGCGACCAACCCTGATATAGATATTAAAGAACTAGTGAGCTATGGAAAATCTAAAAATGTAGACATTATACTTTGGTTACTATGGAAACCACTTGATAAAAACTTAGAGGAGATTCTAAAAACATATCATGAGTGGGGCATTAAAGGTATAAAAGTAGACTTTATGCAAAGGGCAGATCAAGATATGGTAAATTACTATGAACGAGTCGCTAAAACGGCTGCTAAGTATGAACTTTTAGTAGATTTCCATGGAGCTTATAAGCCAGCAGGATTACGAAGAGCCTACCCTAATGTAATTTCTTATGAAGGTGTAAAAGGTAATGAGAACAACAAATGGAGCCAAGATATTACTCCCGAACATAATGTAACCTTGCCTTTTATTAGAATGCAGGCTGGCCCAATGGATTTCACTCCCGGAGCTATGACTAACGTGCATTTAATTAACCACAAAATATCGCATTATCGCCCAGAAGCTTTAGGTACAAGAGCACATCAGGTAGCAATGTATGTGGTATTTGAAAGCCCTTTACAAATGCTTTGCGATGCTCCTTCTGCTTATTATAAAGAAAAAGAAACCACTGAATTTATTACTCAGATTCCTTCGGTTTGGGATGAAACTATTGCCCTACAAGCTCAGGCAGGTGACTATGTAGCCATTGCAAGAAGAAAAGGCGATAAATGGTATATCGGTGCGATGACAGACGACACTGCTAGAGAAATGGAAATTAGTTTTGACTTTTTAGGTGCAGGAAACTACAAAGCTGAAATAATACAAGATGGCGTAAATGCTGATAAGTATGCGCAAGATTATAAGAAAACCTCTCAGCAAATTAATAAAGACAGTAAACTTACTATTAAGCTTACTACCGGTGGTGGTTGGGCAGCCATTTTAACTAAAAAATAACAAAAAACCTGTTGCAGATAGCTTAATTCTGCAACAGGTAATTCTATTATTACAAGATGTTAGTCCACTTTAACTTTTTTAACCCAGTTGTTTTCAATATTGTTAAACTTAACGATATATATACCAGACGCTAATGATTTATCTGGTTGTAAAGAATAAGTATAATTATCAACTTCAATATTTTGTTGAAATACGATTTGTCCGCCCACACTAAATAATTCAAGCGTCCCCTCACCCACATTTTTATTGAAACTTAATTCAAGCGTACCCTCACTTACGGTAGCATACATTTCAGCACCTGCCACTTTATTTTCATAATGCTGCACCATTACATCTGTATATGCATAAGTTCCATCAATATCTATTTGTTTTATTCTATAGTAAGCTTTGCCATATGTCGGGTTGGTATCATTAAAGCCATAGTAAACAATATTTTGAGAATCACCCATTGCGCTCACTTCTCCTAACTTATAAAAGTTGTATCCATCAGTAGATTTCTCAATCTCGAAATAAGCACTATTTGTTTCTGATGAAGTCGTCCAAGAAACTTTTACCAGTTCGTTTTCATAATCAGCAGTGGTAGTATAACCAATAAACTCAACAGGTAATAAAGAGGAACAGTTACAGGTTGTTACACTTGCATCAAAAGTTTCATCACTTGTAGTTGCATCTGGATCTGAAGAGTTACATACATCTAAATCTGTAAGAGTGTTTGAATGTGTTATACTTATGCTTCCATAAGATATTCCTTCACAGCTACCACCCGAAGAACCTGCCCCGGATATTACTGCATTCGACGCATTAGTATTAATATATAATTGACCTTCAACAATAACTCCTCCACCATTCAATGTCATAAACCCTCCAGTAACAGATAAATTTCCTCCTATTTCAGCATCACCAGACAAATTAATATCAGTATTATTGTTTGTCATCTCAAGATTACCACCTATAATTAAAGCATCATCACCAGTATATGTACTTGTAAAATCGCCTCCAGAAGCTGTGACATTCCCAGTTATTTCAACTCCTCCGTCAGTATCAAATGTTGAATTTGAATAAAAATTAACATTCCCATCAATATAAATTGCATTACCATCAGTATTGTAATTATTAAAATCTCCACTTGAAGTAAAATCATGTGAAGAAAATGTACCATAATTATCTATAGTAGAACCTGAGTATAGACTAGTATTCCCCATATCCATACTACCATTGTTAGTTAAAATTGCACTGCTTCCTATTGTAAAACTAGAGGTAAAACCAGAAGTAATTGATCCATCATTGGTGACGGTCGCATTGGAACCTATAGTAAAACTAGTACTTGCCGTTACTGTACCTTCATTAATTAAAGTTGCACTAGAGTTCACAGTAAAACTTGATGTTGAAGTAATGGTACCTCTATTTGTTAAGCTTCCACTTGATCCAACAGTAAATCCAGAAGATGTAATTGTTCCCTCATTTATAAATGTAGCTGAAGAAGAAAACCACCCTAAGCTCATATCTCCGTAATTGGTAATTGTAGAAGCATCGTTCGCTCCTATACTTCCCTGAAAATCAATATTTTCTCCTATACATACTGCATCATTTGAGTTCCATAGACTTATACTACCTGTATAAGTACCACTGCCAGTTATACATATCTTATAACCGTCACTAGAAGATGAATGAGATGTAGAATTAGTCCCCGAAACAGTAATTGTATAATCACAAGAACTACACTGTGAATAAACATTTACTACCGAAAAATATAATAAGGCAAGTAATGATAATACTACTTTTTGCATTTTATAATTGGTATTTTATTATATCAGTAATTTTGATGCGCTTTTTCAAAAGTTCAACGTAGCTTTTTACAATTTCTGTAAATTTATAAGCCTTGTATTAAGTTTTATTATCCCTTCATTTTCATTAAAAACTCAGGTACAAAACAACCAAATCACTAAATAATCATATATTATACCATTATTACATATAAAAATATCAATATATTACCATTACCATATTCTTATCATTTCATTCATGTAAGAATTTTAATAAAAACAAATTAAGACCCACAACTCTATTTGGATTTAAATACTTATTTTACAAAAAAATCCAAGAATAGTATAAAAATGTACAAGATTACCCTATTACTACTTTTAGCTTTACTCACTCAATGTAATTCAAAAAAAACTCAGGTTGACCTTGTTTTAAGTGGAGGTAATGTCTACGATGGTATTGCAGAAGATGCAACAGTTAAAGACATTGTTATTCAAGGTGATAGCATTATAGCAATTACATCTGATTGGCAAGAAAAATACAGTTGTGGCAATGTAATTAATTTACAAGGCTATACAGTTAGTCCTGGCTTTATTGATCCACATACTCACGCTTTTGACGATCTGTCTTCCACTACCAACAATGCCAATCTTAATTTTCTTAAACAAGGAGTAACTACTGTAATCACCGGAAACGATGGTGGCGGCCCAGTAAAAGTTGCTGAAACATTTGCCAAATGGCAAGATCAAGGCATTGGAATAAATGCAGGTTTGCTAGTTGGACATGGCACAGTGAGAAAACTTGCTATGGGTTTGAGAGACGAAAAACCAACTGAAGAAGCCCTAAACACCATGAAAATGTTTGTGAAGCAGGCAATGGAAGAAGGAGCTTTAGGTCTATCAAGTGGTTTGTATTACTCTCCCGGAAGCTTTGCCCAAACCGAAGAAGTAATAGAGCTTGCTAAAGTAGCTTCGGCTTACAATGGCATATACGATACCCATATGCGCGACGAAAGCTCATATAACATTGGATTAAAAGCAGCAGTTGAAGAAGCTGTAGAAATCGCTGTTAAAGGAAACATTCCACTCCAAATTTCACACATTAAGTGTTTAGGAACTGATGTTTGGAATACCAGTTCAGACTTAATCAATTACATTGATAGTTGCAGAAATGCTGGTGTAAATATTACAGCCAATCAATATCCTTATAATGCATCAGGAACCAATGTAATCTCAGCAATTTTCCCAAGATGGTCGCAAGCGGGTGGTCCAGATGCTTTTCTTCAACGCATACACGATCCAGCTCAAAGGCCAAAAATATATAAAGAGATAACAGAGAACATCCGTAAGAGAGGCGGTGCATCTTCGCTACTGATTACGAGATATAAAGATGCTAGTCTGGTAAAACACAATTTGCAAGAAGTAGCAGACATCTGGCAACTTACACCAGAAGAAGCCGCTTTTAGAATTGCAGAAAATGGCAATGCAAGATTGGCTTCATTTAATATGATTGAAGAAGACATTACCAATTTTATGAAACAAGATTGGGTGGTTACTGGCTCAGATGGCTCAACTGGTCACCCAAGAAAATTTGGCACTTTCCCGAGGAAAATGCAGAAATATATAATGGACGAAAAAGTAATGAGCATGGGTGAATTTATAAATAAATCTTCGGCTAAAACTGCTAAAATTTTTGGAATTACTGATAGAGGAAAATTAGCAAAAGGTTATAAGGCCGACATCATCGTATTTAAACCAGAAGAAGTAGCTGAAAAGGCAACATTTCAAGAACCTGAATTATATGCAGAAGGCATTCAGTACCTTATTATCAATGGAAAAATAGCTATTAAAGAAGGTGAATATACTGGTATTTTAGCAGGAGAAACTATTAAAAAGCAAGTTGCACTGGTAAACTAATATTACTCTGCAGCCTTGTTTATAATTTTGCCATATTTCTTTTCAAGCATATTATAGAAAGAAACTCTGTCTTTACCGTACCTGAGTTCTTCTTCGTAATTCTGCCAAATGTTATATAAGGATTGGTACTTACCTTGGTTTTCGGTAAGCCGATTTCCATTCTTTCTGTATTCTTTAAGGGCAGTCTCAATTTGTTTATCTACATCTTTTAGTTGATTATAAACATCAACTGGTTGAATGAGTTTTTTCTCCTTAAAAAGATGCTTAAAATATAATGAAACCTCTGCTAGACTTTTACTCCATTCAATCGCCTTATCTATCTCCAATTTAGATTGCACTACAATTCTATCGTAATGATATAATTCACTAAGTGGAACAATGTCATTTAAAACTAGTGCAAAGTCCATCCCCTTGGTTCTAAGACTAATATATACATCTCCTGTTACTTGATTGCCCGCTTGATTTAAAATTTCTTGCGTATTCATTCTTACATAAGATGTAAGCGAAGATTTATCTATCAATTTTCTTAAGCTATCTAACCTGCTTTGGGCATACTCATATTCTTTGAGGGCAAACTGATAGGCAGCTTTCTTATTCAGGTATTCCTGATTTTCAGAAAGGTATGAGTGGTACTTTCCAGATAATATACCTTGATAAGATATATTCTGTAAATTTTCGGAAACTGTTTGCCCGAAAACATGAAAGCTAAAAATGACAAATAATATAAATGGAAACAGGCTTCTCATAGTTTCAGTGTTTATACCATATTAATTGGTTAATGTAAATGAGCCCGAATTTTGTGCAAAACTAATATTTTATTGTTACAAAAATAAAAGCTTTCTACTCTAAATATAATAAATTTTAAAGAATAGAGTTGCTATCTGCTTTTTAGCAAAAAAAAATCCCTTTAGCGATACGCAAAGGGATTTTAGTGTTAAGGTTATAAAAATTATTTATTTAAATTAAAATTCTAATGTTTTGCCTAAATAGAAATCGAGTACTTTCATCTTAAACACATAATCGTACTTTGTTCTAACTAAGTCCGATTGGGCATTAATCATATTATTTCTGGCAACATTGTAATCTGTTTGGTTAGCCGCACCTATATTAAATTGCGACTCTGTTATTCTAAATGTCTCTTGTAAAGATTCCAGTCTTCTCTGGTTTGCATCAAATGTCTTACTGGCAGCAAGTACATCTTGTCTAGCAGTTTCTATCGTTTGTCTCAACTGGTTTTTTACTTGCTTAGAAGTTACTTGAGCTCTCTGGTATTGAATTTTAGCACGGTTTACTCCTGTTTTTACTTGATGCCTATTATAAATAGGAATAGATAGGTTAAACCCGATGCTTTTTCTCAAACTTTCTTCTAACTGATCCCAAAACAAAAAGTCTGATTCTATAATTTGTGTTTGAGGATACTGACTAAACACAGGATATTGTATCGGCACACCATCTGGTGATAAATCTGCAGGAATGTTGATATAGCCAATGGCAGTTTCTTCGTATCCAATCACTTCAGAAGAATACTGTACCGCCTGTGCACTTGAAAAGAAGGTATTAACACCCGCTTGTAATGTTAATGTAGGATAGTAAGCACCTTGAGCTATTTTAACTCCTGTCTCAGCACTCATAATATTTAAATCTGCACTTTGTACTTCAGGCATGGTTGCTTCAGCAGTGTTATAAATCTCCGAAGCACTCTCTATCAATAAATCTGATTCAGGGTCTGCTATCTCTGGAATTATAATATCAAATGGCTCTTCATATGGAATTTGCAAGAGTTGCTTTAAACTCAAAATTGAAAATGCCAAAGCATTCTCATTAGTTACCACCTGCACTTCATCTGTAGCTTTTTGAGCTAATAATTCGAGTAAGTTGGTTTCTGCTAAAACTCCTCCATTTACCAGTTTCTCTGTTCGCTCTATTTGAGATTCTGTATTTCCCAATAACCTTTGAGAGTTATCGAGATTTTCTTGGTCGAACATAATCTGCAAGTACAAAGAAACCACATTGAGCATGAGGTCATTTTGTGCTTTTTCCATATCGGCTTTGCTGGCATTATAATTCTGCTGGCTCTGCTTAACAGTATTATGTATTTGCATACCGTTAAAAAGTGTAAGGTTAGAGCTAACCCCAAAATTGTTTGATCTTACACGTTGGGTAATTGGTGCATTGGTGTAAACATCAAAAGAACGACCCCAGTTATAACTATGACTAGCAAAACCGTTTAGGTTTGGTAATCTCGCAAAATTTGCTTGTTCTAATAAAGCTTTGTTATCTGCAATATTTAGTTTAGATAACTGAACATCCAAGTTGTTTTGCAAGGCATAATCTAAACATTCGCGTAAACTCCACTCTTTCCCCTCCCCTTGTTCTGTTTGTGCATTAAGTAATAATGGTAATAGTAATAAAAATAAGAAATTAAAAAGTGTGCGTATTTTCATATCAATCTTGACCTTAAATAATTGACCTCAGTTTCACTTATTTTCTGAGCTCTAAACTACACGATTGGTCGTAATAAGGAATGATTTATTACTTGAAAGGATAATAAATTTTGTGAACAGTACAATTCAACAAAAAAGCTGTTTCAAAACAGCCTGTTTATTCGAAAATAAGCAGAATGTCTGAAACAGCTTAAAACTGTATTTAATAAAGTGGGTGGATATTACATATTATCCAATACTTCCATTACAGCTTTTACGTGACCACGAGAAGTTTCGAGCAATGCTTTTTCTTCTTCGTTAAGATCAAGTTCAATTACTTTTTCGATACCATTAGCACCTAAAATTACTGGAACACCAAGGTATGCATCATCAATACCGTACTCACCTTCTAGTTTAATACAAACTGGGAATACACGTTTTTGATCTTTTACAATTGCTTCTACCATTTGAGCAGCAGCAGAACCTGGCGCATACCATGCAGAAGTACCCATCAATTTCACTAATTCGCCACCACCAACTTTAGTTCTTTGTACAATAGCATCAAGTTTTTCTTTATCGATCAACTCTGTTACTGGAATACCACCAACAGTTGTATATCTTGGAAGTGGAACCATAGTATCACCATGACCACCCATTAATACAGCCTGAATGTCTTTAGGAGAAACGTTAAGTGCTTCTGCTAAGAAAGCTCTGTAACGAGCAGTATCAAGAATACCAGCCATACCCATTACTTTAGTTCTTGGGAAACCAGATTTGATGTGTGCTGCATAAGTCATCACATCAAGAGGGTTTGATACTACAATAATTTTTGCTTCAGGTGAATATTTTACTACATTTTCTGTAACAGAACTTACAATTTTAGCATTAGTTGAGATAAGATCGTCACGAGACATACCAGGTTTTCTAGGTAAACCTGAAGTAATAACTACAACATCTGAACCAGCAGTTTTCTCATAATCGTTGGTTGATCCAATAGTTCTTGAATCGTAAACATTGATTGGTGCTTTTTGCCAGATATCAAGCGCTTTTCCTTCTGCTACACCTTCTTTAATATCTACTAAAACGATTTCGTTGGCTATTTCGCGATATGCTAAAACATCAGCACAGGTTGCACCAACATTTCCTGCACCTACTACGGTTACTTTCATAGTTGTTTATATGTTTATAAATTTTATGTTAGGATTAATTTGTTGCTAATATAAACTAGCATTAAGGCAACTGCAATTAATTCAAATGCTTTATAGCTCTGTTGAGCAAAGAATTTAACCAAATCATCGATTTTTTCTATTTTTCAATTTATTTGCCTTAAACCCCCTCTTTTGGGGCAATTTTATTCCATATACGCTATGATTTTCAGTATTTCCTAAAAATGATTTTTATCATATTTTGAGATTTGTATAAGGAAATTCTAAATCTAAAAATTAACACTTGCTGTTTTCTATCCCTTAATAAAACTGCTCTTGTAAAATCTAAAAAATAATCTAAATATTCGGTAACGTATGCTACAAATTCAAGTATGCAAGTAGAAACACATGCAACCAATAAGAATTCTATATGTCTCTAGATAAATACTGTTAATTTTTCATTACCTCATTATGCTCAAACATCATATACTTCTAGCTCTCAGGAGTTTTAAAAGATTCAAAAGTTCACTTTTCATCAATCTTACAGGTCTTTCTACAGGTTTAGCTTGTACCATGCTTATTTTTTTATGGGTAAATGATGAATTAAAAGTAGACCGCTTTCACGCGCAAGACGATCGTCTTTATCAGGTAATGGAACACCAGAAGTATGCAGATAATATAATGACAACCACCTCTACTCCCGGAGTGCTTGCAGAAGGTTTAAAAGATGAAATTCCTGAAATAAAATATGCGGCTACTACTACTTGGATCTCAAAATACACCCTTTCTTTTGGTGAGAAAAACCT
The DNA here is from genome assembly GCF_026250525.1 of Chondrinema litorale. Classification (GTDB taxonomy): domain Bacteria; phylum Bacteroidota; class Bacteroidia; order Cytophagales; family Flammeovirgaceae; genus Chondrinema; species Chondrinema litorale. Next base: position 468,963 of record NZ_CP111043.1, read on the forward strand.
AAAAGCAAATGGCTACCATGTAGGTGAAGATTTCTTTAATATATTTTCATACAATCTCATTCAAGGTGATGCAGATCAGGTATTGAAAGATAAAAGCTCAATTGTAATTTCTAAATCATTGGCAGAAAGCTTATTTGGAAACACAGAAGATGCTATAGGAAAACAGATTGAATATCAACATGATAGAACCTTTTTAGTTAGTGGGATTTTTGATGAAATCCCGACCAACTCTTCTTACCAATTTGACTTTGTATTGTCTTTCGAAGATTACAAAGACGATAATGGATGGGTTTTAAATTGGGGGAATAATGGACCAAAAACATTTGTAATCTTAACTGATGATGCTGATGCCAATGAGCTAAGTGATAAAATTGCTGAATTTGTTAAGGGTAAAAATGAAGAATCTAATGTAACCTTGTTTTTACAAAAATACTCAGAGAGATACTTACACGGTAGTTACGAAAATGGCCAACAAAGCGGTGGCAGAATAGAATATGTAAACATGTTTTCTATTATCGCCATTTTCATTCTCATTATCGCTTGTATCAACTTTATGAACCTCTCAACTGCTAGAGCTTCTAGAAGAACCAAAGAAGTAGGAATTAAGAAAGCACTGGGTGTTAAAAGATATGATTTGGTAATTCAGTTTATGGGAGAATCTATAATGGTTTCTTTATTCTCTCTCGTAATTGCTACGCTGATGGTTTGGATAGTACTACCTGAATTTAACAACATTACAGATAAACAAATTTTACTAGATTTTGATCCAGTTCAAATTTTAGGCTTCTTGGTAATTGCCATTTTAACTGGTATTGTATCTGGCAGCTATCCGGCACTTTACCTTTCAGGATTTCAACCAGTAAAGGTTTTAAAAGGCGAGTTAAGAACTTCTCTAGGCGAACTTTGGGTACGCCGCGGATTGGTGATTTTCCAGTTTACATTATCGGTTGTGTTGATTGTTTCTGTAATGGTGATTTATAAGCAAATTGACTTTGTACAAAACAAAAACCTCGGTTACAATAAGGATAATGTAATCTATTTTGAAACCGAAGGAAAAGTAAATGAAAATCCTGAAACTTTCCTTACAGAACTCAGAAAGAAACCCGGTGTAAAAGCAGCATCTTCTATTAGTAATGTATTGCTTGGAAGAAATAGCAACACCAGTGGTGTAAGTTGGGAAGGTAAAGACCCAGATGCCAACATATTATTTGAAAATGTACGAGTAAACCACGATATGCTCGAAACACTGGGCATTGAAATGAAAGAAGGTCGCTCATTCTCACGTGATTTTAGCACAGATACTTCTAAAATTATATTTAATGAAGCTGCCATAAAAGTAATGGGATTAGAAGACCCAATTGGAAAAACTATCGACCTATGGGGCGAATATAAACTCGAAATAGTAGGCATTGCCAAAGACTTCCATTTTCAATCTTTGCATGAGCAGGTAAAACCATTATTCTTTGTGCTGAGCCCAGAAAATACTTGGTATGTAATGGCAAGATTAGAAGCTGGCAGAGAAAAAGAAACCATTGATAGATTAACCAACTTCTATCAATCTTACAACCCGGGTTTTACTTTCGATTTTCAGTTTATGGATGAAGAATATCGCAAGATGTATGCAGCCGAGCAAAGAGTTTCTTCACTTTCTAAATACTTTGCAGGTTTTGCTATCTTAATTTCGTGTCTTGGTTTATTCGGTTTGGCTGCCTTTACTGCCGAAAGAAGAACTAAAGAAATTGGCATTCGCAAAGCACTAGGCTCAAGCTCTTTCAATATACTATTACTTATCTCTAGCGATTTTACCAAAATGGTTTTAATCGCAATAGGAATTGCCTTACCATTTAGCTACTGGATTATACAAAGTTGGTTAGAAAAATTTGCATTTAGAATTGATTTAGAAATATGGTTCTTCGCACTTGCAGGATTTTTAGCCTTACTTGTTGCTTGGCTCACTGTGGGTTCTCAAGCTATAAAAGCAGCAACATTAAACCCTGCTAAATGTCTTAAAGATCAATAATATTTGCTTGTACATATTTATTCAAAAGTGCTTCTGAGATTTCTGAAGCACTTTTTTTTATAGCTCTTTGTACATAATAAAAGCATCTACATAACCTAGCTCCATATGCTTAAATCCTTTGGGAAGAGTCCCGATAATTTGAAAACCGTATTTCTGCCAGAGCTTTACTGCTACCTCATTTGTGCTGACCACAATATTAAACTGGATGGCTTTATAGCCTTGCTCTTTGGCAAACTCTAATGAATGCTTGCACATAGCCCCTCCTACTCCTTTACCTTGCGCATTGGCGTGCACCATATAACTACAATTGGCAATATGAGCACCCAAATCTATTTGGTTGGGTTTAATAATATAAGTGCCCAGAATTTCGCCATTCTCCTCTACTACAAAAGTATGCATATAGCTAGCAAACCAATGTTTTGCTAAGTCTGTTTTCGGAGTTTTAGGGTCAAAAACATAAGTATCGCCAGTACTAATTACCTGCTTAAATATCTCCCATACCGCATCATAATCGTTTTCAGTAGCTTTTCTAATGAGCATAAAAGTTGATTTGTGTCTTTAATAATGGGAAATTAAATATAAATTAACCCAATCAACCTCTCTTCTTCAAAAATTTGCGAATGCCAAAAGCTGCAATTACGATTAGCACAGGTAAAACAATTATTATCACTTTTAATAAATACAGCTACTTCACTAGGGTTTACTTCTTCCATTATTCTAATTTACAATTTGGTGGCTATTACAATTCCGGTAGACCAATTCATTTTGGTGATGTTAAAATCTTGTCTGCTTCCCAAATACGCAAGTAGCTTTTTCGCTTTTTCCGCATGCCCTTCTGGCCAGTTGGCTTGTTCCTTCATATCATCAATTATATAAAAGCCACCTTTTTTTACCATTGCCAGTACTTCTTCTAATTCGGTGTATTTACCAGCCCAAGTATCTGCAAATATTAAATCAAACTTTTGTGCTTTGTTCGACTCTACCCACTTACTCCCATCTTCACTAACAATATTGATTCTACTGTCTGAGCCAAAGTACTTATGAGCTATTGACAAAAAAGCATCGCTATTATCTATGGTTGTGAGTTGGGAGTTTTCATCCATTCCTTCGGCAAACCAGCACAAAGCCAAACCTGTTCCCGTACCTAATTCTAGAATGCTAGCTCCCGGTTTTGAAGCAACTAATGTTTTAAGCAAAGAACCTGTTTGCAAGTCTGAGGGCATATTAAAGCCAATTTGTTCAGATGCAGCTTGAATTTCTGGATAGTACTTGGGTAAAGTTATTTGAAAGTCATCCATCTATCACTGATTTATCATTTGTATATTTTATTAAAAAACTGATCAACCACATGTTGATCTTCTGGAAAATTATGTACTTCAACTATCTGGTTATTTTCGATCTTCCACATAAGACAAGACATATTATTCAGGTTTTCTTCATCTTCTAGATTACTCCAATTTCTATGGCAATCAATCACATAATTATCATTTACTCCCATAACAATAGACTCTGCCTGAAAAAGAGCTTTATTGAGCGCACTAAAATATTCCATTACTTCGGCAATACCTTTTTTTGTTCCACTTAGCGGGTGTTTTCCGGGAATATGCCATTGAATATTCGCTGAAAAAATCTTTTTAATTTCGTCCATATCATGTTTAGCATATGCACGAAAAAACCGATTGATTAAAATAAGATTTGGATGTTCTGCCACTTGTTTATTATTCTGGTGAAAAATACTAATCTGTTGCCTTCAACAAGATTGTGACAAACTTAGATGGCAGGAGTTTGGAAAAAATTAAACTACCTTAAGCGTTTTTAATTTATTTCTTTTTAACCATTTGGCTAAAATACTCGGGAGTTACGCCTAAATAACTGGCTATTTGCTTTTGGGAGAGTCTGTTTTTTAGTGATGGATACTTTTTTTGAAACTCAAAAAGTTTGCTTTCGGCATTGTGCGAATAGTTTTTTAAAAGTCTGTCTTGCAAAGCCATCGCTGCATTTTCTGCCATTATCCTAAAAAAACGCTCGAATGCTGGTGAAATATCGAAAAGCTGATACATGGCACTTTTAGAAATTTGCAAAAGCAGGGCATCTTCTACAGCAAAAATCTCCATATTAGATTCTTGTTCTTTTCTAAAGCTTTTGAAATCTCCTACCCACCAGTCTTCATGCGGAAAGTGTAAGGTGTGCTGCCTGCCCTCATCGTCTATCATGGTGGTTTGGAACAAGCCTTTTATAATGTAGCTCTCATACCTACAAACCTGAAAAGGTCTGAGGAGATAATCTTTCTTATTAATTTCTTTAATCGAAAAACTCTGAATTATCTCCTCAAAAGCCTCATCGTCTACCACCACCACTCTTTCTAAGTGCTTTCTAAATTGTTGATGATATGTAGATGTATTTTGAGGCATGTTGAAAATTAGATTTTAATTCTATTCATTACAAACCTCGCAATAAGTATCTCTTATAAACTTGTCGTCTAAGAGTTGAAATGTTAAACCTCCTTGAGAAATTGGTAAGAATATATCGCAATATCTTTTGGTGTTTTTATCAACCGCATTGAGCATAAATGTTCTGTAATTCGGGTCTTGAGTTTTACCTCTATTGGCAATCGTCAATTTTAGATAATAGAATATCAAATCTTCATCTACATCAATCGCATCAATTCTTTTTGCCAATACTTCTTCTGCCCATGCAAACTTACTATACACAGCAAGGTATTTAGCTAAACATACCAAATCTTTATCATTCAGGTCTATTCCCGAATAGGCAAAATAAACCTCTTTTATCGCATTGCTTTTACCATTATAATCTTGTTCCTGCGCTTTATATTGAGTTAGAATGATATAGTAATTCATTCTTAGTCTTCTAACAAGACTCTTCTCAAGTCCAAGTTTTTGCAACTCGTTAATTGAGTTATTTACTTCCTTTTGGTTGGTTACAATTTCTCCCTTGTTCCAAGACTGCATTTTAAGCGCTAAGAGGTTGTATTTTACCTTTAGGTTTCCCGGTAAAATTTCTAGTAATCGTTCAAAATGTTTGATATTTTCATACAGATCAAAATTTTCTTGCTCATATTCAAAAATGGCAAAATTATTTAGCAAAGCACCATAAGTCACTTCTTCTGGCACGTCCAGCTTACCTATATAATCGTCTGGAAACTGCTTATCTCTTACTTTTTCGAAGATAATTTTTTGTAGGTATAATGCTTCTTCAATATTACTTTCTTGAATATTTTGATCGAATAAAGCCTTTAATTTTACCGGATCATTTTCAATTTCGGTAAACTTCTTTTCGAGCTTTAGCTCCACCATTGCTTTTCTATGAGATTGCAAAATAGGTTCTAGTTTCGAAAGCAAAGTTTTGTTTTGCAACTCCTGCTTTATAGCCTCTTGAGATAGTTTAGATAGGTACTCATATTTAGAATTAGTAATATCTACTAAGAATTCTACCCAGTTTTCTTTGGCAGAAACATTAGAAACAATTTCAGGTTTCTGGTAAGTTTGTAAAGCATCAATAATACTTTTAGCTCTACCTTCTTGCAACTTCATGTTGTTCTCAACAGTACCCTCAACCGAAGAGTAAGCCTTAATATTAATTTCTGTGATATTATAGTCTGTTAAATTAAGTGAGTCGTAAAGTGGCTGAATGTCTGAAGTCTCGAAAGCAACTTTATTTTTTTCGAAAGGGATTACAAACTTCAACTCTTTTTTAACCTCTTTGCTTAGCTCATGATAGCTATCTGACGGTATGGAGTCTTTATACAAACCCATATCTAATATGCCCCAATTGCTATAATCTAGGTTTGTAAATCCATGATACCCACAAGCATATTTCTTTTGGATAATCAATAAATTGCACTCCACCATATCTGGATTAAAACCAGAAGGAAGCTTTCTGTATTTAATTTTGATAAAACCACCATTAGAAACCTCCATATTTTCGAACATCTCTTTTCTAAACATAGGTTCTAGTAAATAGCCATAGTGAATGTTTGTTTTTGGAGCTACTCTTCCATTACAAGTTATTAAGTTGCGGTGATTCACATCTACTGCAATGCCATCTGTATTTGAGCTAAAAGTTTTCTTTAGGTAGTCTTCGTTTCTAAAAATAAAGTAGATGGTGCCGTTTTCAACTTTTAATCCATAGCGAACTTCTGGTGGAAAATGCCTGTACAATTCCATATAACTTTCGCATTCTTTTGCTGGTGGTGGACCCGGATTTTTAATTTCGTAGGTCTGCGAGTTTTGCTGTGCTTGTAAAACTAATGGCGCTAAAAGTATTAGTAATAGATATTTAAATTTCATGCTAATTGTGCTTTTGTAATAGTGTAAAGTCGTTTTTTAGTTTAGTGGGCACGAAGTTATACAAAAGCACTAATTTTAGTTATAAATCTATACTCCTATTAGCTTTTGTTTTCATTTGACCTCGAACTTTAAAACATTTTAAAACCTCAGTATACAATCTCAACACCAACTTGTTATATACTTTTACTTTCCTACTTCCAACCTTCATAATCATACGTTGATAATTGACGACTATTGGGTTTATCAATAAAATCGAAATAATGCATTTCATATTTTTCATCATTGGTCTTGATTCACCACCTCTTCCAACACTTCTTTTATACTTTGCAGCATGTCTTTGCTTTGCTCGCGGATGGTTAAAACTCGCTTTTTGCCTTTAAGTAAAGTCGTAAAATGATTGTCTTCTATGTTGGCATCCACCACATAGCCGCCATTTTTTAGTGTGGTTTTAGCAATTTCTATAGGTAGGTTTGTCGCTCCTGAAGTTCCAAGAATAAATAATACACCACTGTTTTTTGCTACTTTGAGAGAACTATATATTTTGTGAGTTCTTTCATTATATATTTCGTCAAACCAGAGAATATTAGGTCTTAACCAACTCCCACAGTCTGGACATTTTAAATGCTTAATTTCTTCTGGTTCTATCTCTTCTGTTAATTCTTTTCCTTTAACATCTACAGGAAATGGCAAAATTTCTCCACAACCACCAGAACATTTTACCTCTCTATAATTTCCATGAATCTCATATATATTTTGGTTGCCAGCCCGCCTATGTAGGTTGTCTACATTTTGTGTGATTAAGTGGAAGCGTTCTTCTAACAGTTTTTCTAAATCGTAAAGGATTATGTGGCTTTCGTTAGGCTCTACAGACTCAATCATTTTTTTACGAAATAATGTATACTGCCAAACCTCTTCTTGATGGTCTTTAAAATATCTGTAAGTACCAAACTCTTCTGGTTTGTGGTATTTTGTCCCTTTTACCCAGATACCATCAGCACCCCGATAAGTTGGAATACCACTATCGGCAGAAACACCTGCCCCAGTAAGAAATGTAAATATATTCCTTCTCTCCTTCACATAGACCTCTTCAAGAATCTCTTTTAGCTGGTTCATTGTAAGTTTGCATCAATTAAAATGTATAATCACAATGCTAATAAAATTCTGTTATTTTTTACTTAAATCGGTGATTTTACTCTTCAGGAATTGGCTCTTCTAAAATAAAACAATATGTCTCATTTCGAATGCCTCATCCCATTAAGGGTAATTGTTTCGACATCGGCCAGTGAGGATTGATTTATTTTAAAATTAAATAGTTTATAACAACCACATTCTGTAACAAATTCATTTAACATATAAAGAGAATCTCCATTATCATCTACTCCCCAAAGTGTATCATAAATGGGTATCACTTCTAGACTTAACTGATTGTCTAATAATTCCATTTCTCCTTGATATCTAGTATTCCCACAATTATCACACATACCAATACTAAGTAATAGTGTATCTTCTAATTGTACTTTTTCTATCAAGCCAAGATCATTTGGACTTGCTTCTATAGCATTACAGCTTTGATAAGTAAAGTCTACGAGTTGAGGTTCTTGCTTTGGTGTACAACTCAACCAAATAAATGGAAAATACAAAAGACTCGTAGCTACAACTTTTTTAAAATGATGCATTTAATTTTTTTTCTAACAAAACAAAAACCCGAAAGCAAAAGCAATCGGGTTTATAATAGTATGCAATTTAATTGAATACGTACTTTGTTATGAATATTTTCATTCCACCTCTACTGGTTTTAAAAAGTTATTAATCGTATGCTTTGCAAGCATTCTACCTTGCCTTAAACCTTCGTCTGTAGCAAACCTGAAATGGTAACCATTCATTACCCTAGAGTCTGCACAGTCTTCGGCAGCTTTGTTTAAATTGTTGTAACTCCTGTATTTTGCATCAGGGAGCGCGGTGGTGGATTCCATGGTGAAAGAGACTTTGGGAGTACCATAAACATATGCTACAATTTCGGCTCCAGCAGCACCACAAGCAGCATGTGCTGAGGGATACTCGGGCCAAGGTGGAGTAAGCATTTCTGGTTCCCAGTTTTTCTCTTCTGCTGTTTTTGCGTTTCCATCTTTTGCTGCATTTCTAATTGCAGTATATGGTCGCCATGTATCGTAAAAGTATTTGCTTTCTAGAGAAACCATATATAAATCGTAAAGATTCATATTTAGTAGTGCAAACATTCTATTTGCCTTATTTCTAGACAGATTTCTTTCAGCAGCAGTAATTCTGCCTATTCGGTTCCAGCCGTGTTCTGCAAACTCTGCCCACCAATGTGCATAATTTGTTTGATCTTCTGTGCGGACAGTACTGTTTTTACCTCCATAAGCCTTTACCTCATTAAAAGAACTAATGTACTCCTCCGATTTTAGAGCTGGTGGTGCTGGCGATCTAAACTGAGTGAGCGAGTCAAGTGTAAAAGGTTTGGCCACAGAAAAATCTGGAATTAAAACCCAATCAAACTCAGGGGTAAATTGATAGTTACCGGGTTTTGTCATAGGTGTATAATCGCCACGCTTTTCGTGTCCATCTTTATCTCTAAGGGTGATATAAGCTTGCGCCACTTCTCTGCCCAGCATAATGCCTGCTTTCTTTAATGCTGCATCAACAGACATATCTATCCATTGGTCGCAAACCATGTTTATTGTATCTGCTCTATTGGGATAAGCTTTTAATAGAATATTTCTGGTAGCTTCTGCCGCTGCTACAACCGGATCGAAATTTTCTTTTTGCTCTTTGTAATAATACTGCTCAAACTTTGGGTCTATGCTATTAAAAATATCGTGCATGGCTAAGTGTACCATTGCCAAAGCCCTTACCCCTATAAATGAATAAAACTGATCGTGGTCATTTGCAATGGTATAAGTAAGCTTATTAAGGTCTAAAACAATTTGATTATCTGTACGAGATTCTGGCACATCATAAGGTGCATGCATTCTTTGGCAGGAGTTCCAAATCAGCAATACAACACAAAAGTTGATAAAACCAATACCTATTACTTTCTTGTTAATATTCGAATTTTGGTAGCGCATAACATCATCTTTCAGTTTAAAAAATACAAGGGGTAGTAAGATTTGCTGGTATGTATGAATGCAACAGAATACAGATTTAGATTCTGGATAAAGATTTTCTTAGAGATTAATACTGGTTGAGTTTTCTACTTTTAATTGATGTAATGGATGGATGATAATCTGAATCAGTAGAAATGTAATGGAGGCGATTTCTTTTATGAAGTTACAAACTTATTTGCTGATATCTAAGGAAATTGGGAGAAATCATTGATAGTATTTACAAGAATTTTTGATCTCCTCAATAAACCCATTTATCAAAAAATGGCTGTAGGTCTGTATCGGTCGCTTCTTCCATGGCTTGTTGGAAAAGCTTTGCATTTACCGACTTACCAAAATACTTTTTGCTATAATGTTTTACACCCTTCCAAAAAGCCACATCACCTAATTCTTCGCGCATTAGATGTAATACATAAGCCCCTTTAAAATACACAATGCTTCTATCACTCGAACTTGGGTTATTCCAATTTTTAAACACTAGTGATTTATCGTTGCCTTCTTTCTTCACTTTTTCATACACTTCGCGATAGGCATTGATGTCTTTAAGATATTTCTCTTTTCCGAAGCGATGCTCGTTGTAAGCAGCAGACATAAAAGTAGCAAAGGCTTCGTTTAGCCAAAACTCTCCCCAACGCTCGCAAGTAATGTTGTTTCCCCACCATTGGTGAGCCATCTCATGAGAAACAAGGTTGGTTTCTGTACTGTCTTTTAAAATCATAGCTCCATAAGTTTCTTTCAATACAGAAAAGCCCGCCATTTCTTGATAGTAATTACCGATTAAAATCTGGTTATAACTCTTGTTTTGATAAGCAACACCTGTTTTACTTTCAAAAAAATCAATCATATCCGCAGTGTATTGGAAAATGGTATCCAATTGTGCTTTTGTGTAAGCAGCACTATAACAGTTTAAAAGTGTTTCATTATGCTTAATTATTGAGTGATTAAACTCACCAATTGCAAAACCAAAAGTATAAGCAGGAACTAAGTTATTTTGAACCCAACTAAAGCAGATTTTGCCATTATCCAACTTCTTCTGTTCCACCAAGTCTCCGCATGCAATGGCGCGTGCAACCGCTTGTGAATTTTCATCTACTATAACATCCATAGCAATACTTGCCTTGTCGGTAATGAGGTTTCGGCAAACCATCCACTCACTGGTTGAAAAAAAGGTATATACCTGATTCTTTTCAGGCATAAAATGAATGCCTCTAGTCGGATTACCTTGGTAGGTAATATGAATATAGTTTTCTTTAGGCAGCTTATCTTTTAATTGGATAATGAGCTGATGATCTCGCTGTTGGAATGCAGCCACAGAATTTCCGTCTACAGCATCCACAGTGAGACTGCCACAGTCTAAAGCTATTTGTTGAGTAGCATCATCAACCGAAAAAAGAATATCAACCTCGCCTTTTACAGATTTTGCTTGTATATCAAGTTCTATTTTGAGATGATAATTTAATACATCAAAATCGCTGTTTTGAGCGGCAACTTGGTTACAAACAACGCAAAGCAGAAAAACTAAGATTTTTGTAAATTGAGACACCACTAAGCTAGTTTTTCGATTTTCTTTTTAATCTCATCAGCTTCATCGTATCGACCAGTATCCATTAAATAATTGCCATAGGCAGCCAGTCTTTCTTTATCGTTGGGTTTGAGCTTTAATCCTTCTTGATGCACTTTTTCAGCAGAACCCAAGTCGTCCATCTTCATAAAAGTCATAGCCAGACTCTTACGTGCCAAGTTACTGTCTGAAATAAGCACAGCATCCATGAGGTTTTCTAAAGCAGATTGGTAGTCTTGAGCCTCAACCTGAGCAATACCTATAAAGGTAAGACAAACAGCTTCGTCTTTTTCTGATCTGGTTACTTTACAGGCTTTTGTAAATAAGTTGACAGCTTCTGTAAAATCAGCTTTTTTATAATTTGCCCAACCAGCATTCCAGTAAAGCTTCCAATCTTCTTTCTGTTCGAGCACCCTTGGGCTTAGTAGTTGAATCACTTCTTCCCACTGATGCTCTTTAAGCAATTGACTGGTTTGTTCGTATATGGTTTTTCTACTCAAGACTCACTTTCTTTTGATTAAATCATCACAATAATAGCAAAAATGAATGAGTAATCAGGAAAGTGCTTTTATCTACTTACCAATTCCGGTTCTAGTTTTTTAAGCCCATTTATGCATTTGATATTTCGCTGTTTTTTCTTTTGCTCAAACATTTTCATATTATCAGAAACAACTTCGTGCGTATATGTTCTTGGGTGATAAATATGGTACACAATTGCTCGGTTTTTCACAGATTTTTTCTCTAAACCAATTTGCTGTAAGCGCCATTCAATGTCTACATCTTCGCCAACTCCGGGGTTTTCATAGTCTTCGTCGAAGCCATTTACATCTAGCAAATGTTGTTTTCTTATTCCCCAATTACAACCCACCAAACCTCTAAGTTTAGCTGCTAAATGAAACTGCGGATTGTACACACATTCTTTTACACATTTAGAATCTGAGAAGATTAGAGAAAGCAAGTTGAGTCTTTTGAGGCAAGTTTTATCTTTGATGTAAGAGGAGATTTTTTCCCCCAACTTTACTCTTCTGCCAACCAGAATATAACCCGGTTCACAGTTTTGAATGTACTCTTTTACAAAGTGTTTGTGAGGAATACAATCACCATCAATAAAGGCAATAATCTCCGATTTAGACTTTTTGATGGATTTATTCAACATCATATTTTTTCGAAAACCTTTGTCTTCATGTTGATGCACATGCTGAATAGAGAAGTTGTATAAATGCTTGTGATGATCTAGAAAGGTGATTGTTTCTTCATTATAATCGTCTTCTGATATAATGGCTTCAAAGTTTCGTTCACTCTGATTGTTTAAACCTTTCAATATAAGCTTAAGGTTATCGATCGCTCGATAATACGAAATTACAACGGTTAGCTTCATTCAAGTAATAAGTTGACTAAGATAATTGTGGTTTATATGGACGCAATAATCCTAATTGGATGAGCTGATAGCATCACACATTGTTAGTGTTTTAAATTTTAATCACATGAATTTTCGACACTGGAAGGGTAAGTGGTATTTGTAAGTATGAGCTGACTGATGGTATCTTACAAAGCTATAAAAGGTAGAGCAATCTTAAAATACCTAATATATGGTGGAATGACCCCATATTAAGTAAAAAAGCCCCTACCGTTAACCAATAGAGGCTTATATTCTCTTTATACCAATGAAAATTAAGGCTTATTTACCTCCTGTTTCACTGCGTTCTTTTACAATTCTATTTACTTCGTTGATTAATAATGGATAAGCCGGATAGGTCATTCCGTGGCCGTAACCATCCAACTCCATCAGGCGAGTTTGTGTATGCCCGGCAACTTTCATCATGCGCATCATGTAGGCATTTTCTTCGTACCTGCCCAACATTTCTAACTCTCTGTCACCAGTAATTAATAACATGGGTGGTGCATCTGCACGCACATGGTAAAGCGGCGCTAATACATCTACAATTGGTTGAGTTGCTGGAATACCTCTTTCTTCTCTCACCGTCATGTGGGTAATGGTATGCCCGCTAAAAGGAATTAAACCTGCAATTGAGTTTGCATCTATATCGTAAACATCTAACCAAGATTTATCCAAACCAACCATACTGGCGAGGTAACCACCTGCCGAGTGTCCAGACACAAAGATTAAAGACGGATCGCCACCGTAACTCTCAATATTTTTAAAAACCCAAGCAACCGCAGCCGCAGCATCTTCTATATATTTAGGTGCTTTAATTTTTGGATAAAGTCGGTAATTAACAGACACTACACAGACACCTTTGTTTTTAATTGCATCGTCTATGTGTTTGTTACCCCCCGTTAAACCACCACCATGAAACCAAACAATTGTTGGGAAATTCTTTACATTTTCAGGATAGTAAATATCCAACTTGCATCTTTCTGCAATGTACTCGTCTGACTTTCTATCTTCATCGCTATAGTAAGGAACATTTTCGGTGAGTTTGTAAGTAGCTTCTTGTGCTGATACTACCATTGCCCAACAAATAAAAAGGGCAGAAATTAATGTTTTTTTCATCTTCTAGTTTCAGATTTATTTAGACTTTATTTCTATCACATAGGAAGTAATTGTTTTAATCGCACTTCCTTTGGCATTACTAAATTCGTATACATCGCAAAATGCATATTTTTCTCCATTTTCCAATATCATTTCTCCATTTGTCGCGCCTTCTTTTCCATGAGTAACAATACTTTTTAACACTAGCTCTTTGGTTTTTGTAGCCTTCATGGCTTCGAGTGTTTTTACAAAATCCGGTTTCCCTTCAATACTTTTATCACCAATCATATTCCAAACAATATTTTCTGTTACACTATCGCTAATGAGTGCTACATTACCCTCTGCAAAGGCAATATTGAGTGTTTTAAGGAAAGCAACTTTAGGTGAGTTACCACAATCTGCATCCATGCTAACTTTTACCATTATTTTTATTCTTTAGGTGTAAATCAGTATATTCATAAAAATAATATTTCTAGACATACTTTTCGGAAATTCTAAATAATGAGAGGGCTATTAAGTCTTTTTTTTGAAGAAAGCTAATACTTTAAATTAAACAAAGTCAGGCTGTTCATTTGTTTGTTTTTTAGATTAAATTCGGATGAATGTTGCTATTGACATTATATCATTTTACTGAAACTAGCTATATGTGGCTTAGAACCAGATTTAAATTAACTTTCGACATTATCATTCCCACTCCATTTATACTAATGTTAAGGCCACGAAGTGGTGCACAACAATGGATTGCAAAAGAGGAATATAGAATTTCGCCCAATGTACCTGTGGTTGAATTTACAGATAACTATGGAAACTTGTGCCAAAGACTTGTTGCACCACCTGGAGCATTTTCTATTCATACTTCTGCCGATGTAAAAACCGCTGATGTTATTGACCAAGCTCCCGGAGCTAGTTTTGTAGAAGTTCAAAATTTGCCTGAATCTGTACTGAGTTATTTATTACCAAGTAGGTATTGTGAGTCTGACCGTTTTAGTGAAATGGCTTCTTCCATTACCGCTGGGTACAATGCAGGTTACGATCAGGTGAGTGCTATTGAAAACTGGTTAAAAAAAAATATCAAATATGTTCCCGGAAGTAGCCAATACCCGCTATCGGCAGTTGAAGTAAACAAGAAACAATCGGGTGTTTGCCGCGACTTGGCACATTTAGGCATCGCATTATGTAGAGGACTTAGCATTCCAGCCCGTATGGTTGTTGGCTTTCTACACCAGTTAGAACCTATGGATATGCACGCTTGGTTCGAAGCATTTATTGGAGGGAGGTGGTATACCTTCGATGCCACTCAAAAGACACTAAGAGGAGGTTATGTAGCAGTAGGCTTCGGTCGTGATGCCGCTGATGTAGCTGTTTATAATCAGTTTGGCCCAGCGGTTTATCCTTCATCACAAATGATACAAGTAGAGTTAATCCCTCAGGAGTATTAGGTTTTTAATATCAATGCGTTATCAAACCTAAATGATAATTTCAATTATTATCTCTTTGTAAAAACCAGTGATCATCAAGTTTTTCTTCACTTAGTGTATTAAAGTACAAATCATCTGTATAAACAAGGTAGATATTTGGTATTGAACCGTTCAAAAAACCTCTCTTAACCAGAAACTTAATTGCTAATTTATTGCTAGAATCAAGCAATACATCAACTGTATTATTAGCCTTAGAAACATTACCATACCTATCTGATAAACTGATTTTTGTATTAGTATTCAAATTGAGTTCTTTAATGTAATTTACTACCTCATACCTTTTCTCACGGTTTAATGAGAAATCCATTTTTATAAATAACTCTGTTAGAATCGAACCTGCATAAACAACTACTACAAGTAGTAATAAAGGTAAAAATACTCTTAGTTTATATTCTTTAAAATGTTTGATTCCATTTATTAGTAATGCAACAATTAAGAAAAATACACATAAGGGAATGATAATAAACTCTATGGTATTTATAAGCCAACTGGTAGTAATCCAGTATTCCCAAATACTACAACAGACACTAAATATCAAGAGCAAAGTCGCAAACCTAATTTCAAACTTCATTGTAGTAATTAATCAAATAAAAGGGCTTTGCCTATGATGCTATTTCACTAATTACCTTATTATTTCTATTACTTTGGATAGATAAGCTAATTAGCCCAGCCGCAAATAAAATTGCCCCACCAACAAATGGAAAACCTGCTCCAACTAAATCTTCTAAAACAGGAGAAAATAAAAATGGTAAACAATAGAGCATTCCTGCACCACCAAGAAAAACAGCTAACAAGCCACCCATATTCGCAAAACGTTGCATAGAAAAGATTGGCTGTAGTACTATTTCTTTCTTGATTATATCTTGTTTCAAGCTATTTAAATCCTTTTCTCCATACTGTTCTATTGAACAATGTTTTACAGGAATTGTGTTTCTGCCTTGAATAAAATCTTTATAAAAACTTCTCCATTTATATGGTAATAAAACAAAACCGAAAAGAAAGATAGTTATACTAGGTAAGGTAACATTTCCATTGCCCAACATAAATGCTTGGAGTCTAATCTCATCAACTGGATTCATGTTAAAGCCTAATAAAACATGTTTTAAATCATGAGATTCATAACCTGGAACTAACCTCAAATTATGTTTATCTAAACATTCTGCAATTTCTCTTCCTAAAGTACCTTGTTTCAATTGTCTAAGTTTATCAACCTTGTCTTCATAAATTTTCATTTGATAAAACTGCTCAATAAACCATACAGACAACCTAAATGAAAGTCTAATTATTGATTCTGGAATTAACTTGAGTTTGTCCATTTTATATTTTTATACTAATTAAAGCATCAAACTAACTAAAATGGGATAAATAAAAAACCCGAAAGGAAATTCCCTTCGGGTATACAAGAGTTTGTCTAATAACATCTGAACCAGATCATGAAATTTTAGTTAACAAATATCATTCTTCTCCTGCATCTGTTAGTGGATAGCTAAACATTACTTGTGCTAACCTGACACTTGAGCCGTCGTCAAATACAACTGTCAGTCTCATGGTGTTATCTTCTCGACTTATGCCAAACACGCCGGTTGCAATCCAGAAATTACCCGGCCCCCAATAATCTTCAGACCATTCGTCTAGGTTAAGTGTATAATCAAAATTATAAGAACTGTTTCTTTCAGCATCACTCAATTTAATACCTTCGTAACCTACCCAACCTTGCGGAGAATTAGAAGAAATAGTGGGTAAATGTTGAATTTCTACAAAAATGCTATCTACTACTCTAGCATCATTGGAGTTGATGGTAACATTAAAATTGATGTCTCTGTAATTACTCTCTAATGGATTAGGAAGACGAAAAGTGCGACCACCTTCTGCAAAACCTGTAGTTACTCCACCAGCGCTCACCTCCCAGTTTTCTTCTGTTACTTGAGGCTGAGGTGCTTCTATAGTAGTAAAAAGATTATCTTCTTCGCAAGAAACCAGTAAAATTGGCAAAGCGAAAAACAAATATCTGATAAATGATTTTATATAATTCATTATGAAATCCTTTAATGTTCAAATTTTAGTTTACATCCCAAAAAACCGGAATGGTTACATCCTGTACTTCGGTTGAGATATTGGCATTGGCAGTCGTTTCTGTTGGCGGAATTGGGAAACGCAAAGGAAATGGACCACTCGTAGATAAAGGCGTATTTAAATTATCTGGATAGCCTGTTCTTCTAAAATCTGTGTAAGATTCTATGCCATTGCCAAACATGGCTACATACTTTTCCATCATAATTATTTCTAGCTTTTCTTCGTCTGTAGTAGCTGCATTATAAGCTTCTATTCTAGCTGTTATGTAATCATCGGCACCTTCAATAGACATTCCACTAAAAGATGAGACATCTGCCATAGCTGAGGATATAGCAGCCTCAAGTAATTCTGCTGGGTCGCCTGTGGTACCCAATGTTAAAGCCGCTTCTGCTTCTATAAACATCAACATGGTATAGGTAATCATAGGAAAAATGCCATCACCTGCTCCAGATGTACTTGAAACAGACTCGCAACTTCCGTCATCATATTTTCCACCAATCGGATAAATACCAAAAGTAGTTCTGTCTTCATCGTCGCCAGCACTAGATGTTTCTCCTCCTATTCTTCCTGAAAATGTACATGCCGCCTGATTGTAAAAATAGAAAGGTAACCTTGGGTCGTTGTTTCCGACCAAAACACTATTCATATAGGTTGACATGGAGTTTTCTAAACTACCAGCCGCATAATCTGCTTGATAGTTCGGATGTCTGTTTTCTGGTGTATTTGACGCTCCGTATCTGAGTGAATAATTATCGGTTGATGATTCTATAAGATTGCCATTAGCCATTAACTGGTTAATTTGGGTGGTTGCCATCGCTGGGTCAACCAAACGCATTTGGTTATACATTTTTAACTTCAATGAATTTCCCATACGTTTCCAAACATCCAAATCTCCTCCGTATATTAAATCATCATCTGCTAAGGTCAAATTAGACTCTTTTTCAAGATCAGCTAAACCTTCGTCAATTAAAGTAAAAATTCCATTATAAATATCTTCGCCCTTGTCAATTTTGGGATCGAAGTTGATGTCTCCTTTTAAAGCTTCTGAGAAAGGAACATCTCCA
This sequence comes from Chondrinema litorale, assembly GCF_026250525.1. Taxonomy (GTDB): domain Bacteria; phylum Bacteroidota; class Bacteroidia; order Cytophagales; family Flammeovirgaceae; genus Chondrinema; species Chondrinema litorale. The sequence goes on from NZ_CP111043.1 coordinate 487,082, forward strand.
AATAAATCTACCAAAACACTAAAAACATATGCTTTTTGTAGCTTGGCAATTCCCGAATAATTAAAATTCCCGTTAGCCTCGCCTTGCTCTATAATTGTCTGAAAATCGATTAAACCACCACCATACAAATGAAATCCCCATGCATTGTTGTAGGTACTGCCATCGAAACCGTAATCATCAAACCGGCCATTAATGTAATGCTGTACCATGGTTGCAGCACCTCTTTCTAACATAGAAGAAATTCCAAGTATGGCATTTGCCTGAGCTGCTGGCAATAACAAGTTTTCACTAGCCTCAGCAGGAAAATTTGGGTCTGTATTTATATCGAGAAAATCGCTATTACTACAAGATGTTGAAAGGAAAATAGCAGGCATTAAAGCTATTAACCATTTATAAAAATATTTTTTCATGTTGATCTAATTTGATGTTTTTGATGCTTTACTGATTAGAAAGTTACCTGTAAACTCACTCCATACCTTTTAGCATTGGGTACATAAGCATACTCCAAACCTTGAATATTACCAGAGCCCTGTCCGTTGGTTTCTGGGTCAAATCCATCTGGCATATTTGGTGCATTAAACCACAAGTTTCTACCAATTAAATTGATGGTAGCGGAGCCTATAAAAGTATTGGTAAGTAAAGATTCTGGTAAGGTATAGCCCAGACTTACTTCTCGAAGTCTAATTACTGTGGCATCATACACTGAAAACTCAGATGGTGCATTAGACGATGTTCTCCAGTAATAATCATTTGCATCGATGTAATTGTTGTTAGGCATTTTATTGCCGTTTTCATCCAAAATCGGATTGCCTAATACATCGCCAAGCACTCCCGGTAATAGATAAGATTGTTGGCGAGCATCACCTTGTGCAGTAGAAGCCAAAACGCCTCTTCCTCTCATTTCTGATAGCGTATTAGAAAGTAAATCTCCACCTTGTTTCCAGTCGATTAAGGCATAAAGGCTTATTCCTTTGAAACTAATAGTATTGCCAATACCTAAAATAAAATCGGGGTTCGGATCACCTATAATTACTGTAACATCTGGGTTGGTACGGTAATATCCTGTAGAGGGATCTACAATCATATTTCCTTCGTCATCTCTAAAAACTGACGTTCCTTGAATAACCCCATATGGTTCACCCGGAACAGCATAGGAACCTACTGAAGTAAAGTTACTCGAATTAGCCCCCACAGATGAAAGAGAAAGTCTTTCCAAACCATCTACTAGCTTGGTTACTTTGTTTTCTACTTTAGTGAAATTGGCAAAAATATCCCATTGAAAACTATTAGTCAGCTTTACCGGAGTTACATTTAGGCCTAGCTCGATTCCTTTGTTGGTTAACTCACCTGCATTAGTAACCTGCGAGCGAAATCCTGAAGATGGTGAGCGAGAAACTGAGAAAATCAGATCGGTAGTGGTTCTATCGAAGTAAGTTGCATCTAGTGTAAGTCTACTGTTAAAGAAATGAAGTTCTGTTCCAAATTCAAATTCTGTAGTAAATTCAGGTTTAAGGTTAGAGTTACCTAAACTACCTTGAGTTAACAACCCAGGAACGCCTTTAAATGGAAAAACTACCGAACCTAAAAATGTACCTTCATTAGGACTACTGTACAATCTTGCTTGTGTTCCATATATACCTGCACCACGACCTACTCTACCCCAAGCAGCTCTCAATTTACCATAGTTCAATATTTTACTTTGCATTTTGAAGGCATCAGTAAATATGAAACCTAAAGTTGCTGCTGGATAGAAATAACTGTTATTACCTAATGGAAGCGAAGAAGACCAGTCGTTTCGGGCAGTTAAACCCAGAAATAGATAATCTCTGTAATCCAGACTTATGTCGCCAAAAACACCAACTAATCGCGATTTACCATAAGTACTGATCAAGTTATTTGCTTGAGTTACATTTTGTGTATTGTCGATATCATCTATCCCAAAAACAATAATACCTGTTCCTTTAAGAATTTCTCTGTCAGACTCTTGTTGGTTGATGTTATGCCCAAAAGTACCTCTAATGTGGAAATCTTCATTAAGATCTTTTTCTGCAGTTACGATTAAGTTCGATTCAATCTGGCGGAAATAATACTCGTCTTGTGTAATGGAACCGATGCCATTATCAGCCTGAGAAGATGGTGCAAAAACTTGTTTATTGGTTTGGTTATAGGTATCCATGCCTATTTTGTAGCTCACATTTAGCCAATCGGTAATATCATAACCTATATGTGCATTAGCAAAAACCCTGTTTAAGCGTGAAGTATAAGGGTTTTCGTATACTGAAAACAATGGGTGATCTTCACCTGATCTGTAGTGATTATCTTCATTACTTTCTGTAATATATGGATATTGATAAGGATCGTAAGAGCGAGGCATATACCATAGCTGAGTAGAAAAGCCTGAACGGACAACGCCACCACCACCTGTAGGAGCTCCTTGTTGGTCAGAATCTATATAGGTTACAGCTCCACCAATGTACAAACCATTATCCAACTGAGCATTTCCACCTACTTTAATGTTTGTTCTTGTGAGTTCAGAATTTGGTATCATACCTTGTGTATAAACATTACTCGCAGTTACTACCAAATTTGCTTTCTCATTTCCTCCTCTTATAGAAATAGAGTTTTCTAGATTAGAACCTGTTTTAAAAAAGTCTTTAACATTGTTTGGATACAATTGATAAGCAACTCGATTGTTTTGCCAATCCCAGATAGAATCAAGATCGTTTACAGATGGTCCCCAACTACCAAAAAAGGCATTACTAAAAATACCCGAACCACCTCCGGTAGTTCCTCCTTGCCCAAATCGGCTCTGCAATTCAGGAATTCCAGCAACTTTTTCTATGGTATAAGAACTTCTAAGAGTTACTTCTAAGCCTTTATTAGAACCCGAAACCCCAGATTTTGTAGTGATTAAAATTACACCATTTGCTGCCCTTTCTCCATAAAGTGCCGCCGCAGCGGCTCCTTTTAGCACACTTATAGATTCAATATCGTTGGGGTCGATATCTGAAGCCCTGTTGGCATAAGGTGCACCAGAAACCAAAGTATTATCTGTTCTAATACTGGAATTATCAAAGGGGATTCCATCTACAACAAATAATGGCTGATTACTTCCTTTTAAAGATGAAATTCCCCTAATGTTGATATTGGTTGAGGCACCTGGCGAACCGTTTGAACCTTGAATATTTACACCCGGTATTTTACCAGATAATGATCTAATTACATCCGACTCTGCTTTTTGTGCAATGCTTTTACCTTTAATTTCAGTTACTGCATAGCCCAGTGCTTTCTTAGATCTTTCGATTCCTACAGCGGTAACAATTACTTCTGAAAGTACCTGATTACTTGATTTTAAGGTGAAATCTATTACGGAGTTATTTCCGATTTCTACTTCGGCAGTTTCGTAGCCAACATAGCTCATTACCAAAGTTGTTGTTCCCGATGGTAATGCAATTCTGTACTTTCCATCCACATCTGTTACTGTTCCTTGTGAGGTACCTTTTAGCAAAATGGAAACTCCCGGAAGTGGTGATTTATCTTCTTCAGAAAAGACAGTACCGGTTATTGTTCTTTCCTGTGCCAGACTCAATTGAGAAATCAGACAAAAAGCTGACATACAAAAGAGCCTGAAGCAAATCTGTAATGATTTAATCATACGAAAAATGATTTGTTAAAAAATTAATTTGACACCCAGAAATATGTTGTTATTGCGGGTAGGATTTCTTCAAATTTGGCAAAAAATCAATTGAAAATACATCACTAGGAATTGGTTATTTTTAGGGCAAAAAAGTCTCCCCTGTTTTGTGGCAAGAATTAAATTAACCCAAATACACATTGTTATATAAATAACCAAACAACATACTTATCTGCCATTTAAATAAAAATCAGATTGGTAATCCTACAAAAACAAGGATTGAATAACAGGTAAAACGAAATAAAGAGGATTGAACAACTCCCCCCAATAAGAGTTATTCTGTATGTTAATTTTGTTAAAAAAAAGTCAAATTCAGTTAAATAGCAGTTAATTTATATTGAATTTCGTATAGTAATTCACATAGAATGGGGTATATACTATTCCATTACAAAAAATTATACTAGCTAAAACCATAACCATGATTAATTTATCATTTTTTTCAACTACAAAATTATTTGTAATTATCAAGCATTTTTCTTGTACTTAGCAAGTGTTAAGTTACAAACCCCTCCACAAAATCTTTCTATTAGCCTGAATACCAGATAGATACAATTATAGCATTTTAATGAATTGGAGATAGCTTATTGTAAATATCAATTATTTAAATGGTGAGATACTTCAGCAGAAGTTATATTACTAGTTTAAATTATCTTAATAAATAGATAGATAGGAATGTGAAAATATTGGCAAGCTTAATCGAGAAATAGATTGATCAGTAATATCTACCATTAAAAGTTAATATCTGCCTGAAACCCTTTTCTCATTAGCAATATTAAAATTATATTAATTAAATTGTGGATAATATTTTGTTTTAATATCCAGCAAACATGAACATAAAACAAAAGGCATCTAAAATCTCTTTGAGTTTTTATATCCAGTAGATCAAATTATGAATTTAAATAAAAAAATAATGAAGAAGATCATTCTTATTATAATCCCTATAGCCCTTTTGGTCTTAGGGTTTGTAGCAATTGAACCTACTACACCTTTACATAATTTAATAACACAAACTACAAACGATAGCACTGGAGTACTTAAACCAAAACCAGAGCATTACAAAGAAGCCGCACTTATTGCAGCTATATTAAACCAACACCATTACAGTAAAGTAAAAATTGACGATTCACTATCTAGTGCAATCTTTGAAGAATACGTAAACTCTTACGATAGTTACCATATCTACTTTACACAAGAAGACTTAAACTCATTTGAAAAATACCGTTATCAGCTGGATGATCTTTTATTAAATGGTGATGTAAATTTTGCTTTTGATGTTTTTAAAGTTTTTAGAGAAAGATTTAATGAGCGCATGAGAGCTATTCCGGGTATTCTTAAAACTGGATTTGATTTCACTAAAGATGAATACATTGAAGCAGACCTTCCGAAAACTTGGTATGCAACACAACCTGAGATAGATGATGCATGGAGAAAACTTTTGAAAAGCCAAGCTTTAAACATGAAGTTGGCAGGTAAAGAAACAGAAGACATTAACAAGACCATTCAAGATCGTTATGATAGATATGAAAAACTAATTTCGCAATACAACAGCGAAGACGTATTTCAGCTTTATATGAATTCTTTTGCAGGCACCTTTGACCCTCACACCTCTTATTTCTCCCCTATTAGTGCAGAAAACTTTGAGATTGATATGAGCCTTTCTCTTGAAGGAATCGGTGCAAGACTATATTCTAAAGACGACTATATTACATTTAGCGAAATTATACCTGGTGGACCAGCATTTAAAAGCAAAAAACTATTTGAAGGCGATCGTATAGTTGGTGTTGCTCAAGAAGGAGATACTTCTTTTGTAAACATAATTGGTTGGAGAACAGACGATGCAGTGCAATTGATTAGAGGCCCTAAAGACTCTAAAGTATCACTTCAAATTTTAGATGCTGAAGCTACTATTGGTGCAATTCCAAAAGAAATAACAATAGTAAGAGATAAAATAAAATTAGAAGAACAAGCTGCTACCAAAGAGATTGTTCCAGTAACATATAAGAACAACCAATATAATATTGGCGTAATCAACATTCCTTCTTTCTACAGAAACTTTGAGGCTCAACGACAAGGAGACGAAAACTTTGAAAGTACGCAAAGAGATGTGAAAAGAATTCTAAATGAATTGAAAGCAGAAAATGTTGATGGTGTTTTAATTGACCTTAGAAGAAATGGTGGTGGTTCTTTACAAGAAGCCATTGAGCTTACCGGATTGTTTATCCCAGATGGACCAGTAGTGCAAGTAAAAAATGCAGATGGTTCTATTGATGTAGGTACAGATCCTGATCCTGAAACTGTTTATGATGGACCATTAGCTGTAATGGTAGATAGATTTAGTGCTTCTGCTTCTGAGATTTTCACTGGTGCAATTCAAGATTATAAAAGAGGTGTGATTATAGGCGAGCAAACTTTTGGTAAAGGTACTGTTCAAAACTTAATTGCATTAGATAGATTTATACAGAACAGCGATGAGAAACTAGGTCAATTAAAATTGACATTGGCTAAATATTATCGCATTAACGGAAGCAGCACTCAACATTTGGGTGTGAGCCCAGATATTGCATTTCCTTCCCCATTTTCTGCTGAAGAATACGGTGAGAGCGCTCAAGCTAATGCCCTTCCTTGGGATCAAATTAGATCAACTGTATATCAGACAATGAATCAAGTTGATGAAAAATTGATTGATCGTTTAAATATCTCTTACAGCCAAAGACTTAAAACTAACAAAGAGCTGCAAGAATTAATAGAAGGCATTGAGTATATCAAAGAGAATAAAGGAAAAGATCAAATTTCTTTGAATGAAGAGGTTAGAAAAGAAGAGCTAGAAGAAGAAGAAGCCAAAAGAGAGAAAATGAAGATCTCTGATTCGGATGAAGAAGGAGAAGGAGAAAGTGAGAAGAAAGACGATGACATCTATTTGAAAGAAGGAACATTAATATTAGCAGAGATGATTGCGAATGTTGGATAATCAACTATCATTTCAAATTACAGAAGGCCGACTGGGAATCTCCCAATCGGCCTTTTTTTTAATTAATTATAGGTAAAAAAAAGCCAACTCATATAACAATGCATAAAGCAAGCAAGCTGAAAAGTCATTTTTCCAAATAGCTAATTAAGCATAATTAAATTTAAAATTACCAAATCGTTAAAGTGAGATAAAAAAAAATAAAAAATATTTAAACTTAAAAGTACCCATTTTTATCAGTCTTGAAAGGCTGTACATGACTCAAAAAACAAAATATTATATTGTCTATGCCAATTATGTAGCAGCGTTAAAAATCCACTACCCTATTCCTATATATTAAAAAACTTTCAATAAAACACATGTTTAATTGAAAATTTTTTAAATAAACTATCTATTGATTACATTTGCAGCATTAAATGATCTGATTGCTAAGACTAAATAATAATTGCTTGAACTAATCAAGTGTAGGTTATCTTTGTTTTAAAAGTAAAGCATAAGATATCTATTATTTAAATCATTATTCATATAGACACTATAGTATGACGAAATACTACTTTAGCAATTTCTTAAAACCTCCATATACTATTAATTTTTTCAAAATCAGTTTTTCATCCTTTTACCACTTAAAATTTAAGCCTTTAATATAGTCTTATTTTTTAAGCATCGATTTTCCTTAACCTCACATTAACTAACATGTTAATGCTGGCACTGCTGTGTTAGCACGCTAATTTTTATCAATAATTTAAATTTATAACAATGAGGAAAAGACTACTTTTAATTTTCTTTTATCTCTGCGCCGCTACCGGCTTGGCAATGGGACAAGAAAGAACAGTAACAGGTACAGTAGTTTCTACAGAAGACGGTTCAACACTTCCTGGTGTTAACGTATTAATTAAAGGTACATCAACTGGTACTATTACTGACATTGACGGTAACTACAGAATAACTGTTCCCGGAAACGATGCAGTATTACAATTCAGTTATGTTGGTTTTTCTACAAAAGAAGTTACAGTTGGCGCTCAATCTACAGTTGACATAGATTTAGGCCCAGACTACACTGAAATATCAGAAGTGGTTGTAGTTGGTTATGGAACTAAAAGAAAAGAAGAACTTACTGGTTCTATTGAAGTTGTTGGAGCTGAAAAACTTGAACAACTACCTTCATCTTCTTTCCAAAGTGCATTACAAGGTAGTGTAGCTGGTATGCAAGTTACCACTACTGATGGTGCTCCAGGAGCTGGAATTTCTGTAAGAGTTAGAGGAGTTGGTTCTATTAATGCTTCAAACGATCCATTATATGTAATTGATGGTATTCCAGTAAGTTCTGGAAGTATCTCTCAAACTGACTTTGGTAATGGGGGAAGAAGCTCAAATGTACTAGCTTCATTAAACCCAAATGATATTCAGAATATAACAGTTCTTAAAGATGCATCATCAACTGCTATTTATGGTTCAAGAGGTGCAAATGGTGTAGTATTAATTACTACAAAAAGTGGTGCTGCTGGTAAAGCAAAAATAGATTTAAAAACTCAAGTAGGTTTTTCAGATTTTGCTTATAACAACCTTTTAGAACCTGTAAATGCAGATCAATACACAGAACTTTTTCATGAAGGAAACATTAACAGAGGATATACCCTCGAAGAATCACAGGAAGAGTTTAATACTAACTTTCCCGATCTAGCTAATACAAACTGGTTAGATGAAATGACTCAAACTGGTGTTAGTCAACAATACGATTTAAGTGCAACTGGTGGTAGTGATAAAGTTACATATTTCCTTTCTGGTGGTTATTACAATCAAGAAGGTGTTACAAAAGAAAATAAATTCGAACGATTTTCAGGCCGTGCTAATGTAAAAGCAAATCTTTCTGAAAAATTAATAGTTTCTAACAACATCAACCTTTCTCAATTTACTCAGAGGGGTATTACTGATGGAACTGCATGGGAAGCGCCTTACTACCTTGCTTCATTATTACCTCCAACTATTCCTGTAAAAGATGACCAAGGAAGATATTATGGTGATCACACCAATATCATGGGTGGTAATAATCCCGTAGGTCAACTTTATGACAATACTCGAGAATTAAAACAAACTAGAATCATCGATAATATTACTGCAACTTATGATATTATAGAAGATCTAACTTTTAGTTCGAAATGGAGTTTTGATATCCTAAATATCAACGAGTTTATTTTTGAAAATGGTCGATATGGTGATGGTAGAAATATAGGAGGCTTTGGTAATACAGCCACAACAAGTGAAATAAACTGGATTGGTACTCAAACATTGCAATACAGCAAAACCTTTAATGAGGATCATAATTTTGATATATTAATAGGTTATGAATCTCAAAAAGTAACAAGAGATATAGTAGAAACAGAGGCCCAAAATTATCCGCATCCTGATTTACAAGTGTTAGCTAACGCTTCAACACCTACAGCAGCATATAGTAATAAAACAGATTATTCATTTCTTTCATATTTTTCAAGAATTAATTATGACTTTGCTGGCAAATATTATGGTTCTGTTTCTTTACGAAGAGATGCATCATCAAGATTTAGCCCAGAAAACAGATGGAGTACTTTTTGGTCTGTTGGAGGTGGTTACACCATTAGTGAAGAAGCTTTTATGGATAATGTTTCATGGGTAAACAATCTTAAATTGAGAGCCAGTTACGGTGTAACAGGTAATGCAAACATTGGTAACTTTAGTTGGGCAGGATTATATGAATTTAGTAATATAAACTACCAAGATGGCCCAGGAGGTGTTCCAAGTCAAGTAGCAAACTCTGCACTTACATGGGAGTCTCAAGAAAACTTTAACATAGGTATTGATTTTCTACTGTTAAATAGCAGGTTATCAGGTAATATTGAATACTTCATCAGACAATCTACAGATTTAATTCTTGACCGACCTCTTTCTTATACCACGGGATTTCAAAGTGTAACACAAAATGTGGGAGATATGAGAAACAATGGTGTTGAAATTGCCTTAAACGCTAATTTAGTTCAAACCCCGAACTTTACTCTAGATTTAGGTGGTAACATTACCTTCCTTAATAATGAGATAACTCATCTACCTGAACCTTTTGTTGACCCAGATTTTGATGAGTTTAGAAGAGAAGAAGGCCGCGACTTCCAAGAGTTTTACTTATTTGGTTGGGCAGGAGTTGATCCTGATAATGGAGATGCTTTATTTTACACTGATGGTACTAAACAAGAAACTACAAATGATATTAATGAAGCATCACGTTTCTACGATGGTAAAAGTGCATCACCAGATTACTATGGAGGTATTAATTTAAACGCAGCTTACAAAGGTTTATCTCTAAACTTCTTTTTTAACTATCAATTCGGAAACTATGTATATGATGGGCCAGGATGGGTTATCCATAGTGATGGACGTTACTTTCCAAGAAGTACTTCAGTATACGCTTATGAAAACAGATGGCAACAACCAGGTGATGAAGCATTATTTCCTAGATATGTAGCAGGTAATACAAGTGGATCAAATACTCAAAACTCATCAAGATATTTATATAAAGGTGATTTTATACGTCTTAAAACAATCAACCTTGCTTACGACTTTCCAGCTACTATTACTAGCAAACTAAATGTACGTTCACTTAGAGTTTACACAAACTTGAACAACTATTTCACATGGGTAGCTGATGATGATTTGTATTTTGATCCTGAACAATCTACAAATGGTATTTATAATACTATTACTCCCTTATCTAAATCAATTAACCTTGGTATTAATATCGGCTTCTAATTGATGGTATAGATAATTTGTGAAATAATTAAATTAAAAAAATTATGAAAAAACTATATATATCAAGTCTTTTTGCAATTTTGATGTTGTTTACAACATCATGTGGCGAGGACTTTCTAGAATCTACACCTGAACAATATATTTTTGAAGAAGATTTTCTTTTATCTTATACAGATTTTGATGTGGCCATTGTTGGTGCATACAATCAAATGCAATCAGCTTCGTGGTATGGAAGATACTTACCTCTTGTTGCTGATGTAATGGGAGAAGATGTAAAACAAAACTCTAGTGCTAATAGAGCAAGTGAATGGGCTGAGTACAATGGTAGTCCTCAGGATTTTATACCAGAAGATTTCTGGGCAATCCTTTATGAAGAGATAAATATTACAAATAGAATAATTAATTCTTCCTTCGAGCCTATTGAATCATTAACAACTGATTTCGATCAAATTGTAGGAGAAGCTCATGCAATTAGAGCTTTGGCTTATTTTGATTTGGTTAGAATATTTAGCCAACACTATACTTATACCCCTGATGCTTCACATAACGGTGTACCAATTGTATTAGAATTTGACTCAGAAGCTAAACCTGCCAGAAATACTGTAGCTGAAGTTTACACACAGATTATTAGCGACTTCGAACAAGCAATTAGCTTAATGTCTATTACTCCTTCTACTTCTGGGACTTTCTCTGAAGCAGCTGTCCAAGCATTACTTTCAAGAGTTTACCTTTACATGGAAGACTATGAAATGACCGAAAGCTATGCATCTCAAGTAATTAGCAACGGTGATTATTCACTAGTTTCAGCAAATGATTATCCTTCTCAATTTTTTGAAGGTAATTCTTCTGAAGCAATTCTGGAGATAGTTTATTCTACAGTAGATAATCCCGGCTCTGACCACTTAGGAGGAATGTACAAAGCAACTGGATATGGTGATTACCTACCTTCTGAAGATTTATTAAACTTAATGGACGATAATGATGTAAGAAAAACATTATTCTTGGAAGATGAGGACTTAGGTGGTATATATGGAAACATTAGAGTAAATAAATACCCTTCCTCTGGTGCTGAGATTGGCACTGACAATATTCCAGTTATCAGATTATCTGAGGTTTATTTGAACAGAGCTGAAGCAAGAGCTAAATCTGGTGATGATACGGGAGCTCAAGAAGACTTAAACATTATCAGACAAAGAGGAAATCCTGAGGCAGCTGCTGTTATAGTGACAGGTACTGCACTTATTACTGAAATTTTAAATGAAAGAAGAGTAGAATTATGCTTCGAAGGTCATAGAATTTTCGATATTACTCGAAACCAACTAGATATGGTACGTAACGATTGTACTTCTTCTGTTTGCGAAGTTAACTATCCAAATGACAGATTCATATTAGCTATTCCAATTGAAGAAACGGATGTTAATATTAATATGATTCAAAATGATGGTTATTAAGCATTAGATAAATAAAAAAACAGCCAGCTCAATAATTTGGGCTGGCTGTTTTATTTCAATCAAATTTTTTTATTCTTTACAGTACACCTAATTCCAATAATTTTTTATATAGTAAGTGAATTGGCAAACCAACTACATTATAATAAGATCCCACAATTTTCTCAATTCCAATCATGCCTATCCATTCTTGAATACCATAAGCTCCGGCCTTATCAAATGGTTGGTATCTATCAATATAAAAGTCTATTTCACTATCATATAATTTTTTAAAATACACTTCAGTTACTTCAGAAAACACATCCTTCTCACCATTAAACATCACACAAGCTGCAGATATCACCAAATGTTTTCTGCCTGAAATCTGCATCAACATATCTTTCGCCTCAAATTTATCAGCAGGTTTTTCTAATAACTTATCATCAAGAGTTACAGTAGTATCTGCTGTTATAACAATGGCATCTTTAAACTTATCTTCGTGAAAAGCTTCAGCTTTTTGTTCGGCTAAATATGCAGCTATTTCATTTACTGGCATATCTGGAGGATAATCTTCATTGATCGACCTTACCTCCACTTCAAAATTTGTTAAAATATAACTTAAGAGTTCTTGCCTTCTCGGAGAGTTAGACCCTAAAATAACTTTCATTAAAATGTATGTTTGTTCGAGATTAACTAGGTATGTAATTGTAAACCATAATTTATTTGTTACAATTAACATAGTTAAAGTTTAATATGGATTAAAAATGATATGAAATTGTATTTAAAGCAAATCAGTCTAAATATAATTTCAACAAATAAGGCAAGAATTGATATAGGAGTTTAAGATAGCTTTAGAAGCAAATTGTATTGCACAACAATTACATTTAATCAAACATCACTAGAAATGTATTCAATATATTTACAAAGAATATAATTCCAACAGCAATAATGATAATTAGTTTTCTATAGTCTAGTTTTATCTTCTTCATGTTCGTATTGTTATTAGCTTTATGTAATATTTTACTGCAAATAGAATAATTAAGTTTTAATTCAAAGTCACATATAGCTATACACGCTACACTTATTAACAAAATTGGCATGTAATAAAAGTTCGACATTATTAATAAAATCACATTAAACTAGTTTCATCATTCATCTGTTAAGAAATACATATACAATAAGGGACTTTATGAAGCAGATACAATTACAGATTTTAACTTTCGGAATTGCTAAAGAAATTATAGGCAAACAGGTTTTCGATATAGATTTACCTGAAAATAGTACTGTTCAAAATTTGAAAAATATGTTGTTTGAACAGTATCCAGAGTTGGGAAAATTAAAATCACTTTCAATTGCAGTTAATAACGAATATGCTGAAAGCAACTATTCTTTAAGTACATCTGATGAAATTGCACTTATCCCACCAGTAAGCGGTGGTTAAGTATTAAATTTACGACTATAAATCAACAGCTTATTAAATAATGAAAATATATACTAAAACCGGTGATAAAGGCAGTACTTCTCTACTTGGAGGCGAAAGAGTTTCGAAAGCGAATGTTAGAATCGATGCGTACGGAACAGTAGATGAGTTAAACAGTTTTATTGGCTTATTGAGAGATTTTTCTGCTGATAATGCTGATAGAAAAAAGTTATTAATTAATATTCAAGAAAACTTATTTACAATAGGTAGTATTTTGGCAACTGCTCCCGGTAAAAAGTTTAACATACCAAATATTGAAGACGCTGATATTTTATTACTAGAAGATGAAATGGATAAAATGGAGACAGCACTTCCTCCACTTAAAAATTTTATACTTCCTGGCGGTCATCAAAATGTATCTTATTGCCACATTGCACGCACTATTTGCAGAAGAGCTGAAAGAAAAAGTATTGAGTTAGCAGCAAACGAAGAAGTAGACGAAAGAATAATAAAATACTTAAACCGATTGTCTGATTATCTTTTTGTACTTTCTAGAAAAGTGTCTATAGAAATGAATGCTGAAGAGATTCCTTGGAAACCTAGATAACATCTTTAAATATATTAAGATTAAGAATCTGTCTAAATAACAAATTTTGTGGATTTTTTAGAAAAAACATATTACTATTGCAACATGAAAAGAAATAATTTACATATTCAAGTATCTCTAGACAGTGCTCGCGACAGCAGAGTGCGATGTAAATTATCCGGTTTAAAAAAGAAATAAGAGTAATCTTATTATAGATATTTAAAACCCGGATAATTGTCCGGGTTTTTTCATTTTAAAAAACTTATAAAAATGTACCACGAAAAAATTTCGAAAATGGTATTTGGTAAAAAAGCCACAGTGGATTTACGCGAATGGAATCCACTAGGAAGTAGAATAGCCCAACTCCCGGGGCAATAGGTTAGCTATAATAAATATAAAATATATAGCAGTAAGACCCCGGGCATAGTAATGTTCGGGGTTTGCTGTATCTATACGAAACCTACAATAGAATTTCGTAACACAGGCAAACCCGGAAGTGAATCCGGTCTCCTGCAAAGAGGAGTTTTTCCCGCTTTTGTGATGCTTTTGAAAACCACAAAACAGCCTGTTGTTATGAAAACTTTAATCACTATATTATTATTAATTCCATCTATAGTTTTAGCAGAAAGCACAGTTACATCTTCTGGTGCTTCTCTATCTTCTATGGCATTAATTTTAACTTTAATGGTGCTCTTTGCTTTTACCAGGTTGTTTAAAAATCCTGAAAAGAAAGTTGCAGTAAAAGAAGTGGTAGAAGACAAAAAAGAGTTAACTCCAGAAGAATTGATACTTGAGAAAATCTCTAAGTTGCCAATATTAACTGAGAATGGTAATACTAATATAAAACTTTTAAGCTCTAATAATAAAGAAGATACTTACATTATTGTAGCTAAAGTTGACAAAACACCAGAACCTCAACCTGAGAAAAAACCATTGATTAGCAGAGGTTTTGTTCTAGTAGTTATTACTCTGTTAGTATTAATTTATGTATTAACTAAATAAAAAAAGCCCTGCAAATGCAGGGCTTTCAAAATATGTTATGTCCTAATGTTAATTAGTAACGATAGTTTTCAGACTTGAAAGGACCATCAACATTAACACCGATATAATCTGCTTGTTCTGGAGATAATGTCTCTAGTTCAACACCAATTTTCTCTAAATGTAAAGCAGCTACTTTCTCGTCAAGATGTTTAGGCAAGGTATAAACTCTATTTTCGTATTTATCACCATTTTGCCATAATTCCATTTGAGCCAAAGTCTGGTTTGTAAATGAGTTAGACATTACAAATGAAGGGTGACCTGTAGCACAACCTAAGTTTACTAATCTACCTTCTGCTAGAAGGATTATTTCGTTGCCATCTACATTGTAAACATCTACCTGAGGCTTAACATTATATTTAGCTTCTTTATAGTTTTTGTTTAACCAAGCAACATCTATTTCATTATCAAAATGACCAATATTACAAACAATGGTCTTATCTTTCATCAGTTTGAAATGCTCACCAGTAAGAATATCTTTATTACCTGTAGCAGTTACAACAATATTTGCTCTTGGTACAGCATTAGCCATTTTCTTTACTTCGAAGCCATCCATTGCAGCTTGTAAAGCACATATTGGATCAATCTCAGTTACAATTACTCTTGCACCAGCTCCTCTAAGAGATAATGCAGTTCCTTTTCCTACATCACCATAACCAGCTACAACTGCTACTTTACCAGCAATCATTACATCTGTTGCTCTTCTAATTGCATCAACAGCAGATTCTTTACAACCATACTTGTTGTCAAATTTAGATTTTGTAACAGAATCGTTTACATTAATTGCAGGTACTGGTAATTTTCCTTTCTTCATTCTTTCATAAAGTCTTAAAACACCAGTAGTAGTCTCTTCAGAGATTCCTTGAATTTCACTTACTAATTCAGGATAAGTATCTAAAACTAAATTAGTTAAGTCTCCGCCGTCATCAAGAATCATATTTAATGGCTTCTTGTCTTCACCAAAAAATAAGGTTTGCTCAATACACCAGTTATATTCTTCTTCACTCATTCCTTTCCATGCAAATACAGGTACACCAGCCTCTGCTATTGCTGCTGCTGCCTGATCCTGAGTTGAAAAAATATTACAAGAAGACCATTGAACTTCAGCACCAAGTTCAACTAGGGTTTCAATTAACACTGCTGTTTGAATTGTCATATGAAGACATCCAGCAATACGTGCACCTTTTAAAGGTTGTTGAGCACCAAACTCAGATCTTAGCGACATTAAACCAGGCATTTCCGCTTCAGCCAATTTAATTTCTTTTCTGCCCCAATCTGCTAGCGCAATGTCTTTTACTTTATAATTGACGTTTGTGTCTACCATGTAATTAATTATTTTAAATAAATTTTGACAAAATTAGCTATAAAAAAAGAAGTTCAATAATTAGTAATTACATTTTCATACAATCACATAATATTTTTCAATATATTATAGGAATAGTGCAAGTATCCTAAAAAAAAAACAAATGTTAATAACTATAATTAAGTGAAATGAATGCTAATTTTTTAAGAATATCATTTTTTTTGACCTTTATCATTCCTTTTATACTCCAAAAATCAATTTTCCCTTTTTATAGGTTTGGTATGTTTGCCGAACCTGTTATAAATAAGGTTCAAACTGAAAAATTTGAAATTCTTATTGAGTATAATAAACACAAAAAAGAAGTTTTTAATGCCCAAGAACGAGGTTTATACGAGAGTATTTTTACTTACTTAATGAGAAACTATTATTACAGAAATCAAACAGAAGAAATACTTAAGGTAGCAGCAGATCAAATAGCAGAAAAAGAGATTAAATTATATTTTTTAAGATATAGTGAGCTAAGCACACAAGCAGATACAATATCATTTATAACTAAATAAAATGTGAAGAAGGTAAACTTAAAATTAATAGTACTATCCATTTTAATTTTATTATTAATCAACCTAATACTAACTTTCTTTCTTCAACCAATTATTATCGAATACCTCAACAACAACAGAGCTTTCCCAACAATTAACTATTTGGTAAATCTTGTATACCCGAGGTTTTTAGTAGAAAGTCAAAGGTTTTCGGTTGACTTTTTTTTGGGAAAGTTCCATCAAATTATCTTACGCTTTGATATAGTTTATTGCTTTATACTTGCTACATATTATGTATATAAGTCAAAAAATAGCATTTTCGAATTTATTAGTAACACTAAGCCAAATGTACCAAAACCTAAATACATCCTCATTTTATCTACTATATTCTATTCTGGATGCATTATTTACACTTACGACTGGTACATTATTTTACTACAATTACAAAACTTCGCATTACTATATAAACCAGTCTCTATTCTAAATTTCTTTCAAAGAAGTTATCCATCGAATTTAACAATACATGTTATTTGTATCGCTTACTATATTTCTTTGGTTTTAGTAATTGTCCAAAAAAGAAAGTTCATACCCTCAGTAATAATAGCTATATGCTTTTTTTATCAACTTGGTTTGCAACAAAGTTTCGAAAAAATAGATCACACTTATGCTTCATTCGGTTATGGCATATTATTAATGCCAATCGCATTATATTATAATGGCAAAAACCAGAATGCTGTAAGAGAAATATTATTCTTAATTCAAATATCTATTGGCTTATGCTATTTCTTTAGCGGACTTGAAAAAGTACTTGTTTCTGGCATCCATTGGTTTAATGGGGATAACTTTGAGGCTCATCTGCATTTACACGATACTAATTTTAAATTTTTATTAAATCAAAAATGGTTGATAATCGTTTTAGCCAATTGTGCCATCTTTTTACAGCTATTTTTTATTTCATCAATTCTTTTAAAAAAACTTAGATTAATTTTTATAAGCGGTGGAATACTGTTTCATTGGGGAACTGTAATCCTTTTAGGGGTAGGTTCCTTCTATTCACCTTGGATTTTTATGTATATTTTTCTTCTCAATGAAAAAACATCAATATTTAACATAAAAAAATTTTTATAACCCCCTCTTTATCAATAGTATTGAACTTTGAAAAGTTTCAAATTTTAAATGCAGTTATTAACCAACAGTCAGAGATAGTTTGAGATACAACCAGCTTATTTAGAATAAATCTAAACAAGCAAAAATTATTTTCTGATAATTGTTTATTTAATAATTTCGCAGCAAATTATTGAGGATACATAGCGATTAGAAATGTCAAAAAGCATTAAGTTAAAGAAAGGATTCACCATCAATCTCGCAGGTAAAGCCGAGAAAAAAATTGGCCCCGATATCACGCCCGATACTTACGTATTAAAACCCACTGATTTTCCAGGAATGTCCAGACCTAAAGTGACATTTAAAGAAGGAGATACAGTGAAAGCAGGAACTCCTTTATTGTTCGATAAAAAGGCAGATAATATCATGTTTGCTTCTCCAGTTAGTGGAGAGATCGTAGCAGTAGAAAGAGGAGCAAAAAGAAAGCTTCTTGGTATTAAGATACTCGCAGACAAGGAAATTGTATATGATGAGGGCAAGAAATTTTCAATTTCTGAAATTGAAAGTTTGAATGCAGACGAAGCAAAAGAAATTATGCTTACAAAAGGAGTCTGGCCTAATATTATTCAAAGACCATATGCAGTAATTGCTAATCCTGAAGATACTCCTAAATCTATATTTATTTCTGCCTTTGATAGCCACCCTCTGGCACCAGATTATGCTTTTATCTTTAAAGATCAAGACAAATACTTTCAAGCTGGTGTAGAGATCTTGAAAAAATTAACTAAAGGACCTATCCATGTAAATATTAATGGAGATGATGAGGTTCCTGCAATTTTTTCAAAAGCTAAAAATATTCAACTTAACAAGTTTTATGGCAAGCACCCTGCTGGAAACGTTGGTGTTCAAATTCACCATATCGATCCAATTAATGTAGGAGATATTGTTTGGACGCTTAACCCTTATGGTGTTATCCAGATAGGTAAATTATTTATGGATGGCATTTACGATGCCAGCAAAATAATCGCTGTAGCAGGTTCTGAAGTAAAAACACCTCAATACTATAAAACTTATTTAGGTGCTTCTGTAAAGAAATTTGTTGAGGGCAACCTTAAAAACGAACATGTTAGGGTGGTTTCAGGAAATGTACTTACAGGAGAAAATATTGGGATAGAAGGAAGTTTGGGATATTATGATAATATGATCTCTGTACTCCCTGAAGGCGATAACGAAAGATTTGTACTTACTGAAGGATGGTTTTCAGTTACTAAAAATAGATTGAGCTTTCACAGAGCATTAGGGTTATTTTCTTTCCTAAATTCTGGAAACAAAGAATATGTACTAGATACTAATACAAATGGCCAGAAAAGAGCATTTGTAATGACTGGTGCATTTGAAAAAGTGGTTCCAATGGATATTTATCCAACCCATTTGTTAAAAGCCATCCTTGCTGAAGACTTTGATGAAATGGAAGCACTTGGTATTTACGAAGTAGCAGAAGAAGACCTAGCACTTTGCGAATACATAGATGTTTCTAAACATGATGTACAGTCTATTGTAAGAAAAGGTATTAATCTTATGATGGAAGGCTGAGAAGTCTGTACTCTTTTGTAAATAATTTTCAAATAGTTTGATATATAAATGAAGTTCATACAGGATTTTCTACATAAAGTAAAACCGCAATTTGAGAAAGGGGGCAAATATGAAAAGTATTTTTACATATTTGAAGCTCACGAAACCCTTTTCTTTACTCCTGCTGATACAACTAAATCTAAGGGAGTTCAGGTAAGAGACGCTATCGATCTTAAAAGGATGATGATGACAGTGATCGTTGCACTGCTTCCATGTTTATTATTTGGAATCTGGAACGTTGGTCATCAGCATTTTTTAGCTACAGGTGAAGGTGGAGAGCTTATCGATAAAGTTATTTTTGGAGCTATTCAAGTATTACCAATTGTAGTGGTTTCTTATGGTGTTGGTTTGGGTATAGAATTTACTTTTGCTACCATTAGAAGACACGAAGTAAACGAAGGTTTCCTTGTAACAGGGATGCTTATTCCTTTAATTATGCCTGCAACAATTCCATTATGGCAAGTTGCAATGGCTACTGCTTTTGCAGTAATTCTTGGAAAAGAAGTTTTTGGAGGTACAGGAATGAATATTTTGAATGTGGCTATGACAGCCAGAGCATTCTTATACTTCGCCTACCCTACTGATATTTCTGGTGATGTTTGGACTGCACTGGACGGAGTTGCTTCTGTTGAAGGTTACTCTGGTGCTACTGCATTAGCTTTAGCAGCTTCTACACAAACTGGTTCTGTTTTAGATTCTTTTGCATCTAGCTGGAATCCAGAAATGTATACTTTCACTAGTATGTTTTTAGGAACTATTCCTGGTTCAATTGGAGAAACTTCTACTTTAGCTTGTCTAATTGGTGCAGCAGTATTAGTTTTTACTGGCATTGGCAGTGGAAGAATTATTCTTACTGTATTTGCAGGAGCATATGTAATGGGTCTTATTTTTAACTTAGCAGGAGCTAATCCATTTATGGGGCTTCCACCACATTACCATTGGGTAATTGGAGGTCTTGCTTTTGGAGCTACTTTTATGGCTACAGACCCTGTTACTGGTACACACACTGATACCGGAAAATGGATTTACGGTTTCCTAATTGGTATGCTAACTGTACTTATCAGGGTATTTAACCCAGCATATCCAGAAGGTATCATGCTAGCGGTATTATTAATGAATGTATTCGCACCGCTTATAGATTTTTATGTTATCCAAGCTAACAAAAAAAGGAGGTTAAAACGTGCAACAGTCTAACACTTATATAATCGCATTTGCAGCAGGTCTTACAATTGTTCTAGGAGGACTTTTATCTCTTGCTGCTGTTGGTCTTAAAGAGCAACAACAAATATCTATAGAACTTGACACCAAAAAGCAGATTCTTAGTGCTGTAATGGATGTTGAAGGAAAAGCTAAACAAGATTTAGCTGTAGTTTATGATGAAAGAATAAAATCTACTGCTATAAACTACGATGGTGAAGTTCTAGAAGACGTAGTTCCTGAAGACATCAATGTTGATAAGGAATACAAAAAAGAACCAGAAGACAGAAAATACCCTGTTTATATGTTCATGAGCGAAAGTGATCCTGAAAAATACGAAGCCATCATCGTTCCTATTTATGGATTCGGCTTATGGGATTACATTTGGGGATACGTAGCACTAGAAGATGATTTAAATACTATCAAGGGTGTTTCTTTTGACCATAAAGGTGAAACTCCTGGTTTAGGTGCTAGAATTACTGATCTTCCAGTTCAACAAAGATATCAAGGTAAGACCATTAACGATGAATCAGGTAAGTATGTATCTGTAGAAATGGTTAAAGGTGAAAACCACACAGGATTAGGAGAGCATGAAGTTGATGGTCTATCAGGTGCGACTATGACAGCAAATGGTGTAAACGATATGCTTTACAATTATCTTGAGTATTACCAAGCTTACCTTAAGAAACTTAAGGGTGGAGAATCTATAAGTAGTTTATAATCGAAAAAATAAAATATATATGAGTACCGAAACTGCAGAAAAAACAGTTGCTAAAGCGAAAAGCGAAGCACTCTTATCTAAAAGACGGAAAAGAATTGTTAGCGATCCTTTGGATGATGATAACCCAATTACCGTACAGGTACTTGGTATTTGCTCAGCGCTTGCGGTAACAGCAAAATTAGAACCTACACTAGTAATGTCAATCGCTGTAATGTTTGTGGTTGTAGCTTCAAACGTTATCATTTCTCTTTTAAGAAATGCCATTCCACAGCGTATTAGAATTATTGTTCAGCTTGGTATTGTAGCTGCATTAGTAATTCTTGTTGACCAAATATTAAGAGCATACTTATATGATGTAGCTAAAGTAGTAGGTGTTTATGTTGGTCTTATTATTACTAACTGTATCGTAATGGGCCGTCTTGAAGCATTTGCTATGGGTAATAAACCTTACGACTCTATGCTCGATGGTTTTGGAAGTTCATTTGGTTATGCTTGGGTAATCTTAGTAGTAGCTTTCTTTAGAGAGTTATTCGGCTCAGGATCAATCTTCGACTTCAAAGTATTTGAAGCAATCGGATGGTCAAGTTTCCCAACCAACGGTCTTATGACTTCACCAGTAGGTGCATTCCTTATCATAGGAATTGTAATCTGGGTACAAAGATGGAGAAACGGTTACGTAGAACATAGTTAATCATAAAAGAATTAGAAAATCATGGATCTTATAAATCTCGGAATTAAGTCAATTTTTATAGAAAATATGATCTTTTCCTACTTCTTAGGAATGTGTTCATACTTGGCTGTTTCCAAAAAAGTATCTACAGCTTCTGGTCTTGGAATCGCTGTAATTTTCGTACTTACCATTACAGTTCCTGTAAACTGGTTGATTTACGAATTTATTCTAAAAGAAGGAGCGCTTACTTGGTTAAGTGCAGATTTTGCATCAATTGACCTTAGCTTTTTGCAGTTTATTATGTTTATTGCTGTAATTGCTTCTATTGTACAGCTGGTAGAGATGACAATCGAAAAATTCTCTCCTGCCCTTTACGGTTCATTAGGTATTTTCTTACCTCTAATCGCTGTAAACTGTGCAATTTTAGGTTCTTCTTTATTTATGGTACCAAAAGGATATACTATAGTTGAAGCTACAGTATTTGGTTTCTCTTCAGGTATTGGTTGGTTCTTAGCAATTATTGCTTTAGCTGCAATTAGAGAGAGATTAAAATATTCAGACGTTCCAGCTCCATTAAAAGGTTTAGGTATTACTTTTATCATTACCGGTTTAATGGGTATCGCATTTATGTCTTTTATGGGTATCTCTATCTAATTAGAAATTATCCTCATATAATACAAAAGCGCTACAGTTTTAACTGTGGCGCTTTTTTTATATCTTGGCTTCTCACTAAGCTAAATTTTCATCAATTAAACAGGAATGACATTTTTTGATAAGATATATAATAAACTATTCCCAAATGCCTCTGGTGAAAATAAAGAAGCTTTTATTACAGAAGACATCACAAGAACAGAACAATACCAAAGAGATTATTTTAGGTGGGTAAACGAAGGTATTTATAAAATACACTTAGAGAAAATTTATACAGCTTACATCAATAAAAAAGCGAATGTGGCAGATGAGTATCATGTTCATATACTAGAAACACCTTATGCCAATGGCTTTGCTTTTAGTTACCATCATTCCCTAACTGTTCGCGATTTCAACTTTCTATTCGATTTATTTAGAGACCAAGTTTTAAATACTGGGTATCATCTAAAAAACTCTAGCAGAAAAATCTACGACAGACCCGCATATGTAGAAACCAAAGAAAGATTTTACCTTAAGCCAAAGTTGAAAGGCAAGAATAAAGATCAATTAATAGATCAAAAGTATGGGAATATTGAGATTGAAAACGTAAGCATTGATTCAAAGCCCAGTTATATTAAGCTTGTAGCTAATGTTTATAGCGACCACCAATATACCAAGGCACAAGAATTTGAACTATTATTAAATAATCTTTTCGAAAGGTGATTTTTAACTTAAATAGTTAAACCACCATCAGCAGTAAATACTGCACCAGTACAGTAAGCTCCACTTTTAGAAGCCAACATTAAAGCCAAACCAGCAATATCTTTTGGTTTACCTATTTCTTTAATTGGCTGTACAGCCATTACTTGTTTCATTATTTTTTCATTTGTCCAGAGAGGTTGGCTAAACTTGGTTTTAATTAACCCTGGGCAAATTGTATTAACTCTTATGCTATCTGGCCCCCACTCTTTTGCTAATACTTTAGAAAGCATAATTAAAGAGGCTTTACTTACACTGTATAAACCCAAACCAAAACCCGGAGTAACTCCCTCTACGCTACTAATGTTAATTACAGATGCATTTTCGCTTTTCTTCAAATATGGGTAAGCCAGTTTCGCTAAATGTAAAGGACCTTTTACATTCACATCCATAATTTTATCATAAGCACTCAAATCTGATTCTATAATTGGCCCAAACACAGGATTAGTTGCTGCATTATTTACTACAATATCAATAGTACCATAAACCTTAACCGTTTCACTTACCAAATTTTCAATAGCTTCCATATCGCCCATTTGGCAAGCAATTGCAGTACATTCGATACCTTCTTCTCTATATTTTTGAGCAACGGTTTCCACTGCATCTTGCTTTCTACTACTTACTACAACCTTAGCTCCTGCCCTACCTAAAAAATAAGCAATAGCTTCTCCAATGCCTTTGCTTGCTCCTGTAACGATTGCCACCTTACCATTTAAGTCAAAAAGTTCTTTCATCTTCATATATTTTATGGATTTAAAAAACAAGATCAGCTTTTACACTATCAAATGCAAAAGCTGATCTTAAATATTTATTCAAAAAATTTTTAGCCTACAATACCTTAATCTTAATACTTTTAAACATCACTTTATCACCATGATCTTGTAAGCCAATTCTGCCTTTATGAACTGCTGCATATCCTTCCATTGTAGCAAATTTGCTATCTTTCACTAGCTCATTCCAATCATCACTACCTAATTCATAAGAAACTACTTTAGTGCCGTTTAGCCAATGTTCTACCTTACCATGATCTACTATAATTTTAGATTGATTGAAAGATCCCGGAGGATTTATTGTAGCTTCATCTGCTACCATAAGATCATAATTTGACGCAGTATGCTGTACAGGCTTCAGTTCTATTGGATAGTTTTCATCATCTATTAGCTGATACTCTGGTGCAGTTGCATAAGTTACCGGATATTTCTCATCTTCAACTACATAAAAAAACACTCCACTATTCCCTTTTTCAGAAATACTCCACTCAAAATCTAGTTCAAAATTTTCATATTCTTGATCAGAAACAATATCATTATTACCACCATCCGTAATTAAAATACCATTTTCTACATACCATCCGCTTACAGAATCGCTCAGGTAATTATGCCAGCCATTTAATGATTTACCATCAAAAAGTACTTCCCAACCATTAGTCCCTCCATTGCTGGCGACCTCAGAACTCTCTTCTGTTTCAGCAGTTTCAGATCCTTCATCTGAGGCATTTTCTTGAGTTGAACAAGAGAATAATAATGAAATTAAGAATGTAATTGTAAAAAAGTTTAGCTT
This sequence comes from Chondrinema litorale, assembly GCF_026250525.1. Lineage (GTDB taxonomy): Bacteria > Bacteroidota > Bacteroidia > Cytophagales > Flammeovirgaceae > Chondrinema > Chondrinema litorale. The sequence continues at coordinate 512,101 of NZ_CP111043.1, forward strand.
TTTCATTTCTTTAGTTTTGTAATAAGTTAGTGAATATTAAAGATAAAAAACTAAAGATTAAGCCCTTAGAAAGGGTCCAAAAATTATTGGATTTAATCTATTGAGCTAATATTTCTACTACAATGTTTTCACTTTCGATTCTGGAAAGTTCCTTCATTTGTCCTTTATTAAATAAGGAATCAAATTCAGCTACTTCCATACTCTTGCTTAGAGCTTCGTAATTAATATAATCGGCAAAAAGAATACCTTCAACTTCTCTCACATTATAAGCTTCTCTAAATCTAGCTCCACCACCATTTACCTGATAATTGTAAGCCAGATAGTCCATTGTATGCTTTTCTTTATGGAAGAAATAAACATACTCGTCATCGTGGTCTTTGCCTCCACCTTCTGCTTTAAATGTTACTTTAACTTTGTCATAAAGCTCTTCTTTGATAGTGGTTTCTCCCAAATATTCTTTCTGCACCGCCTGATCGTTTAAAAAATAAGGTAATAGAGCGAAATAAATAACTGAGTTTACAGAGTTTGAAAATGCTTTTACTCTTTCATCTGGCAAACTGGATTTATCTCCATTGGTCTCTCTATAAAAACCGTTGTTGCTTAATACATCTCTCACATTGTTACCTATAGAATCTGTGAAGATTCTCTCGTACTGAAATTTCCCTCCATTTCTTAAAGCAATATATTGTCTGTCTCTAAACTCAAATGAAATTTTGGCATTATCCAATAATTTGTTGCCATGTGCTTCTATGGCAGCCTCTACAATTGATTGAGCTTTAGGATCAGAAGCATTAATAGACTCTTTGTTTGCAGAATCGCCGTGTTTTTCTGTACTGCATGAAAGAATAGATAAGATGATTAAAGTAAAGTAAAAGAATTTCATAAATCGTGATGTAATGTAGGGTTTAGTAATCTTTTTATTTTAATAATATCAATTATAGATGTCGGTATTCAATGTTTGCTAACAAATAAGCCATGTTAATTGGTTGCACTAAACCAAAAAAAAGCTCCGAAAAATAAATTTTCGAAGCTTCAATATATTATTATTCATTAAAACTATATCAACCTGTACTTCTCATAGCACTTGCAATCGCATTTACCGTAAGTAGTAGATTGGTAAGCGTTTTTTCTGCATTTTTAAGATCGCCATTTTCTTTCTCAGCTCTCCACTTTTTAAGCAAATAAACCTGATTAGTGTGTAATGATTTCATAGCTGTAGCTCTCAATACATTTGAATAATGGTGATTTTTTCTCCTTTTATCAAATGGTAAATCAAGCACAGTATCGAGCATTAATCTGGTTCTTTTAAGCTCTTTGGTAATCAATTTGAAAATACTCGTTCTGATTCTTTCGTCTTTTACCAAAGATGCATATTCTGCCATTATCTCCTCATCTGTAGCAGCCAAGCTAGTATCTACGTTGGTTAATACGTATCTGATGAGTGGATCGAATTTTACAGCTTTTTTAAACTTATCAAATTCTTTAGGCTTCTCCTTCTGAAGCTTCTCAAGTGTATAACCTATTCCATACCAGCTAGTTACATTAAAACGAGACTGGCTCCAGCTAAATACCCAAGGAATTGCTCTTAAATCTTCTAAAGTTCTTTTTCCAGATCTTCTCGCAGGTCTTGAGCCAATTTTACTAGATTCGATTGCATCAATTGGAGTTGCTTCGCCATAGAAATAGATAAAATCTGGATGGCTTATTAATTTCCAATAGAAATCACGACTGTCTTCTGCCAAATTTCTAATCATGCTTTCTAAAGCATGCTTCCCTTTTTTGGTATAAGCATCAGCAATAGAAATTCCAGCAGTACCAGCTACTAGTAATTCCATATTGTAAGAAGCATTTATTTTGTTGGCATATTTCTGAGAAATTGTTTCTCCTTGCTCAGTTAATCTAATATCTCCATTGACAGAAGAATGTGGCAATGCTCTTAAAAACCAGTGAGTTGGACCAGCACCACGACTTATAGAACCACCTTTACCATGGAAAAATCTGATTTTAATGCCCATTTCTTCACCAATCTGAGAAAGTTTTTCTTGAGCTTCGTACAAGAACCACTGGCTGGCAAGAATACCACCATCTTTGTTACTGTCTGAATAGCCAATCATAACCTGTTGTACTGGCTTCTCAAAACCACGGTTTTTGCGTTGGTACTCTAAACTTCTCTTAGTAAATGGATGCTCTAAAAATGATTTTAATATTTTAGGGCTTTCTTGTAAATCTTCGATCGTTTCGAAAAGAGGAACTACTTGTAGTTTACAAACTAAACCATCTTCTGTTTGAGTAGTAAGTCCAGATTCTCTAGCAAGTAAGTACACTGTAAGTAAATCTGAAAGACTTCTTGTCATACTTACAATCATTTCTCCCAAACCTTCAGTTCCATATTTTGAGATATGGTCTGCTAACACAGAGTAGCAAGAAGTAACCGCTTTTGCCTGATCTTCAAGCTTTACTTTTGGATGAGTAAACGGACGGTTAGATTGAAGTTCTGCATTGATAAATTCCAATCTTTGCTTTTCGTTCCACTCAATAAACTCTGCACCATTTAGAGATGCAGCATCCATTAATTGTTTTACTGCATTTTCGTGGAATTTACTATTCTGGCGAACATCTAATCTTGCTAAGTGAAAACCTACAGTTTCTACCAATCTGATAGACTCGTGTACGTCTGACATAGCAATTTTCTCCGCTCCAAACTTAATTAGTGATTCTTGAAGTATCTTAAGATCGCGAATCAGTTCTTTTGATGTTTTATAACAAGCACCATGTTCTTTTAACTCAGTAGCATGTTGTCTTTTTACATCTACAGGAAGTTTAGAAAGCAATAGATTTACATATTGTCTGTAAACTTCACCATCGTTTCTTTTAAATGCTTTTATGCCTTCTTCACCTAATTCTTTTTCTAGCTCTTCTATCCTGTTTCTAATCTCATAATTCGCATAATTATAGCTCAAAGAAAAACTTAATTTTCTAACAAGCAATAACAAGTTTCTACGAATTACTACAAAAGCATTTAATCGCAATTGCGATAGTGTATATGCTGTTACTTCATCTGTAACAAGTGGGTGTCCGTCTCTGTCGCCACCAACCCAGTTACCAAAAGAAATTTTAGGGAATTTTTCTGAGTCTTTTAGTAATTCAACATCATAACCTTCCTTCTCCCAAGCTAGCAATAATCTCTTATCTATAATCGGAATAATCTCAGGAAAAACATTAGCCAAATAGTGAATTACATTTCGTAGTTCAGAAGGAACATCAGGCTTTTCAACAAAGATTTCACCTGTTCGCCACAGTCTGTCTATTGTGAGTTTGATATCTCTTCGGATATCTTCCTGCTCAAACTCAGTATACATTTTATTTTCTCTCTTTACTAAGAGTAAATATAGCATTCTGTGATGCTCCAACACAGTAGCTCTTTTTGCTTCTGTAGGGTGTGCAGTTAATACCGGCTCAACAACAACTTGAGAAAGTAAATTAGCAACGTCTTTTTCAGGTATCTTAAGCTCTTTCAACATTTTTAGATTCTGAGCCCATAGTCCATTTACATTAGACATGGCTTCATTCTCTAACTGACGTCGGTTTTGCACAGCTCCATTTACCTCTACCATATTCAGCAACTGAAAAACAATAGAATATACCTGCACCAACTTCTGGTTAAATTCTTCAGGTTTAATATCGTCAATGTCGTTAATCCATGGTATTTGTGAAGCAAGCTTTAACTCGCCACTTTCGATCAAGACTTCTCTGAAACATTCTAACAGAAACTCAAGATCATAGTAAGGTTTGTCTAGTTTTTCTTTAACCAGTGATAGTGTATTCATTTAAAAAACTTGGTTTATTAAATTATTGATTTGTTTTTGGTAATCAGGGGGTATCTTATTATAAAAAAAATGCTGCAACAAAATTAAAAAAGATTGTGAGGCATAAAAATAAGATTTGTAAACTACCCAATAAATCATTATTAAATCATAAATAAAACACCACTCATCGTAAAATTGATTTAAAATAATTTGAACTTCTTTTAAAATAAAGTAATAGAAGGCAGAACTACAATTGTTTTTTATATTGCTTAAAACTTTCTTGTAACCGATTTCAATTAGCCGGCGTCAAAAAGTGCAGAAATGAAGGAAGAAATCGAAGATATAATTATTGATAAGATTATACAGGGAGACAAGTCTGCCTGCAGGATTATTATTGATAAATATAAAAGCTTTGTTTTTAACCTTGCTTTTCGCATTGTAAATAACAGAGAAGATGCCGAAGAAGTAACACAGGACAGTTTTATTAAAGCTTTTAAGTATCTTGAATCTTTTAACAGAAAGGCAAAATTTTCTACTTGGCTCTACAGAATTACATTTAATACAGCAGTAAGTAAAACCCGAAAAAAGAAAGTAGAAAAGAATTCTATTAATGATGTTCCTGAGGCGATGTTACCTATAGATTCTTTTGAAAAATCTTTTAATCTTTTAAAAGAACAACAACAAAAAAAATATATCCACATAATATTAGCGAAACTCAGTGCAGACGAAAGAGGATTGGTGACAATGTATTATCTGGAAGAAATGCCTATGGAAGATATTTCTGAAGCAACTGGTTTAACTAAATCAAATGTTAAAGTTAAAATTCATAGGGCAAGACAGAAACTTTATGTCCACTTATCACATTTATTAAAACAAGAAGCTAGAGAGATTTTGTAAAGTAATACACACAACTTGTCTCTAAAAAAATTATTAACATGAAAAAAGAAGATCAACTTAGAATAGATCAGTTCTTGAGCAAATCGCTTAAAGAACATACAGATTCGCCGCAACTTAGTGCAGAATTTACTGACAATGTGATGGAGAAACTTGAAGTCTATCAATCAAGTTTGTCGAAAAGCTACAAGCCTATTTTAGGATGGAAATTCAAGGCATTTTACGGACTTTTCTTTCTTGGAATTATTATTATTTCATGGATGCTAATCGGTAATGCTGACGTAAATTATACAATAACAGTCCCTCAAAGCATCTCTAACTTACTAGGTTTCTATAATGACTTTTTCACCTCAGGTGATAATTTGATATTAATAACAGTATCAATTTCATTAGGAATCTGGAGTTTAGTACTTTTGGATAAGTTATTAAACCGATTAACATTGGGATAATTGACACTATTCAATTAACAATTGGCCAAACCTCTAGGGGTTTGGCTTTTTTATTTATTAGAATAATTTACTCGTCAAACTGGAAATAAACAGTAAACGATAATGGATTTTTTACTTCTTTTCTTTCAAAAAGATAAGGTACACCTTGAGGGCCTATCTGCTCAGATTTTTTGAATTTAGTACCAATCGGACTTATTTGCTGCATAATGCCTAAATCACTTTCAGGAAAAAAGCCATTGGTATTTTCATTATATGCATCTTGGGGAGCTTTAGGAGTAAATAATTTTAAAAACAGATTTTCATCTTCGAAAAAGATGGTAAATGGAGTTTCAGAATTATCAATTTTTGCCCATCTCATATTGGCATGGTAGCCTTTAAACTCCGGATAATTCCACGATTCACCTGTTACTGTATTGTTATATGCTTTTTGCCACAAACCAAACTTTGCTCCTTTTAGCCTGTTTTTCCAAACTCGGTAAGGGCCATCTCCTACCCATGTTACACCTGAAACTTTATCTTCAGGATAATTAAATCCAACTCCGATGTATTCGTAATATCCATCTTGAGGGAAATACTCCATATGTACTTTTAAAACTCCATCTGTTTTAAGCACATATTGAATTTTCTTGATTGTAGAATTTTTAGTATAGTGATATTCCAAAAGATAATCGCCATCTACAGCATAATGCCTAATTTCTAAAAGCTTGCTTGAACCAAACTTTGCTTCTAATAAAGGTCCTCCACCTAAAGAAATTTCTTTCTCCAATTTTTTTACAGAAATAATATTTCCAGAAATTCTGTCAATTATAATTTCAGTATTTGCTGTAAAAAGTCGGTAAGTATTTTCTTGTTCTTCTATCTGAGCAGCATCTTCACCTTTAGTAGGTGACTTAAGCATATTTAAGAAGTTTTTGCGCACATTTCCAGTAGACCAACTCCAAGTATATATTTCTCTCCCATGAGGATCTATAGCCGTTAACTTTAAAGCATCATGCAATTTCCAATCTTGGGGTAATGGCAAACTAAGGTTACCAGATTCTTGTGGTTGAATACTTGGAGATTCTACTTTGCCAGAAGCATATACCACACTAGCTGTATCTATACTAGCATCTGAATAATCTACCAACTGCCAATTGAAAGAACATTGATCTAATGGAGTATAAAAGTATCGATTCTCTACAGCTATTTTTCCATCAAAACTATCTGGTAACTGATCTTCTATACCAATATAAACAGGTGACCAAATCTCTTTAATGGTATAAAAACTTGCTTCTTTTTCTCTATAAGGTCCTAATATGCCATCTGGAGCATTGTTAGCAAAAGTATCAATCTTTTTATCTTGATCTGTTCTTTCCACACCTTCGTCGCTAAATACCCAAAGAAAACCACCAGCAGAAAGTGAATTTTTGAGCATAGCATTATAGTAATCATCTAAACCTGCACCTAAACCACCATCGTACAATCCATGAAGAAACTCTGTTGGAAAAAACACATCTTCCCCATGAAATAAGCCATCTTCGCAGCAATCCCAATCTTTATAATGTTGCGTATCTGTGCCTCTAAACTTTTCCCAAGGGTGTATTAATGGCCTATTCTGTGGATCGTATTTTTGAAATTCGTCGTCTAGCTCCACATTCCAACCACCTTCATTTCCATTATCCCAAATGATTATACTCGGATGGTTTACATCTCTCACCATCATTTCTTCTACCAACTTCTTTCCTACTTCTGTTTCGTAACTGGTCTGCCATCCGGTTAATTCATCTAGCACAAACAATCCCAAAGAGTCGCAAACTTCCAAAAAGTGAACATCAGGCGGATAATGAGACATACGCACAGAATTCATGTTCATCTCTTTAATAAGATTTACATCCATCTCACTTAATTCTCTGCTACTCGTTCTACCAGAAGAAGGCCAAAAAGTATGTCGATTTACACCTTTTAGCATAACCTTTATTCCATTTACATACAGCCCATCTTTTTCGCGTAATTCTACAGTTCTAAAACCAATTTTCTCACTTACTTCGTGAATTACTTTGTTCTTCTTTTTAAGTTTGAACTTAACTTTATACCTGTTTGGAAATTCCGGTGTCCATGTTAAAACATCTTCAAATTTGGCTTCTAAACTCACTTTCTCTTTAGACATACCAGCAGAAACAGAAAATGATTTGCCAATAGGTTTGTTCTGCATATCGTACAACTGAGCTTCTACATCGCTCACACTCCCTCTACCTCTCAAATAAACATCAGCAGTAAAAGAGCCATCTGCTTTGGCATCTACAGCAATTCTCTGGATATGTGCTTCTGGATATGCTTTTAGGTAAACTGGTCTGTAAATACCTCCAAAAAGCCAGAAATCTGCTTCTCGCTCTGCTGTATTAACACCAGCATTATCAGACTTATTTTTCACTTTTACCTCTAGCGTATTGTCTCCACCTATATTTATCAAATCGGTTATGTCGTAGGTAAATCGGTAAAAACCTCCTTGATGCACCGGACCAGCTAATTCACCATTTATCTTTACTTCTGTGTCTGTCATTGCCCCTTCAAACACAATTTCTACATACTTTTTCTTGAAACTTTTAGGTACTTCAAACTCATACCTGTACTGTCCAGTTTCATCAGAAAACGGTTGCTTGTCTTTAGAGCGACCATAGTTATACACACCGAAACCTTGTAATTCCCAATTAGATGGAACCGGAATAGTTGTCCATTTGCCACTATTCATTCCATTATCAATTGCAAAATTCCAGTCTACAGTATGGTCTTTGTTTTTACCAGATAGATATAATATCTCTGCTTGCTGTGCTTTGAGTTGAAAAGTAAATAAAAGGAAAAATGAAGCTAAAAAAATTTTATGCATTCGGGCAATGGTTAAAATAGTGAATTAGCAATAAATGATACAATCTATAAAACCTGCGAAAGAAGTGGAAAAATTATCCTGCAAAATCACTCAAACGCAAAGCCCTGACTTACAAGCCATTTACTTGCATTGTCAAAAGCTAATTGGTAGCAATCTTCTTCGGAGAACTCTCTATCTTGCATTTCTTCTAAAATATGAGGATACTGTCCTGCATGAGATAAACTTTTGAAAAAATAAGGCAGCCTAGCAGGATCATTTAATTGAGAAGTACTAAAAAAATCTGCACCAAAAACCAAAGGCAAGTTTTTCTTTTTTGCATAAGCTATATGGTCAAAAATTATTTTATCATTATCATTATCGAGAAATGCTCTCACAAAATTTACTCCGGCAAAACCATTTCTGCGCTTTAGTTCTTCAATCAGTTCATCAGGTAGGTTTCTTGGATGATCACAAATTGCCCTCATGTTTGAGTGGCTTGCAATTACAGGAACATTAAGATTAGATTGATCAATTGTATTTAAAATATCAAAAGCCATTTGATCACTTGTATGAGAAAGATCTACTGCAATTTGCTTACTATCTAAATATTTAAGCAATTGCTTACCATCGTCTTTTAAGCCTTTGTCTGAGTAATTACCACCTCCAAATCGGTTTTCTGAATGATGGGTAATTGTTATATATAATAACCTATTGAATCGATTTAAAAGCACATCTAAACGCTCAAAACACAAGTCGAGCGATTCATCTTCTTCTAAAATACCAGAGGCATTCTCAATGGCAGGAACCAGTGCTGCTTTATCGTTATTTTTGATTTTTAAATCTTTGGCAGCATCATATACCCAATCTTTATAATCTGTACATAACTGCTCGTAAGCATCAAATTGCTTAGATGCATTTTCTACACTTCCGGGATTTGTAGCAGTAAAAACAGCTAAAACTTGAAGTTTTACATCTCCGGATTTAAGATTAGGTAATGCACAACCAATTGCCTCAGAATTAAGTGCATCTGCACCGGGCACATTTACTAAATATGATAGTAAATCACAATGAAAGTCTATAACTGGAAACATGGCCCGAAGTTATAAAAAAGCTTTTACTATTCTGAAGAAGCAGATAAACTTTCAGCATTTCCTTTCTTTTTACCAAAGTATGTTTTGATTTTGCCTGATAAATTTTGATAGAAAACATAGTAAAAATCTGTATCAAACAATCTGGCATCTTTTCTTGCCTGTTTAAGAAAGAACAATCCAAAAGCAAATAATATAACGTTAGCCGACCAACAACCTATCACTGGGGAAATTACCATTTCTTTAGCATATTTCTCTCCCATAATGGTGGCGATATAGAAAATAATAAAGAATATAATAGAAATAATTACTGGTACACCTAGTCCACCCTTTTTGATAATTGCTCCTAATGGCGCACCAATTAGAAACATAGCAAAAACAGCAAGAGTTTTAGTGAATTTTCTATGAATGTCTATCTCGTAGGCATTTAGTTTTTCGTCTTGCCTTTGCGCTCGATCTACGTTTGTTTCTAAAAGATTAAGAATGCTACTAGCTTTAGAATGTGCTCGTACATAATCCTGATTTACCAACTCTTGATCCATCATCTCCTTCACTTTGGTTTCTAAAGGTTCTTCTTCTTCAGAGCTGTAGACTACAGCTTGTATTTTTCTAACTTTTTTATCTTTATTTAAATCAAGATCTTTTTTAGGAAGTGTCTTGAATTTATCCTTTACAGAAGGACTCTTATCCAATGCTTTGGGTGTGATTTTTTTATCAGATTGCTTTTCTTCTTCTTTTTTTCTGAGTTTTTCTATTGGCTCTTTGCTAGTTGTATCTACATCAGTCGGTTTTGCCTGATTGGTGTTTTCCTCTTCGTCTATAGTAGAATCTTTTTCTACTGGCAATGGTGGTATAGATACTCCACCATCTGGATTTCTTTCCCAGAAATTATAATAAGAGTACACACTCCTTTTGAAGTTGTACATGTATCTGTCTACCATGTGGTTTACAGAATCCTTTTCTTCAAAAAGGCGCTTGGTGTTTTTCATAAGGTTATGCCCTTTGAAGAACTCCTCATCAGTTTCTTTTAAGCCAAAAGATTCGAGACTAAATAAAAAGCGGGCAGAATCAAATTCTTGCCTAAAAAACTCTGTATCTTGATTTCTACGTTTTTTTGCAGATTCTTCTGAGTAGATATTGCCATTTTTTAAGTCTAATGCTAAAAAGCTCCCCAATGTCTGCATTTGACCACTTTTAGCCATAATTACCTGTATATTGCCTCGCCTGTCGGTATGGTTATAAATCATTATCCCTTCAAGCGATTTTCCATCAGGTAGTTTTTTATCTACCTTAATTCTCCAACCTGGCAAATCGTTATAAAAAGTTTTTTCTTTAAATTCTAATACAGGTTTCTTTTGTTTTATATCATATAGCAAACTGTATGCTTTCAAGTTTGCGTAAGGGGCAATTATATCATTAAAATAAAAAGCGGCTATTGTTACGAAGAAAATGTAAATAGCTACAGGCCTCAATATTCTCAATAAAGAAATACCAGAACTTTTAATTGCAGTAAGTTCTGAGTGTTCACCTAAACTACCAAAAGTCATAAGTGAAGAAAGCAAAACAGCCAACGGCAAAGCAACTGGTGTAAGTACCAGTGAAAAATAGCCGAAAAGCTCTGCATACACATCAAGTCCAAGTCCTTTGCCAACAAAGTGCTTAAAGTTTTTGATCATGTACTGAGTAAGAAAAATGAACAGTACAATAGCAAAAGTCAGAAAAAACGGACCCAGAAATACTTTAAATATTAACTTATCGAGTTTTTTGAGCATAAAAAAGGAACGCCAAAAAATTAATGTGACTATTTAATGGTTTCAAAATTATAACCCCAATTCCAAGACAAAAAGTTTTTAACAATCTTTAATATGAAAAACCTTCTGATAATCAGGATATTCCTAAAATCAGAAGGTTTTAATTAAAGATTTATTACTTAAAATGATTTATTCTGTCTCAATAGCCGACTGAATCTCATATAATTTTTTATCTGAATAAGCACCTTGAGTATGATAAACTATATTTCCATTCTTATCTAATACAAAGAAGTAAGGCAAGTCTTTTTGCCCAAGGTTTAACTGTTTTTTATAATCATTTATCTTTCCTGTATAAATCACCATATTTTTATGGAACTTAGCATCAATTCCAGATTTCATTTTATTAGAAATCTTGTTATCTGCAACCTTATAAATCCCTTTAAGTAAAGCTACAAAATACATATTTACATCGTAGTCGTCAGTTGGAATAAAGGCAACTTCAGGAGGTTCAACAAATGTTCTGTACATAGGAGAATACCAGCCTTTTAGCAATTCGTCAGATTTTTTAGAATATGCAACAGCAATCAGTGTATATTTACCTTTGGTATCTTGCGGTAAAACAACTTTTCTATCTTTAAGCGTTTCACCTTCTATTGATGGAAATTTTTTGCCGTTTTGAGCAAAAACTGAGATAGGTAGTAATAAAGAAAGTACAATTAATTTAAGTTGGATTCTCATAGTATTGATTGGTTAATGAATGTAAAAAACTATAAAGCATACAAAAAGATGCCATAAACAGATTTTACCTTAATTTTTAAGTTTTTTGTTTCTCTAAAACTTCTCTGGTTAAACTATAGTACCTTCTTTTGTATTGTAATAAGAATAAATTTTAAAATACTAATTGAATGAAGCAGTCGGGAATTGATAAAGAAATGTTTAAAGAAGGGATGAGTTATCTCACTGGAGCAGTAAATATAGTTACAACGGATGGAAAAGGCGGAAAAGGTGGATTTACTGCCACAGCTGTCTGTTCTGTGTCAGACACACCACCTACCTTACTAGTTTGTGTAAATAATAAAACTAATTTAGCCGATTTAATAACAGAAAATGGAAATTTTGCGGTTAACATACTTCATGCAGGTTTAGAAGATTTATCTAACAGGTTTGCAGGATACGATGGTGTAACAATGGAAGAGCGATTACTCGAAGGGAATTGGTCTACACTTAAAACTGGAAGCCCTATTTTAGAAGATAGCATTACTAGCTTTGACTGTGTGTTTGATAAATCTATAATTTCTGGAACGCATACCGTTATTTTCGGAAAGATCGTTGAGGTAAAAATAAATAAAGAAGAAAATCCACTTTTGTATTTCAACAGAAGTTACAGAACGCTACTATAATAAAATACTTCTCTAAAGCTTATAAGCTAAGGAAACGATATTTTTTTTTTTCGCGTCCAAACGCTAACTTTGAACCTACTTACTTATCAAGAAAGACTGAGGGATTGGGCCCGTTGACGTCTTGGCAACCTGAATTAATTTAAGGTGCCAATTCCCATCCTGTTTTTAGCAGGAAGAGATGAGTGTACATTTTTTTTTACCTCCCCCTTCCTGACAATCAGACTTTGGATTTGTAAGTTAAACTGAAACTTTATTTCGGACATTTTTTACACATTTTCCATAAACTGATGCAGCATAACATCAAAGACATATTATCAAAAAGAATCCTTGTACTTGATGGTGCAATGGGTACTATGATACAAAGGTATAAATTAGAGGAATCGGATTTTAGAGGTGAACTGTTTAAAGATCATGATCATCCTTTAAAAGGCAATAATGATATTCTTTCTTTAACCAGACCTGATGTAATTAAAGAAATACATGCCGCTTATTTTGAAGCCGGAGCTGATATTGCAGAAACCAATACTTTTTCAAGCAGCTCAATAGCACAAGCAGATTATAACATGGAAGATCAGGTCTATGCTATGAATAAAGCCTCTGCTGAACTTGCAAGAGAAGTTGCTGAAGAATTCACGAAGAAAAACCCAGATAAACCCCGTTTTGTCGCAGGTTCTATTGGTCCAACCAACAAAACTGCTTCCATCTCGCCAGACATAAATGATCCTGGATATAGAGCCATTACTTTTGATGAACTAGTAAAAGCATTTAGAGAGCAGGCAGAGGGTCTAGTTGATGGAGGAATAGACTTCTTTCTAGTAGAGACTATTATAGACACCTTAAATGCCAAAGCTGCTCTTTATGCATTACAAGAATTAATGGAAGACAGAAAGCAAGAATGGCCAATTATGGTTTCAGGAACAATAACTGATGCCAGTGGTAGAATTCTTTCAGGTCAGACAACAGAAGCATTTCTTATATCTGTTTCGCATGTTCCATTATTAAGCATTGGCTTAAACTGTGCTTTAGGAGCCAAAGATTTGAGACCTTATTTACAGGTTTTAGACAAAGAAGCAAACTTTTTTGTGAGTGCTCACCCTAATGCAGGATTACCTAATGAGTTTGGCGCTTACGATCAAACTCCTGAACAAATGGCTGCTCAAATAGGTGAGTTCCTCGAAGAAGGCTTAGTAAACATTATTGGTGGTTGCTGTGGTACAACACCAGACCACATTAAACTGATAGCTCAGGAAGCTGCAAAACATAAACCTAGAAAATCACATCAAATAGAAGTTCAATAATAATTTAGAACAGCTATTAAAATGCCGTTTAACCATATGACTTATCAATTAAAAAATATACCTCCATTAAAGCTAAGTGGTCTGGAACCATTGGTAATTACACCATCTTCCAACTTTATAAATATTGGAGAAAGAACCAATGTAACAGGTTCAAGAAAGTTTCTAAAACTTATTCGTGAAGAAAACTACGAAGATGCACTTTCAGTTGCGCTTGATCAAGTAAGAGGAGGTGCACAGGTTTTAGATGTGAACATGGATGAGGGAATGCTTAATGGTAAAGAAGCCATGGTTAAGTTTCTGAACCTGATTGCTGCTGAACCAGAAATTTCCCGTATTCCAATAATGATCGATTCATCTAAATGGGAGATTATAGAAGCAGGTTTAAAGGTAGTTCAGGGAAAATGTATCGTAAACTCCATCAGTTTAAAAAACGGAGAAGAAGAGTTTATTGAGCAAGCTTCTAAAATAAAGAAATATGGTGCCGCAGCAATTATTATGGCATTTGATGAGAATGGTCAGGCAGATAATTACGAAAGAAGAATAGAAATATGTGCAAGGTCTTATAAAGTACTTGCAGAAAAAGTGAAATTCCCAGTACAAGACATCATATTCGATCCCAACATATTTCCTGTGGCTACCGGAATGGAAGAACACAGACAAAATGCGTTGGACTTTTTTAATGCCACCAAATGGATTAAAGAAAACCTTCCGGGAGCAAAAGTAAGCGGTGGTGTAAGTAATGTGTCATTCTCTTTTAGAGGTAACAATCCTGTAAGAGAAGCCATGCACTCTGCTTTCTTATATCATGCTATCAACAATGGAATGGACATGGGTATCGTGAATCCAACCATGTTGGAAGTATATGACGAAATCCCAAAAGACCTGCTCGAAAAAGTAGAAGATGTGCTGCTTGATAGAAGAGATGATGCTACTGAGCAACTTTTAGAGTTTGCAGAAACTGTGAAAGGTAAAGCAAAAACAAAAGTTCAAGATAATAGCTGGAGAGAAGGACCAGTAGAAGAAAGACTGGCACATGCACTGGTAAAAGGTATTATTGATCATATTGATGAGGATACAGAAGAAGCCAGGCAAAAATACGACAGACCACTTCATGTAATTGAAGGGCCACTTATGGATGGGATGAACATTGTTGGAGATTTATTTGGCTCTGGTAAAATGTTCTTACCTCAAGTTGTTAAAAGTGCTAGAGTAATGAAAAAAGCTGTAGCCTATCTTATGCCTTATATGGAAGAAGAAAAGGCATTACTCAAACAACAAGGTGGCGCAGAGCTAAAATCAGCACCAAAGATTTTAATGGCAACAGTAAAAGGTGATGTACACGACATTGGGAAAAATATTGTAGGTGTTGTTCTTGCTTGTAACAGTTTTGAAATTGTTGATTTGGGTGTAATGGTTCCCGCAGATAAAATCATCAAAAAAGCAATTGAAGAAAAAGTAGACGCCATAGGATTAAGTGGCTTAATTACTCCTTCGCTCGATGAGATGGTACATGTTGCCAAAGAGATGGAACATGAAGGATTGAACATACCACTATTAATCGGTGGAGCAACTACTTCAAGAATACATACAGCAGTTAAAATTGAACCACACTATTCTGGTTCTGTAGTACACGTTATCGATGCTTCGCGAAGTGTACCTGTTGCCTCTGCCCTCACTGGTGAAAATGAAGAAATTAAGCAAAGAGAGATTAATAAGTTTAAGGATGAATATGAGGTTTTACGTGAAGACCATGCTAAAAGGCAGGGAGCAAAATCTTATATTTCTTTAGAAGATGCCAGAGCCAACAAAACAAAAATTGATTGGGAAACTCAAAAAATAGTAAAACCAAGCTTTTTAGGCACCAAAGTATTTGAGAATTATAGCATAGAAGAATTAACCAAATATTTTGACTGGACTCCATTCTTCCAATCTTGGGAGTTGGCTGGCAAATATCCTAAAATTCTTAAAGACCCGATAGTTGGCAAAGAAGCAAAAAAACTACTGGATGATGCCCAAGCAATGGTTGCAAAAATTGTAGCTGAAAAAAGTTTTAAAGCAAATGGGGTAATCGGGTTCTTCCCTGCCAATGCCATTTCTGATGACGATATGGCTGTTTACAAGTATGATGCTGAAACGAGTAAAGAAAATAGAAGCGAGACAATTACAGTTTTACATCACTTAAGGCAGCAAAATAAAAAATCTGCTAAAACCAATAACCTCTGTTTAAACGACTATATAGCACCAGTTGAAAGTAATAAAGCTGATTATATCGGGGCATTTGTTGTTACAATACATGGGGCAGAAGAATTGGCTAAGAAATTCGAAGCTGATTTAGACGATTACAATAGCATTATGGTAAAAGCCTTAGCCGACAGATTTGCAGAGGCTTTTGCAGAAAGATTGCACGAAAGAGTGAGAACAGACTTTTGGGGATATGTACCAGAAGAACACTTAGAAAATGACGATCTTATAAAAGAACAATACGTTGGTGTTCGCCCTGCTCCTGGATACCCTGCTTGTCCAGATCATCAAGAAAAAACGGCTTTGTTCAATCTGCTAGATGCAGAAGGCAGTACAGGTGTAAAACTTACCGAGAACTTCGCGATGGCACCAGCCGCATCTGTTAGTGGATGGTACTTTGCCAATGCAAACTCCAAATATTTTGGTTTAGGTAAAATTACTAAAGATCAGGTGGAAGATTATGCAAAACGCACAGGCAAATCTATAGAAGAAACAGAAAGATGGTTAGGTAGTGTTTTATCCTACTAAACACAAAAAAGAAGCTGCATCAAATGATGCAGCTTTTAATTTACTAATTCCAATGCTTTAATAACCTGAACTTCTCTCGTTTAGATAAGGTGTAGATTAAAATTTACCATCTACCATACTTAGAAATTCTCTTGTAGCTTCACCCGAAAAATCCCAGCTATACTTTCTTACATAATTTTCTTTTAGCATTCCAATCGCTTCATGATAGTCTTTACATTGATCTATCTTATCTATAGCTGTATCAAATTCAGACTGATCATCTCCAAATAGTTCCTTCTTATATCTCAACTTCATATTTAAAGGAATATTCCCTCTTAGGGGTTTTGTAGAGCCAACCTGACCTTGATTTACTTTATTTACCAGATTAGAATATCCGCCATTAGTTTCTTTTTCATCATCTTCTTCAGACTCATCATCTTTAAATAGCGGTTTTTTAATAGGACTTTCTTGAGTCTCAGGTTTTACTTCTGGCTTTTTCTTTTCTTGTAGCTGCTCTAAAAGTGATTTAGATTGTGCTTTTTGCTCATTTATAGATTCATCTGGTACAGAAGCTTTTGTAATACCAGGAGCTTCTTCTTCAATTCCATCTTTATCAAGAAAATCGTCGAAAGCAGACTCTGTTTCTTCTTCAACTTCTGGCTTGCTAACAAAACCCGTTTCCTCTACTATCTCATTTGGAGCTATATTATTCTCTGGTAATTTCTCTTCTTCTTGATTCGTAGTAAACAGCGGTTTACTTTCTTCTTCTTTTACTTCTGGTTCAGATTTTATAGGCTCAACTTTAGCAAAGGTCTCATTTTCATTAGAAAAATCTTCGAACTCAAAACCTTCTGTCGTTTCTTCTTCAGTACTTGATTGTGCTGAAATTGTATTTGTAGAAGCTTCTGGCTGAGATTTATTATCTAAGTCAAACTCACTTTCATTTAAAGATGGTTCTTTAACAGATTCTTCATCAATACTTATAAAAGTTTTGTCTAAATCGAACTTGCCATATACATCATATTCGTGTATTACTTCACTTGTATTACTCAGTAAAGCCGGATACTTATTAATGCATTTATATAAAACCTTTAATGCTTTCTTAGTTTTTACCTTGCTCCCCTCTTCTAGTAAAGCGTCAAAATATTTTTCTATTAATGGGTAATGATATCTATAATATTTCTTTAATGGCATCAACTGACTTTTTACATGTATTTTGCCATCAAAACTTTCAAAAAGATTTTCAAAATAATCTGGAGGACTGATCAGAAAATTTAAACTATCTTTAATCACCTCAGCTAAAAACCCTTCAAAATCAGTTCTAGAAATGCTAATGTTTTTAGAAAGTACATTCATTAGCTTGTTAAATGCTTGTCTTACCTCAGGAGCAGAATAGTTAAAGTAAGGACTGTGTAATGCTCCTCCTTCTTCCTGCCAAAGTAAATACATGCTTTTAACCAAAAACAAGTTGATCTGTCTAATTTGGGTAAGGTTCACTAGTTGCTTTCCTTCAATTACCTGATGATCTTTAAAAAACTCATTACAAATTTTATCAGATACCTCCTCAGCGTAATTTCTGATATATGTTTTATTCAGTTTGTAATTCATAAAAAAAATTTCGAAAGCCTGAAATTAAAAAATCTCGCCTTAATAATTGCGCTTGTGTTATAACTATTGATGTGCGAATTGAATAATGCTTAATTGCAAAAAATATACAATAGCATATTTAATCTTAATATTATTTTCAAATTTATTAACTTCTTCATTAAAAAATAAATTTAAAAAATTCATATTGCCCTTTAACGCAAAAAGCGCCTGAAAATGTTGCTTTCAGACGCTTTTACACAAAAAAACACAATGTTTTCACATAATTATATTTTCAGTAATGCTATTATTTGCTTTTACAATGGCAATTACTGCATCCGTTGTCAAATAACTTTTTTTCTTTCCTAGCTCTTCCAGTATATATTCTGTTGCTGTAAGATAAGAGCTTATGTTTTGCTCATCTTTCTTTTGGAGTGTTCTGTACTGCTCTAAAAGCGCCGTTACTTGCTTTATCTCAGATAGAGTTAAAAGCTTTTTAAAATTAACAGGAAGTTGCTCAAATATCTGAAGCTCTTCCTTTTGTTTTGCTGGCTTTGAAAATAGGAATTTCATACTATGCATCTAATTAATGTAGGATAAAAATTTATGGTAGTTGTTGGATATGCTAATGTATAAATCTTCAGGAATTCTTCATTCGTGACATATTTACCATATTAAGTAAATAATTTTTTAGAGTGATAAAAAAAGAATACAATTGTTTTTTAACTTTAAACTGATATAATTTTATAAGTTCATCGAATAATTATATTTTAATAATGGAGATTAGACCTTTTCATGTAGCTTTTCCTGTAAGTGATTTAGAAGCTACTCATAAGTTTTACAAAGAAGTTTTAGGTTGCACCATCGGAAGAACCTCAAACAAATGGATAGATTTTAGTCTATTTGGCCATCAGATTACTGCGCACTTAAAGCCTTCTGAAATTAAACAAGCAGATGCCAATAGTGTTGACGGAAAAAATGTTCCGGTAAGACATATGGGTGTAATTCTTACAATGGATGCTTGGCACGAACTAGCAAATAGGGTAAAATCTCACAATGTGCCTTTCGTAATAGAACCTTATATCAGGTTTAAAGGGGAACCAGGTGAGCAAGCAACCATGTTTTTCCTAGACCCTAGTGGTAATGCGCTGGAATTTAAGGCATTTCAGAGAGACGAATCTATTTTCGCCACCTGATATATTAACCTTCAGGATACAATCCAGTCTTCTGCTAGATCAAAATCTTCGAAAAACTGGATGAAAATATTTTTACAGATACCGGTAAGATAAGTAGCATCTTGTTTTACCTGGTGTTCTCCTAAAAAGTTTATTGCCGGAATTATAGCTACTTTAATATTTTTTGTAAGCGAGCCTACAGATGGTATAAAGGAATCTTTAAACCAATCGAACGAGTCTGGTTGCACATGCATGTATTTTTGATCAATCAGAAGTTTATCGTTCCCTTTAGATATAATATTAATTAGTTGAGACCAAGCATTTTTAAATTCTTCTGTTTTTGTATATCCATAAAATATCATTTCCAGATAATTGGGTTTAAGATGCTGCACTATTGTGATCGTTTCTCCAGAAAATAATATCTTTCTCGTACTACTCATTATCTCACACTAAATAAAATACATAGTTTAATACCTGTAATAATTTTACAAAATTACCATATAACATAGTTATATCTTACAATCCTTTGAAAATTGATTAATTTAATTTTTATTCCAAATAAGTTCGTGAAATTCCGCCTTAAAATTCCATTTTTGGATAATATTTGGTAAAACTCTTAATTTCTATATAAATAAAGTTTAATTTTTTCTTTAGGTATTAATATTGGACTGTTCATCAAACTAAAAAAAAGATTATAAGTTTAGTTGCTTGGTACATGTTTAAAGATATCCCTTAATAATTAGTTAGCTTTACACTATTTAGCGAAAATTTATTAAAAATATACATTTATATGGCTTTCGGATTTTTTAAAAAGAAAAAGAAGGAAGAAGAAAATCGCCTTCATTATGACCCAACAAATATTCATATCAGGGATATTAGAAAAAACTTCATATTAGATTATGATTTAAAAACTTGGGAGGTAGAAGCAGAATATGAATATGATTGGGGGAACGAATACTTTACCTACGAATATAAATTGGTTTGCGCAGATGATGCAGTATATTTATATGTAGAAGAAGATGACGATCTTTACCTTACCATCTCCAGAAAAATTAGTTTTGGTAAATTGGGTGAAGATGTTGAAGATTCTCTTAGAGACAAAGGCCGTCCTCCAAAAATCATCAATTACGATGACAAAACTTTCTATAGAGAAAGTGAAAGACCTGGATACTTTAAAAATGTAGAATCTCAGGGAGAGTCTGAGGAGTTTGTAAACTGGGAGTATGTTGATGAATCTGAAGAGTGGGTTCTAAACATTGAACAATGGGACGAAGAGGCTTACGAAGCTTCTATTGGCAAGTTTGTAGATGCATCATCATTTAGTAACATTCTTCCTGCGTAAATTACAACTTTGAAGTAAAGCAGACGTAGATTTTAATAAACATTTTTTCTAAATAAATCTCGATTCAATTTTATGAACAAAATCTATTTGGGAGCCATTTTCGCCGCATTTATATTAGTTTCATGTGGAGGAAGTGATTTCAAAAAAGCACCAGTAGACGTCATGATCCGCGACATGGATTCACTACAGAATTACACTATTATTCTGTATGATATGGATGTAGAAAGTGGCTTTCCTGACAAGTATAAACATCGCTATAAGATCATTAAAGAAAAACCAGATGGCACTCCTTACGATGAGTTAACAAACTGGTACGATGTAGATGAGAGTACATTTGCATACTATGAAAATGACATGGGAATGGAAGTAGCCTCTAAATTAGACGGTAAAGTTACTAAAGAGACTTCTCCTCCTGGATACTCAAAATATGTTGGTAATCAAAAATACGGAAATTGGAGAACAGACAATAGTGGTAGATCTTTCTGGGAATTCTATGGCCAATATGCTTTTATGAGCAATATGATTGGTCTTTTTAGAACGCCGATTTACAGAACTGGTTATTATGATTACTATAACAACTATAGAGGCAGAAGGCCTTATTATGGTCCTGTAAGTAACGGAAGTTATAAGTACGGAACACTTTCTAGCTTGTCTAGAAAACAGAATCCTAATTTCTTTAAAAGAGCAACTACTAATAATGCTTTAAAAAGCAGAGTGAACAACAGTATCTCAAGAAGCAGCTCTAGTAGTAGAACTACCCGATCTTCTTCTAGATACAGCACAAGTTCAAGCTCTTCTGCCAGATCTAGATCTTCTTCTAGTGGTGGTAAATAAAAAATTAATATTGATCAATTAAGCCTTATCTTATGATAGGGCTTTTTTGTTTTACAATACTTTTAAACAACAAAGCTACCTGTAACCAAAGGTACAAGGTAGCCTGTTATTAATTCAAAAACGTTTAATAAGGTTATTCTTCACCTCCAGTTTTGGAAGGGTTTTCCTCCTTAATTTGTCCTTGAATCTCACCTTCTAAAACAGTTTCTTCTCCATATTTCCCTATGCCTAAAGCCGGATTTTCTGAGAAGAATCCAAATGGCATTAAATTCATAGTGATTTTATGAGTATTCATCATTGGCCACTCTTCTGGGCGAACTATATGCGTAATGCCAGCCACATACCATGCTACTACATCAGTATTTTCTATACTTCTGTTTTGGGATGTCCACTTAGGTAAACCTTCCCATTCTTGGTTACTCACTGGGTAATCGCCTGCCGGATAAATCTCTTCGTCTTTAAATGGAGTAACCCAGAACTGATAATCTAAGCAACCACCTCTGCGAGATAAAGATGAACCTTGGTGCGCCATAGGTTTAATTCCTGGTGAAGGCATAAGCATATAACTTGAAACATGCCCCCATTTATTTCTAACTTCTGGGTTCATAAACTTCCACCTTCTACTACTTGGGGCATAACAGTCTCTTCGAGCATCTTTTTCGGTTGACAGCTTGGTCATTCTTGCAATAATTGTATTTAGAAATTTATTCTCAGGCCCAGCAGGAACAGCCTCTGAGTTTACTTCTGCCACCGAGTTTTTATCACCATCAATATCTAGATCAAGTCTGTAAATAAAGAAATGTTGATGATTATTAGCTTCCACATGAGGTTCTACTAATGTACCATATTTACTTCCTTCATATACTTCATTTTCATTATTTGCTGCGCCTGGTAAATCTGAAACTCTTTCTACAGGTCTAATGTGAGCAATTCCATTTAACTCTGTAACTAGTTCTATTGCACCATCTTCCATAAATACCCATTTGAAGCCATAATCGTAATTACCAGCAGTAATGTAGTATTTAATAGCCAGATTGGTCGCTGGTCTAGCGTGATTCTCATGTCTCCACATAGTTCCACCATATTCATCATAAACAGCAACTGCACTGTCGAAATAAACTGGGTTACCAAAATCATCGTGCACTGTGGCAGGCAAATAAGTTGCATTAGAAGGTGCATCTGCCCCACCATTTAGAGGTCTTGCTTTTTTCTGGAATAACCTAAATTCACCAGCGTCAAAATAATTATTAGAAGCATTTAGGAGATCTGGCGAGCCATAATTTACAATCATTTCTGCCAAAGAACCTCTATACATTATCATCCTCCATTTTTTAGAAAAAGGATCGAAAAATTGAAGATCATAGATTACTAAACCTTCTCTATTGTGAATTCCATAGCGGAATTTCCAATGTCGACTAATTACTTGCTGACCTTTAATTTCGTAGTTTACTCCTTCTGGCTGTATAATTTGTACAGGTTTCGCAGCAGACATAATCGGCTTTAGCGAATCACCATTAAAATAATTTACAGCAACAGGTTTACTCCAACCTTCTCCAGTATCGATTACCTTTAAAACTTTTTTCTCAGTTACATCTACATAAGCGTAAAGCCCGCCAATTGGCAACTTGCTATATTTCTTATTTTTAAACCTTGGCGAAACGATAAACTCACGATGGCCAACAGGAGAAAGACCTAAATCTGCAGCAAAGTTGCCTGAAGCTTTTACAGAGTCAACCGGAATATCTCTCTTAGTTAAAGCTTCTACCCAAGCAGAATCTTTTGCTAGAATTTCTGCTATAACAGAATCTGCTTTGAAATGGCCAATCGGTTGTTTTCCTTTTACAGATTCATTAGAAATAATTTTTTTGCCTTTGAGGTCTACGATTATTTTAGATAATTCATTTGACTCAAAATCGTAAAGTACAGTATAAGCTTCTCTTCTAAAATCATCTCCAGGTTTGTATTTCAGCATTTCCGATTTTGGAGGTTCATTTAAATTAAGGATACTGAATAAATGACTGCTATCGTGCTCGATTAAACTTTCTTCAAGTAAGATTTGCTTAACTAATTTGATTTCTACTGTATCAAGTGGATCTAGCGGATAAGCATAACTCAATGAGTCTTGGGCACTTGAGTTAAAATAAATCCCCGATAATAATGTAAGCAATAATAACTGTTTTTGTATCTGTAAAAACACAGATGGAAGGTTGTTAGAAATTGACATCTTCTTTAATGTTTAATGAATAAATTAGGGGTTTTCGAAAAATTAGACATTACGTGTTATTAAATTAAAATCTTTTTATTCAACATCCCACCAAATTCTGGTTTCTAGCAAATCGGGGCCTTGCCTTTCAACTGCTACCTGATAATTTGCTTGGTTTAAAGATGTTTCTGCGGTTGGATAGCCTCTACGTCTCGGAATATCTCGATTCTCAACAGCATCTGGTGCAGGAATTAATTCTGGATAGCCTAATCTTCTCCAAGACGACCATGCCTCTAAACCCTGCATATAAAAAGCTATCCACTTTTGTTCTCCAATTGACTTTAAAGAATTACTGACATCGTATGCAATCATGTCACTCTCTAAATAAGTAGTGATAGCATCAGCTCCAATTCCCCAACTTTCCATAGATGCGGTTATAGCTTCTTTGTATAATGTTTCCGGATCGCCAGAAATCCAGCCATAAGCTGCCGCCTCAGCTTGGATAAATAATACTTCTGAATAGGTGATTAATATGGCCGGATTGGTCGCTTCAACAATTTTAAGCCCCGGCAAAGAAACTTGGTTGTTTGTAATACTTCCAGCAACTGCAGCTGTTACTCCATAAGGCATTCCGATATAAGCATTGCCCTCTACAGCTTTTTGAGCAAACAGTTCTATACGAGGGTCTTCTAGTTCTAGCATCTTATCGATAATAGTTGTAGCCACTGCCAGAGTAGGCGTTCCATTATAAAAACTTTCATTCCAAGGGCCATTATTAGGAGAAGCACTTAGGTATACAAATTTTGCATCTTGATCGATACTGGTAAAAACTCCTGCATTTATTGCAGCACTTACAGTTGCCTGTGCAGTAGTTGGATCTACTTTTGACATGCGCATTCCTATACGAAGCTTGAGAGACTGTGCAAACAATTTCCAATACTCCATATTACCACCGTATATCAAATCACCAGAAATTGTTTCGCCATCAAAATCTATCATAGAAGTGGCTTCGTCGAGTTCTGCAATTAAGTCGGAATAAATCGCACTTTGCTCATCATAAGCTGGTGATGGAATCTCAATTCCTTTTAAAGCTTCGCTATAAGGAATATCTCCCCATACATCCGTCATTTTTTGGAATGTCCAAGCTTTTAGAATTTTTGCTACCGCTATTTGGTTTGCATTTGCACCAGATGCTAGAGCATGATCTTTTGTTTCTTCGTCTGAATTGAGCTTTATAATTTCTTCAAGATCAGCCAATCCACCATTGTAAAAAGACTGAAAATTAAGTTCAATGTATTCGTATCTATCTTCAGATGTATAAAGTGTATTGGCCCACATTTGCATGTATCTCATGCCAAGTTGATCTATCCCCCATGAAGTATTTCGACCAAAAAAATTAGTGATTAAACTGCGCTGTGCACTACTCATTAGATATGCTGTGGGTACAGATGTAGGATTATTCGGGTCAATATTTTCTTCTTCAAACCCACTTTCACATGAAGAAATAATACTTACTATTAGAATAAAAATATATTGGATGTATCTATTAATATCTTTTTTCATGACTAAAATTTTAAAAAATCAATTGATCTATAAGAAGTAATAAATAGTGGTTTATAGTAGATTAAAGCTTTATACTCACATTGAAACCCATCGATCTCACACTTGGTAATTGTCCCTCTTCTATGCCTTGTATATTACCAGAACCCAGTGCAGATTCAGGATCGATGTTTGGCACATTCTTATGAAGAATAGCCAGATTCCTACCTACTAATCCAATAGACATCGACTGAATTAAATTATTCTCAAACCATGCTTTCGGAAGGCTATAGCCAATTTTTAATTCACGGAATTTCACAAAGCTCGCATCATATACATGCGCTTCTTTTCTAGATAAAAGATGTTTCCAATAATCTGATGATTCTAGATAAACAGTATTTACTTCACCGCTTTCATTTACACCATCTGCCAGTATACCACCACCTGCATCAACAGGGTCTCTTTGTGGTGTTCCTTTATCGTTTAACCCAGCAGTTTCTAACAATAAACCTGAATATTGACCCAAACCATTAGTGTAAGAATGCACTACACCTCCCTTTTGAAAGTCGATTAGAGCACTTAAAGAAAAGCCTTTGAAATAAAAGCTATTGGTAATACCGCCAGTATAATCTGCCATTACACTGCCCAAAACTTTACTGGTTTCTCTTACATAAAAACCATCTTCGTCTATTACCTTTTGTCCATTATCATTGTATAGGAAGCCAGAACCTTCTAATGAACCATACGCCTCACCTACTCTTGCATTAACAGTTACACCATTTTGTGAACCCAATACATAATTATCCTGTCCCGGTGCCAGCTCTACTACTTTGTTATTATTTTTCGCCCAGTTGAAAATCACATTCCATTCAAAACCACTTGCAGTTTTTATTGGCGTTGTTGTTAGCATTAATTCAACACCATTATTCGTGATCTTACCAGCATTAACTACCAAATACTCAAAGCCAGAAGTACTTGAAACTGGCAGGTTTAAAATCTGATCTGTAGAAACATTATCATAATACGTTAAATCGAAACCTATTCTCCCATTAAAAAAGCGCATATCTAAACCCACCTCATAAGAGGTGTTAGTCTCAGGCTTTAAATCGCTATTATTCAAAGTATTAGGAACATAAAAAATTGGGCTACTACCAAAAGCATCATCAGGACTATAAATAGTTTGCAACCTATAAGGATCAGTATCATTACCAACTTGTGCCCAACCAGCTCTTATTTTACCAAATGAGACAAAATTATTGGCAGGTATCATCTCTGAGAATACAAAACTTGTCGAAACTGATGGGTACATATAAGAATTATTAGAAGCCGGCAAAGTAGATGACCAATCATTTCTTAAAGTTGCATCTAAATAAAGCGTCTCTTTAAATCCAATACTGGCAGACCCATAGATACTATTTACTGTTCTACTACTTTTATAATCGGTAATTGAAGGTCTATCTATCGAAGCTTCCAAGTTGAAATAATTAGGAACACTTAAACCTCCAACTGTCTGGCCTTTATTTTGGTAGAATGACATTTCTCTGTGGTTAGCACCCGCATTTACAGCAATTGAGAAATTGCCAATCATTTTTTGATATTGAGCTAAAAACTCAAAATTATTTTCCCGAACATTATACACATCTTCTTCATACATACTCACATTTTCATGGCCATCTGGAACACGATCTTCTCTTCTATCGCTGTAAAAATCTGTTCGGGCAAAACCGGTAATTTTCAAGTCTTTTGATACATCATAACTTAGAGAAGCATTACCAAACACCCTGTTTCTTTCATCATTATTATATGATTCATAAACTTCAAAAAATGGATTAACCCACCAAAAAGAACTTAAATCTGTTGGACTAGTAAGATTCCAATGCCTAATGGTACCATCTTCCATTTTGTAATTTCGCAGCCTATCCATATCTAGTTGCCTTTCGTGCCAAAGGTTAAAACTAGACACTACGCTCATAGGTCCATCTCCTGTCCAACCACCTGTTGCGGGTCTTCCTAGTGCTTTTGTATTTACAAAATTGGCTACAACTTTGGCAGTTAATTTTTCAGTAACATTGTAGCTAGTATTTACACTAAATGTATTTCTTTGGAGCTCACTATTTGGAAAAGTACCTTTCTGATCCATATTCGTGAAAGATACTCTAAAGGTTCCTTTTTCATTTCCGCCAGAAATTGCCACACTGTTTTTAAGTGATCTACCCGTTTGATAAAAGTCTTTGATATTATCTGGATGAGGAGAAAATGCACGTAATTCACCAAAATTTTCTCCGGGATACCAACTATCCCAATGTCTCACCATCTGACCATCCATCCTCGGGCCCCAACTTTCATCTGCTTGATAATTAATCATTGGTTGGCCATCAAAAGCTGAATATCCTGCTGGATGAATTGATGGATCAAATGCAAAAGTTTCGAACTGTTGTACATAACCCGCACCATATTCATTCTGATAATCAGGTAGTACATAAACT
The DNA here is from genome assembly GCF_026250525.1 of Chondrinema litorale. Lineage (GTDB taxonomy): Bacteria > Bacteroidota > Bacteroidia > Cytophagales > Flammeovirgaceae > Chondrinema > Chondrinema litorale. The sequence continues at coordinate 539,540 of NZ_CP111043.1, forward strand.
TTATCGAAGGTGGTAGTAGAATTAATAGAAATTCCTATTCCCTTTCTTGCTGAACCTCCTTTGGTAGTAATCATAATTACTCCATTAGAAGCTCTTGAGCCATATAATGCAGCAGCACTGGGTCCTTTTAAGACAGATATCGATTCAATATCTTCAGGATTTATATCTTGGGCAGCATTGCCATAATCTCTGCCTCCACCTGCTGTTTGAGTATCTTCTGAGTTAAAATTTGAATTATCTATAGGTGTACCATCTACAACAAACAGCGGTTGGTTGTTACCAGAAACTGAATTTACACCTCTTATTAGAATTCTGGATGAGCCGCCCAAATTACCAGAAGCCCCTGTAACTTGCACACCAGCAACCTTTCCAGATAAAGAGTTCACAATGTTACTTTCACTGGTTTGCCCTACAGCATCACCATCAATTTTTTGCACTGCATAACCAAGCGATTTTTCTTCTCTTTTTACACCTAATGCTGTTACCAACACCTCTGATAATTGCTGCGAAGATTCAACTAAAGAAACATCTATTTTAGATTGACTCCCAACCGCAACTTCTTGAGTTTCAAAGCCTATAAAAGAAAAGATTATTACATCTTCTCCATTAGATGCACTGATGGAATATTTACCATCTACATCTGATATTGTTCCTTGCGAAGTACCTTTTATTAATACATTTACCCCCGGCAATGGCTCTCCTTCTGAAGTTATAGAACCTTCTATTGTTCTATCTTGCGAATAACCAAAAAACGGGGAAATCAGTAGCATTAAAGTGATTTTCAAAAAGGTAATTTTTTTCATAGATTTAGGGGTTTACGTTTTACGACATAGACAAAGAGCTCCCCTTACGAACTTAATAAGCTCGTTAAAGCATTGTGAGAGATGTGGGAAGCTTGAGAACCAGAGGTATTGCAACTACCTCTGGTTTATTTTTTTAAGTATATATTAACATTTGTTTACAATTAAAAATTAGAAAAAATTCTATTAGTAACATTTTCAAATCATGTTATAAGCAATTAGGTATTCTATTAGAAATAATGATTATTAAGCTCCGAAATTAATGCTGGTGCGGCGGCGAAAGAACTTTAAAAAATCTCAGTTTTCTACTGATCATAAAAGCTCAATTATTTTCTGTAATCGACATCTACAAACATCTACTTCACTTTGCAAGTAGTCTTAGTTTATTTAACATATTCTTCTATTATGTGTCGCTTAAGTCAAATGGTTGGATGTAAAATTTTATTGACTAGGAATCGATTGTTAAGATAGTGTATTTTTTAATATTGAACAATACTTAAGCTTTTTTTAATAATATTCTTTCAAAAACTATAATATATTGAAAATATAGCAAAATTCAATAGTAGTTTATAACACAAACAATAATTGATATAACAACAAAATTCTCCACTCCCATTTTAGTAACTTCTCATTTGAAGTTATTGAAAGATAAACGCTGTAACTATTTTAATTAAAGTAATTGTTAGCATGTTATCTAAATAGCATAAATTTTATTTATTTAGCATTTTTGAAAACAGAAATTGATCTTAATTTTTAATTAGCAAGTCAATTTAATATTAGAGTCAATACTCTTAACAATTTTAATTTAATGAGGATTACATTTTGGGGAGCAGCCAGAAAAGTTACTGGTAGCATGTTTTTGTTGGAACTTGAATCAGATTTTAGAATACTGATTGATTGTGGAATGGATATGGACAGTGAGGGAGAAGAAATGCCTGTATATCCGGGCTCTGTTTTTCCTTTCGAGGCAAGTATGATCAATGTAGTAATATTAACTCATGCACACTTAGATCATACAGGGAAAGTTCCAAACTTAATTAGAGAAGGCTTTGAAGGGCCTATATTTTGTACTGCACCAACTACAGACCTCGCTGAGATTTTATTATATGATGCTGCTTCAATTAATAAATCTAAGTTAAACAAATACCACAAAAGAAAAGGACAAAGTCCAGGTTATAAACCGAATTTTAACCTAGAAGAAATCTTTCAAGAAAAGCATGTAAAACAAGCTTTGAGTCAGATTAAAAGTCTTGCAGTAAATAAAACATATAAGCTTACTAAGAGCATTAACCTAAGAATGATCTCTACTGGTCATCTATTAGGTGCGTCAAATGTTTATTTAGAGATAGAAGAGAATAATGAAAAGAAATCGATCCTTTTTAGTGGTGATATAGGCAGACAAAACTATCCACTTTTAAAAGATCCAGAAACACCTCCACAAGCAGATTATGTTATTTGTGAGACTACTTATGGTGGAAAGTATCATCAATCACTTATTGACACAGAAGAAGAGCTTCTTTCTTTTATTCAAAAAAGTTGTATTGAAAATCCGGGAAAACTAATCATTCCTGCATTTAGTATTGGAAGAACTCAGGCTATTTTATATACCATAAATAAACTCTTTAGAGAAAAGAAATTACCTGATATCCCGGTATTTGCCGATAGCCCAATGGCTATGAAAAGCAATCGAGTTTACGAAGCATTTTCGAACCATTTTAATGAAGAGTCTACAACGTTTAAGAAAAAATATGGGGAGTTATTTTACGGAAATAACTTTGACTATATAGAACAATTAGGGGAGAGCAAAAAAATATCTTCAAAGCCAGGGCCTTGCATTATTGTTTCTTCATCTGGAATGCTGGAAGGAGGAAGAATACAACATCATATCCGTACAAATTTGCAAAATCCAGATACTACTATATTAATGGTTGGCTTTACACCTGAAGGTACTTTCGGGCATAAATTAAGAAACGCACCAGGTGTAATAGAAATGGGCAAAAAAAATGTACCAATTAATGCTAAAATATTAAATACAGATGCATTTAGCGGACATGGCGATCATGATGATCTGCTTAGGTTTATTCACACCCAGAAAAAAGAAAACACCAAAGGTATATTTTTGGTGCACGGAGAAGAAACGTCAATGGATAATTTTAAAGATGCATTAATTGAAGAAGGCTATCAAAATGTAGTAACGCCTTCTAAAGGAGAATCATTTACACTTTAATCTTTAGCTACTTCTTTAACTTTAGATTCTGCGTTTTTCTTTTGTGGAGCTTCTCCTGCTTTAACTTCTACTTTAAGAATAAAGAAGCAATACTTTTCGTCGATAGGTAAAAACTGATATTGATATTTTTCTCCAGTCTTTCTAGCGATATCTATCAAACCTAAACCAGCACCACCTTTATCCGAAAGTTTCCCTTCTTTAATTTGCTTCATATACATTTGCTTTAATTCGGCAATTGAAGAATCGTTTATCTTCTCGATCATTGCCTGAAGCATAGGGATTTTAGAATTGAGGATTTTGTTCGAGGTTAGCACATAATATGCCTCATCTTTTTGACCTATAATAAATAACCCTTTCCCAACCATATCATCAGATATACCATCTGAATGTTTGTTCATATTTTGGAGAGTTTCTACCATTACATGGTAGACTTTCTTTTTGGTAGACCTTTCCTCGTTTTTACGTTCCATTTCATCTTCCGCCATGGAAGTGAACATTTTTGTGATCTCATGATTGAACTCACCTAGATAAACTAGGGAGATTCCGTTATTCATCATTTCATGATAAAAAGTAAGAACACAACGAGTTAAGTTTGCGCTTAAGGTCATTCTTCTTTTCTTCTTGGTTTAAAATTATTTTTATAAGTCAATCCTTAAACGCAGTATTCTGGGCGAATTATATTTTTATCATTATATATCTTATAAAGGTAGAAAAAAGAGGGTGAGGCTTCGAAGAAAGAAAAATGTAACTTCCGGAAAAATGTTTAACTAATATCTCAAATTCTATCTGATAGTAATTCTTTTTATACCACAAATTTGTCTTATTTCACCATTTCCAGATATTCCTTCTACAATTAATTTCACTTCGTATTCTCCTGGTTTTGTGTATCTATTGGTCACTAGCATATCGCAAGCATAATTACCATCGCCAAAACTCCAATAATAATTAGCAACTTTAAATTCTTCTCCAATATAGCTACTTGAACCATCAAAAAAATAAACAAACCGATCTTCTTTAATCTCCTGTATTAATGCAATTTCACCTACATCTAAAACATAAGTAGTGGTGTCTTTAAACTCTATTCCCTCCACTTTTTTTGTTGAAATCAACTGAACATCATACGTCCCATAAACATTATAGCAATGTTCGACTTTATTGCCAGGTTTCATATTTCCATCTCCTAACAACCACAAATGCGACACAAGGTTACCAGTTGCATCTTCTCTGTCATTTGCCTGAAGTTCAACACAATACAGACGATCGTTAGCTAAATCACAATTTAAAGCAGTACTTCTAAAAACCTCACTGGCTTTACATACCTCTTCGCCTTCAATAGTTTGTTCTCCTCCTCTATCTGTTTTGCAAAAAACAACTAAAAGAAATATGTAAAAAAGTAAAAATTGGTGATACATATAAATTCAAAAAATTTACAGCAGATTTTTTTAGAATAGATTCTATTTTAATATTTATTTTCGCCAATGCAAAAAATGCATTTATAATTCTCTTTAAGTACTAATTTTTAGTATTTTTATAAAAACAATTAAATTATTTTTTAAAGGTTACGCATGCCTTATACTATTCTTTTAGCCGATGATGATCAAACATCATTGCAAACCAATCTAAAATTCTTAAAAGAACTAGGAAAAGATTATGTAATTGTGGGGGCACCAGATGGTGTAATTGCTTATGAACTAATCTTACGTAAAAGACCAGATCTTATAATAATCGACTGGATGATGCCACGTATGACTGGCCTTCAAGTGCTTGAAAAAGTAAAAAATAATCCTGAAGTTAAAGACATTCCTATTATAATGGTTACTGCAATGGTAGACTCATACGATCTTGCCAAAGCATTTAAAACTGGTGTTACTGATTACGTAAAAAAACCTGTTGATAAAATTGAATTACTTTCCAGAGCAAGAGCTGCATTAAAATCATATTCCTACTTTCAAACTGTTGTAAAACAAAAAAAAGAACTAGCTCAAATAAATGACGAGTTAAAAGTGGCTCATCAGAAATTATCGAGCTTAAACGATATTAAAAACATCTTTTTCGCTGTACTTTCTAATGACATTAACGAGCCTCTAAATTCGCTAAAAGCATTTGTAAGACTACTCTTTAAAAACATCAATAACTTCTCTAAAGAAGAAATGAAGTATGTTGCTGATAACATAAAAGCTTCATTAAACGATGTGAGTAGCCTATTAAAAAGTTTAGTGAAATGGTCTGAAAGAGATATTTCTAATAATGAAAAAGAGCTTAACATTAAGCCTTTAAAAATTAAAAAGGTTTTAAGTAAGCAAATTAGTTTAATTGAAGAAGATCTCACTAGAAAGCAAATTCTTACCGAAAATAACTTATCTGATGATTTTGTAATCCATTCTGACAAAGCGTTGATGTGTGATTTTTTCAGTCTGTTTATAGAATGCTGCGCACGCTTTATCATTAAAAAAGGCACAATCACATTTAGCCAAAGTACAGAAAACAATCTGGAAATTAATATTGAAGGCTTTAGAATAATGCCTAAATTATTAGAGTCTTTGTTCTCTTTAGATTTTTATCTCACAAACCAGATAAACCCTTATGAAAGAGGCTCAGGACTTGGTTTTGTCTTATGCCAAAATATGTTGCAAGAGTTAAACTTTTACATAAGAACCCAAAAAAACGGTGAAGAGAACATAACCTTTATAGTAGAAACTGAGCGTAAATTAAGTTTGGAAGAACATTAAATTATATTTCTTTGATTCAAATACTATTTTTTGGCTTATCAGTTTAAAAAACACATTTTTGTGCAAAACAATTTTAATTGAGTAAGATTATATAAGTATGTCATCCAAATTCAAATCTATTGCAATTAAAGTAGGACTTGTTGTAGCTGGTCTATTATTATTTTATTTTCTATTTCTATACTTTGGAAATTACAGTACAGGAACCCGTGGTGGTATAGTGATGAAAATAAGCAAAAAAGGATACCTTTTTAAAACATATGAAGGCCAATTAGATGTTGGAGCAATTAATGAACCTTGGTCATTTTCTGTAGATGGAGGAAAAGAAGAGGTAATTCAAGCGCTAGATGAAGCTCAACAATCTGGAGAAAGAGTTCAATTGCATTATGCTGAAAAGTACAGAACCTTCTTCTGGAGAGGTGATACCAAATACTTTATAACTAAAGTAACAAGACAACCCCCAAAGTGACATTATTAATTAAATGATAAACTAGAATCCTGTAGAAACTCTACAGGATTTTTTTATGCCAGATAATATTATTGAATCATTAAACAATTTTATTAATCTGTGTATTTAAATTTATAATTGACAACTCAATCGAAGTTGATTTTCAAAAATTATTAAAAGATAAATTTAAGACTATGCTAAAAGTAAATATGCACAAAATTTTATTGCTACTCTCTCTGTTTATTCCAGCACTTGTTCAGGCACAAACACAAGAAATTGAAACAAACAGCGGCACACTTACAATTGAGCCAATTTTACACGCATCTATGGTGATGGATTGGGATGGTCTAACTATTTATGTTGACCCATATGGTGGTGGCTCAAAATACGAAGGTATGGAAGATCCTGATTTGGTAATTATTACAGATATACATGGAGATCACCTCAATAAAGAAACATTAAACGAATTAAATACTACCAGTGCTAAAATTATTGCCCCAAAAGCGGTTACAGATCAACTCACAGACAAGTTTGAATCTGAAATGATTCACTCTATGGCCAACGGAGATAAAACTACTTGGGAAGGTATTGGCATCGAAGCACTACCTATGTATAACTTACCTGAAACAGAAGACTCTAGACACCCTAAAGGAAGAGGAAATGGTTATGTTTTAACTATTGGAGAAAAAAGAATCTACATCTCTGGTGATACTGAAGATATACCTGAAATGCGTAAATTAAAGAATATAGATGTAGCTTTTGTTTGCATGAATTTACCATACACAATGGATGTAAACCAAGCTGCTGATGCTGTACTAGATTTTAAACCAAAAGTTGTTTATCCATTTCATTACAGAGGTGGAGAAGGTAAATTTAGTGATGTAAAGGAATTTAAAGGCCTTGTAAACAGTAAAAACAAAAAGATTGAAGTTCGCCTTTTAGAATGGTATCCTCAATAAATTAAAATATTAAATGGTATTGCGATATCAAGTATATTTTTTGATATACTTAATTGCAATTAAACCAAATAACTAATGAGAGGTTGGTATTTCTAAATATCAGCCTCTTTTTTTATACCACATATTTTCTCACTTACTTCCCAAAGTTTTGTGGCTAACTCCTTATCATAAGATTTCTCTGCTGATCTTTTTGCCTTACACTTTTCAAAATATTTAGCAGTAATACCTTCTACTTCTTCACTGGTTGCCAAGTATAAAGTGGTGGCAGCGCCATCTTTACTGTTAATCATAAAGTAAGAACCAATTTTCCAAGCAAGTGCATGAAATGTTCTGTTATTAGCATACCCAATCTGTGTACCTACCACTCCCGGATGCAATGTATTTACAGTAATATTTGTATCGGAAAGCCTTCTGGCTAACTCATAGGTAAACAAAACATTAGACAACTTAGACTGGCGATAAGCTTTTAACCCATTGTAACTATTAGTTAAGTTTAAATCATCGAAGTGAATATCGCCTTTATAGTTTCCTATTGACGATACATTGATAATCCTTGCAGCCTCAGCTGCTTTTAGCAAATCCAACAAAGACAAGGTAAGTAAAAAACCAGAAAGATGATTCACCTGAAACTGTCGCTCATTACCATCTTCGGTTAATGCAAACTCTGTAAAATAAGCACCAGCATTGTTTATCAATACATCTATTTTTTTATAGTTTTTTTTAATAGTTTCAATTGCCTGATGCACACTTTTAAATGAAGCAAGGTCAGTAATTATCAAATGAATATTTTCATTACCTGTTTTATTTATAATTTCCTCTTTGGCTGCTACTCCCTTTTGCATATTTCTGCAAAGCATAATTACTTCAGCCCCTTTCTGTGCCAAACCGAGAGCTGTCTCTTTACCTATACCTGTATTTGCTCCTGTAACAATACATATTTTACCTTCCATACTGGTTTTATTAAATTTTACCTTCTAAAATAAATACAATTTAAAATACTTAGAATTAAATTATTCAGCTAAAAATTGACACTTCTTTCAATCAGATTAAAAAATACCTATCAATGAGTTATAAATTAATTTTAAGTTTTCACTTTTTTCTTAATTTTCGGCTGAAATCACACTTACTACACATTTCAACCACTTCTTTTATTAGAAACACTGTTTTTATGCAGTGAATTCTTAAAGCATATCATATAAACAGGAATTAATTATTCTTTTCAAAATCAAAAGTTACTAAATTTCTATTTAACAGAATTTTTCATAAGAAAAAACGATATTATAATAATCAACTTTTATAGAATAGATATAATCCAGTAAAAGTTTTTCGGAATTTATTTTTTTAACTATTTCATCTTAAAACATGCTCAGTAATCCCGATATAATTTTATTTGCCATTCAGGGAGGCATCAGGCTGGCTAATCAGATTAAAACTGCTTCAGTAGACAGAGTAAAACAGAAAGAACTGGTTTTACCACTGCCTGATTTTCCTCAAGACCTCGACTGGCGTAAAGCCATGCTTTTTTTTGAAGGTGAAGGATGTGATCACGCCAAATTAAACGCTAGGATTAATTTTTTAACCCTAGAAGCAAGAAATCAGGCATTAAAACCTTTGGAGCAAGAAGAGCTAATAGATTGGTTTAAAGCAAAGAAAATTCAAGAACATGAGCATGGTGGTGATTTTCTAGGTATTCCTCCACAAGAAGTTTTATCTATGGTAAAGGTAAAACAATGGCAGCGGGGAAAACATAAAAGTGGCTTCCAAAGAATTGCAGGAACGTTGGTTGAACTCGGCGTAGATTTCTTTGTGCAAAACCCTGGAGCATTATCTAAAAACAGTTCTCAACACACATTTCTTAGAGGCTTTTTAGAAGCCATAGACGATGTTTCTCTAAGTGAAGGAAACATTGGAGACATCGCATCAGATTTAATGGTTGCTAGCTTAGAAACAGTATCAGCAAATCCTCAACTATTAACTGGCGACCAATCTAGTAGAGAGTTGGTAACAGCGATTACCAAAGGTTTGAGTACAGATATTCAAAATCATATTGAGTTAATAAAGCAACAAGATGGCGGAATTGGCTCATTCTCAAAAGAAGAAAAGGTAAAATCTTGGGGACAAGCAGTTTTTAGAAGTGTGCTAAAAAATGGAGGAGAAAAAGTATTAGAAGATCCTACTCGATTCCTTGGAACCAATGCAGAAGCTTCGTCTTCTGTAGTAAATCAGGTTGGCTCTGCTATGCTAGATATTATGGTGAATAAAATGGTGAGTGACCCAGCAAAAGGCAAAGTGGAATTAGGTGAATTTTTGAGTCAATCTTCTATTGATAGTATTGTAAAAGCATCTTTTAGTGCAGTAGCAGAAAACCCAGAATTTTTTAAAGTAAAGAATAAAGGTGTACAAAATATTTTAGGTCAATTATTTAATGATCTATCAAGCTATCCAAATAACATTGGCCTAAGCATTTTACCAGAAGTTTCTAGACTCGTGCTAGAAAAAACTGCATCAAACCTTGAAACTATATGGCCGGGAAATACAGATTCAGCAGGTGAACACCTTTTGCTTAATGCATCTAAAACCACATTGGAATTGCTATCGAAACCTTCTGGCGATACTTGGAAACTTGGTTTCAATAAAACACAAGCTGTTGCTTTAGTTGATTCAATTGTGCAAGACGTAGCAACACAACCAGAGTGGATCACATCTAAAATCAATAGCAAATCGGTCTTACACCATGCTTTAGAAGGAACTTTAAAATCACTTGAAGGTATATCTGTTACACAATTAAATAAAGAAACCAGATTAACTGTAATGAAATCTGCACTTTCTGCTGTAGCTGTTAGAAAAGATTTGATCAACAAAAAAAATATAAATGGAGAAGAACAGTATCTAATCACATTTGCCCTCAATTCAATTACTGATATGGTTTTTGGAAATAGTGCTTCTGTCAATGCAAGATGGACTTTAGCTAAAGGAGATGTTTATTCTAAATTGGTAAATGTGTTTTTAGACAGAGTAGTAAAAGATGGAAGTACACAAGAAAAAATAGTAGCGATTAAAAATGTTTTTGCTGCTGAAATTGCCAAGCTTGATTCAGGCGAATCATTTTCAATTGAAAAGCTAGCCGATACACCTGTTTAAAATTTTAAGATCATAATAAATTACAAAACTCAGAATATGCAATTTTTTAAAAGACCTATTACTGTTTATTTTCTAATAGGATTACTGCTGAGTGTAAGCAGTTGTGCCCCTTACTTAAATGACTATTCTAGCGCGCAAGAGAGTTTTAACGAAGCTGCCAGAATGGATAATGAGCTTAAGCTGAAAAAAAACATTGAGAACTTTGCTGATTTAATTTCACCTGAAAGCCAAGTAAGAATAAAATATCTTACCGCGCTAGAAGACATTGATAATGTGATTAAAAGTGGTGAAGCAAAACTAGAAGCTGATGGACTCCTCGCCAGTGCGTATACTATAAAAGCGCTTTGCGAGTGGAAAGTGGAGAAATACAAGCAAAGTGAAGCTACAGCTAGAAAGGGCTTAGAAGCGCTTGCTAAAGCCAAATCTGCTGGACAAGATGTACCTCCAAGAGACTCGGCAATTCTAATGGCAATTCCGGGATTGATTAAGGCAGACCAAGCAGCAAAATTGGTAAAAGCCCCAACTGAAGAAAGAAATTACCAAGCTATTGAAGTAAAAGTTAATTCTGGCATAAATGATTTGGATGCTGCTTTAAAAAGTCTTCCAAAAGGCCATCCTGTAAAAAAATATCTACTTAGCTCTAAACTGGCAATATTAGAAAGCTGGTTGGTAGCTTCTGCTGATTTAAAAGGACAAGAAGGTAAAGAAGCTTCGCAGAAAATTATGAAAATGCAGGAGGAAGTAAGAAAAGAGATTAAAGGCTGATTCTTGATAGCAACAAAAAATCCCGGTGAAATACTTCCCGGGATTTTCTTTCCAATTCATTATCCGTCATGGATAATAAAAGCAATAAATCAATTCAGAGTAGTCATTGTTAGTATAATGGATTCATTTTCATATTTGGATAAGACAAACTCTTTATACCACTACTGATTATTTTATTTACCAGCAGCTTCGTATTTCTCTTTATATTTTTGATAAAGTCTTTGCTGAATTCCTTCTAAATCGAGGAACCTACCTTGGAAATATGCTCTTTCAAGAATGTTAGTACGCATATCCAAAGCATCACCTTCAGAAACAAAAAGACTTGCATCTTTACCAGTTTCTAATGAGCCTGCAACATCATCAATACCAAGAATTTTTGCCGCATTTAAAGTAATACATTTTAATGCTTCTTCTTTACCCATTCCGTAAGTTGCTGCTGTTCCTGCGTAAAACGGCAAGTTTCTAGCATTAGAAACACCATCGTACATTAATGAAACTGTAAGCCCTTGCTCTACCAATAAAGAAGGCAATGCATAAGGTAAATCAATTGGGTCTTCTGCTCTAGAAGGCAATCTGTGAACATCAGAAACAATTACTGGAATATCATTTTCTTTTAAGAAATCTGCTACTAGTAGTGCTTCTTCGGCTTCTACTAATACAATTTTCTTAATACCGTATCCTTTTAGAATTTTTACACTTTCAACAATTTCTTGTGCTGATCCAGTATGTACATACATGGTTTTAGAACCATCGAAAAGACCTTTCATCGCTTCTAATTTAAGGTTTGAGGCCTCTCCTATTTCGATATACGATTTAGTATCGTCTAATAAAGTTTTTACACTTTGAACATCCTGATCGTAATCTTTATTAGGAACTCTATTTACAGTAAAAGTTGCAAAATCAAACTCACGAGAATATTTACCCGGCCAGTTAATGTGGATACCTTCATCCATTTTAACTACAGCATCTTCCCAGTTCCAAGCATCTAACCCAACTACAGAAGAAGAACCAGAAATTCTTCCACCTTGTGGAGTTATCTGTGCATATAAAATTCCATTAAATCGGAATGTTGGAATGTTTTCAGAATCTGTATTGTAAGCGATAATTGATCTGATGTTTGGATTAAGTTCTCCAATTTCTCTGTTATCTCTTGTTGATCTTACAGCACCAATCTCGGTTAAACCTAAATCTGTTGCTGGCAAAATAAATCCAGGATAAACATGCTTCCCTGCCAATTCTACTAATTCGTAACCACTAAGCTGATCATCACTCACATTACTTTTTGAATCTACAATAGTGATTTTTCCTTTATCAAAACCAACTACAGCATCTTCTACAACAGAACCATTACCAATATGAGCAGTAACTCCCACTAATGCGATTGGCTTTTCTTGAGGTTTTCCCGGAGAAGGAACCTGTGCCAAAACACTTCCTGCTAAGCAGGCTAACAATAAAGTATATACTATTTTAATGAATTTCATTTGTTCGAATATTTTATGATTAGGGTAAATCATTCTTCTCCTGCTATATGACCGAAATAAAGATCTTCGCAATGCCAGTTTGTTTCCATTTTGCGGCTTGGCATTCTGGTAGAGCTACCACTTTTCTTAGCATCTTGCATTTTTTGTACAAGTGCAGCTCTTTCTTTAGCAACTACAGCTCTCTTTTCGCTTTCCTTAGTTCTATCGAAGTAGATAATTCCATCAACAATCGTTTTTTCAGCTTTTGCATAAATCGAAAGTGGATTTTCTGTCCAAAGTACTAAGTCTGCATCTTTACCTACTTTAATGCTACCCATTCTATCGTCTAAATGAAGCAATTTTGCTGGATTTAATGTTACCATTTTCCATGCTTCTTCTTCAGACATACCGCCATATTTTACAGATTTTGCCGCTTCTTGATTTAATCTACGAGCCATCTCAGCATCATCTGAATTAATTGCAGTTGTAACACCTGCCATTGTCATTAAACTCGCATTGTATGGAATTGCATAGCGAACTTCGAATTTGTAGTTCCACCAGTCAGCGAATGTTCCACCACCTACACCATGTTCTGCCATTTTATCGGCTACTTTGTAACCTTCTAGAATGTGTGTGAAGGTGTTTATGTTGAAGTTGAATTTCTCAGCAACTTTCATCATCATATTAATCTCAGACTGCACATAAGAGTGACAAGTAATAAATCTTTCTCTGTTGATGATTTCTGCCATGGTTTCGAGCATTAAATCTCTTCTTGGAGCAACTGTAGTAGCTTTTTCTTTAGAAGATAATGCATCGTAAGCTTTCCACTCTTTGTCGTAGTTTAAAGCTCTGCTAAAGCCATCCATGTAAACTTGTTCCACACCCATTCTTGTTTGTGGAAAACGAACAGAATTGTCGTTTGATGAACGCTTTACGTTTTCACCCAAAGCAAATTTAATATAGCCATCAGCACCATTTATCAGCATCTCCTGAGGAGAACTTCCCCATCTAAACTTAACTAGAGCAGACTGCCCTCCAACAGGATTAGCTGAACCATGAAGCAATTGAGCGGCTGTTACTCCACCCGATAGCTGGCGATAGATATTTATATCTTCAGAATCAATTACATCTTCCATGCGAACCATGGCAGAAATAGTAGCTCTGTCATTTACTGCATCTAAAGCAATGTGTGTATGTTCGTCAATTATTCCTGATGTTAAGTATTTACCTGTCCCATCAATCTCGATTGCTTCTTTTTCACTTAAGTCTTTCCCAACTTTAGCAATCTTGCCAGCTTTTACTAATACATCTGCATTTTCTAAAATACCTTCTGCTTCGTTTGTCCAAACAGTCGCATTTTTTATAAGGTAAGTTTCTTGTTTTGGCTTTTCAGTATTTCCAAAAGGAAGGAATGGATAAGTTAATGAACTAATCAATTCAGAAGTTTCTTCGCTCTCTTCTTCCTCTTCTTTTTCTTCTTCTTCTAAAGCACCTTGGTAAGATGCTGTCCAGCTTGTCCAGCTACCATCTGCTTTTTGTGCTTTACCTTCTAAATCTTCACCTTTTAACCATCCGCTTAATCTTATAATTTCTTCAGATTCTTTAGATGGCTTAAATTTCAAGCTAAGTAATTCACCACTCAATCCACCATCTACATCAATAGTAGTAGAATCGTTAATTACCAATTTGTATTTATTTGAACCAGCTTTTCCACTTACTTCTAGCGGGTAAGTATCTGAGTCGATGGTTAAAGTATATTTTCCAGCAAGGTCTGTGGCAGCTTTATCTTTAATAATGTAAGGCTTACCTTGAACCCAGTTTTCGTAGATTACTACATCTTCTTCAAAAAGATTACCTGATGTTATAAGGAAGTTGGCAAGTGAACCATTCTTTAAAGAACCTACAGTTCCTTCCATTTTTACTAATGAAGCAGGTGCAGTAGTTAAAGCTTTAAGTGCGTCTTCTTCAGACAAACCATATTTAATTGCAGTTCTTACATTTTTAAGTAGATCACCTGCATCTTTTAAACCGGCAGCGGTAAAGGCAAAAGGAATACCTGCTGCTGCAATTTTAGAAGGGTTGGTTGGAGCTAACTCCCAGTGTTTTAAATCTTCTAATGATGTATTTAATGCATTAAAAGGATCGTCTACATCATATGGTTCTGGAAAGTTAACAGGAACGATTAAAGAAATATCTGCTGCTTTAATCTCATTAATTCTTTGGTACTCATCACCAGATCCTTTAATAACATACTTAACACCAAACTCATCACCGATTTTATCTGCTCTTAAAATGTTTTTCCAACCTGAAACATCAAAAAACTGAGGTAAAGATTGGTTGCTAATCCAAGCATCTAAAGTATTATCATTAAAATTATCGTTTGCCGCAGTTTGGTACCACTTTGCATCCAGATAAGTCTGACGAATGGTAGCCACATAACCCATTAAAGACATTGGATAGTTTTGACCAGAAGTACCTCTATCGAATGATAATTGATTAGCAGCAGCTGTATTTAATACTAATTCGTTATCGAAACCTTTGCCTAAAGTAACCAATGCTGATGTTCCTCTTGATAAACCATCTTTTTTAGTGGTTAACACAACTCCAAAACCCGCTTCTCTTAATTTTTCAGCATCTTTTTCTTTAGCTGTAAATTCTTCAGCAGCAGCATAATCTGCTTTAATTGCTTCATTTACATAGAAAGCTCCTTTTCTGTCTGTATAAATTTGCTCAGCAGAACCCCAAGACATTCTTCCTCCACGTTTTATTTCTGGTAAGCCATAGCTACTATATAGATCGATTAACGAAGGATAAATAAACATTCCTTTTAAATCTACTTTTATAGCTCCTTTAGGTGCAGTAATGTTCTGACCCGTCGCCTTAACTTTACCATCTTCTATTAATAGCGAAGCGTTTTCAAGTTTGGTTGTTGGATCAACAATTATCGTAGCATTTTGAAACAAGTATATACCTGGTCGGTTATCTCGCACATCGTTGGCCGGATAAATTTCATCCTGCGCCTTTAGCCATCCCGCCGAAACCAGCAACAGGCAAAAAACAGTTAAAAGTTTAGTCATAGTTTGATTGTGATTGTTAAAAATCTGACGTAGTTATAAACAAATATTAAAAAAAAATAAAGAAATAATACAATTTTTATATAAACGACAAAACTGTCAGGACGAACGACAGTGTTATCCGATGTATGTATGAAGGTGAAGTAAATTGGAAGGTAATGAGATCAAATTTAGATCATAGAGATAGATTATACAAAACTTAAGCGTATAGAAAGAGGGATTTTAAATTATCTAATTAAGTCTTTTTTAAGAGTTTCATCAAAAAAAATAGCTTCCGTTAAGAAGCTATCTAAATTTCAGTATTTTTTATAAACGCCAGAGTAATTTGCCACAATCACGACCAATTAACATCCAACTTTCTATATTCATTTCTAACATTACTAAATCGCAAGGTTGCATATGAAAACCTGTATCTCCAGTGATGTATTCTACTAAGTAACTGAGTAATGGATTATGCCCAACAATCATTATGGAATTAAAATCTTCATTTTGTTTCCCAATCCAATCGAGCATTAATCCCATGGGCATATTATATAACTCTTCCATAAAATTAATCTCACGCTGGTCGAAACGCATTTGATCTGCAAGAATTTTGGCTGTAGACTCTGCTCTTACTGCATTGCTTGAGGCAAAGAAATCGGGTTTAAATTCTGTTTCGTAGAGCTTTCTCCCTTGCTTGTTCGCATATACCATTCCCTGCTCGGTGAGTGCTCTGTCAAAGTCTTTTCTGCAGCTGGCATTATATTCTGCTTCAGAGTGTCTGACGATTAAAAGTCTTTTTGTCATTTTAGTTAATTTTAAGGAATATTTCTGATTTAATATGATTGGGTTTTAGTTATATCCACTTATACTTTATATCATCAAACCTACAAAAATTTACAGTCGATCTTCTAGTTTTAATTTGTACTCCCATAATTCGCCATCTTCATTCTCTGGACTGTCCATCACAAAAACACCCTGCCTACCTCTTAATAGAATTTCATTATTTTCTCCTTGTAGAATACTACCTGCAAAAACCGGAGCCTCAGAAAATACAGGAATCGTTTCAATAATATTACCTTTGCTATCTAACCTTACTGCGAGTACATTCATTCCTCCTTTTGCAATCGCCTCACTATTTATAAACTGTTTGTCTTCGGTTCTATAAGTTAAGAAATTTAATACCATAATAAAACCATTTTCAATAGGAGAAACTAAACCATAAAGCCCTTTTACACCTAAAGCACTTCTGCCAATTTCTCTACCCATCATATTCATTCTTAAAATGGTGCAGTTTTCAAACTGGTCGTAGCTATCATCTTTTTGTGTCCCTTTTGTTATAAGCAGAATTTCATCTTCTTTTTCTGAGTAAACCATTGCTCTTGGCACAAAACCATCTTCTAAATCTTCGTCGAAGATTAGGTTGCCATCTTTACTTAAACCCACAAAGCGATAATAAACCTTGTTGCCATTTATCGCTTTTAACAAAATGAAAACTCTCTGCTGATTATCTGTAATCATGTTGTTAATTTCCAGATTACAAGGTACAGCTCCCTCCAAATGCATAAATTTTCTAAGCCAGTAAACATTCTCTTTTTTATCTAGCTTAGCCACAAATACATCTTTTTTACCAGAAAACTCCGAAGGTGCATTCCCCATGGCAATTACCCTTTCATTTTCTAGAGGAAGTGTCTCCGATACCTGATAATTTCCATATGAAACAAGAGAGTCTTTACTAGCAAACTTTAACCCCAGATTAATTTTTGTTTCACCTAAACTAATCTGATTATTCATGTTTGAAATCGACTCAGATTGAGAATCTTCAAATGCACCACTAAACAAAGGTTGCTTTCTCCCTTTACCTGCAATTGCACCTGCTTTTAAACTTTGATACTCACTATCCCAAAAAATCTCTTCGCTTAGCAAAAATTGAACAAGCTCTGCTTTACCTTCATATACTTTGGTAAAATAAGATTTGTAGTTGTTATAACCTTCATCAGTAACTTGTATATTTTTTAATACTTCTCTGCTACTTTCAATTACATTTTTTATCACTTTACCACTATCAGAAGTAAAATCAAATTCATTCTCCATGATTTTAGACAAGTAGTCTGC
The DNA here is from genome assembly GCF_026250525.1 of Chondrinema litorale. Taxonomy (GTDB): domain Bacteria; phylum Bacteroidota; class Bacteroidia; order Cytophagales; family Flammeovirgaceae; genus Chondrinema; species Chondrinema litorale. The sequence goes on from NZ_CP111043.1 coordinate 557,234, forward strand.
TTTTAGTTTTTTATACATTAAAACCTTGGCAGCCAGAGAATTACCGTCTATTTTAAATAACTTAAAAATAAGAGGTGAAGCATCGTAATGATCTAAATTGCTCAATACAGCATTATCCATATAGTACTTATTGATAATGGCTGTTAGCCTTGCATCGGCTTCGAGTATATCTTTTCTCAATGGAAAAATTTCTTCTCTAATTGTATGCATTATAGTTTTAGCCCACTCACCATAATCATACATATTTACTCGGCTGTCGCTAAAAGATGATGTGGCTACTTTTTGTGCATTAAAAGCTACAAACTTCTTAAATATAAAAGCTCTCTTTGCTGAACCGGGAAAATGCTTGTCCATCAACTCATTAATATGCTTAATGTTCACATGCATATTATCTGAAAAACTAATCAGCTCATTTAGTGAATTTATAAGCCAGTCGTCTGTTGAAAAATACATATCAGAAAACTCTGAAAACTGATGAACCAACGTATCGTATTTAGATTCTTGTTGTAAATAGTAATGCTTAACAAGTTGCGTTTTCTCCCAAACAGCTTCTGCCTGCAAATAGTAGTTTTGTAACTGCTCTACTTTTTGATGGTAGTGAAATTTTAATGCACTTGCACTTACTTTTCTAGACTGAAATATTCTTTGATAATAAGATTTATTCTTTCTGGCTTCAGTTTTTGTAGCCATGGCTTCAGCCACTTGATAAAGATTGAGTGTAGATTTATATTTTCTTTCAAAATCTACCTGATTGAAAACATCAATTGCCTTGAGCTCTTCTTCTAGTAATAAGCCCAACTGATACATAGCCAAAGCATGTTTGGGATTTGCTTCTATAAATTGATGTAGGTAGTTTTTTGCTGCTTTTTTATCGTCACCTTGTAAAACCTGATTAACTTCCTCGTATTTCAGTTTTTGCGAATGTGCTTTGTTTGAAATTAAAATGCAGAAGTTCAGTACCAAAACAAATGCAAGTTGTATTGATGAGCTAATAGAAAATTTGACTGGCTTTTGCATAATCTGATTTCTAATGAAACCTAAAAAAATTGTTTTGAAGGATAGTTTAACCCTTTGTTTAAAAAATTTTGTAACTGTTTTTACAAGATCAACATAAATAGTGTAGCTTAGGAAAAGCTTCTATATTTGCTATACTTAGAATGTTCAAAAATGAAATTTCGCTTATCAAATTCAAAATAAATTAAAGAATTGTTCCAATGAAAATTATTGCAATTGGTAGAAACTACGCCGCACATATCGAAGAACTAAACAACGAAAAACCAGATGAGCCAGTAATTTTTACTAAGCCAGATACGGCGATATTAAAAAACAATGCTCCTTTTTACTACCCTGAGTTTTCGACTGATATCCACCACGAAGTAGAGATTTTGCTTCGAGTGTGTAAAGAAGGCAAAAGCATTTCTCCAAAATTTGCACATAAATATTATGATGCAATAGGATTAGGTATCGACTTCACTGCTAGAGACTTACAAAGCAAGGCTAAAGAAAAAAGACTACCTTGGGCTCTAGCAAAAGGCTTTAATGGTTCTGCTCCAATTTCTGAGTTTGTTCCAATTGAAGAGTTCAAAGATCTCAAAGATTTAAATTTCAGCTTAAAAGTGAACGATGAAGTTAAACAACAGGGCAACACCAAATTGATGCTCTTTAGTTTCGACGAAATCATTGTTTACATCTCTAAGTTTATTACACTAAAGCAAGGAGACATTATTTTCACCGGAACACCAGAAGGCGTTGGCCCAGTACAAATCGGAGATACACTAGAAGGATTTATTGAAGATAAAAGCTTCTTTAAATTTGATATAAAATAATTTACCAATCAGGCAGGTTTTAACCTGCCTGTTTCTGTATAATACACCTCATTGTTATCGAGCAGTATTTTCACTGTATTTAATATTTCATCTTTTCTATTTCTACCCAATTTATCTACCAACTCTTCTGGTGTTAGCAAATCTTTTTTTAGTGTGTTAATTAATAAATCTGGAAGTGCTGAATCAACAGATTTACTCTTCCTTTTTTTAGCAATGCAGTTACCACAAATGCCGCATTCTTTTCGGGTAAATTCGCCAAAATACCTTAAAAGAATTGCTGTGTTACAGGTTTCTTTATCTTCTACATAATTAATTACAGCTTCTACTTTGTTTGCATAAGATTTTTTTCTATCGTCGAGTAATTTCTTATTTACAGGTAGTTGATTTGCTAGAAAGCGTTCAGTTAAAAATAGTAGTTGCGGTATATCTTTTCTTTGCTCATAAGCAATTACTCCTACATCATTTAAAGCTTCTAAATTTTTCTGAATGGTGAACGTATTCATTTTCATCAATTCAGCTAATTTCTTTTCATTGATATTGATAAAATTATTGAGCAATTCGCCTCCATATACACGTAAAAGCATTTTTATCAACTTATCTGCATTTTTGTTAGCGACTTGAAACTCATACAATTTCTCATGATTAAATAGAATTCTTAAGCGTGAGGGAGAATAAAAAGACTCATTAAACTGGATAAAATTTTGTTCTTCGAGCTTCTTAAGCGCATGGTATGTTTCCAAATAGCCTAATTGAAAAGTCTTTACAAAATCTTCCAGATCGAAATCGTAACTTTCCATATAGCCACTTCCAACTGCAATTTTTAAATAATTTGATAGTGCCTGATAAACCTTTTTGATTGTATCTGCTGATGGATGAGAGATCTCAATATTATCTTTCAGTTGGAGTAAATCATTCTTATTATAAAGAACTACTGCATAAGCTTTCTTTTCGTCACGTCCTGCTCTTCCCGCTTCCTGATAATACGCTTCCAAATTATCTGGTAGGTCAAGATGTATTACTAACCTAACATCTGGTTTGTCAATCCCCATTCCAAAAGCATTGGTCGCTACAATCACCCTCTTTCTATTATGAATCCAGTCATCTTGTCTTTTAGCTCGCTCTTCATTACTTAAGCCAGCATGGTAATAACTTGCATTAATATTTCGTGAGGACAAATAATCTGCATATTGCTTTGTTCGCTTTCTACTTCTCACATAAACAATCGCGCTTCCTTTCACTTTTGAGAGAATATCAAGCATTCTCTTTTCTTTATTTTCTTCATAATAAACAGAATAAGAAAGATTATTTCTGGCAAAACTCTTTTGGAAAAAAGCTGCATCACTCCCAAAATTTAACTTCTCCTGTATATCTTCTCTTACCTCTTCTGTTGCTGTCGCGGTTAAAGCAATACAAGGTATTTCAGGAATCATTCTCCTGAAATGGGTTATTTCAAGATATGGAGGTCTAAAGTCATATCCCCATTGTGAAATACAATGTGCCTCATCTATTGCCAATAAGCTGATATTCATTTTGGTTGCTCTGGCAAGAAAAATATCTGTTTTAAGGCGTTCAGGAGAAACATATAGAAATTTCACATTGCCATAAATAGCATTATCTAGTGTAATGTCTATTTCTTTCTGACTCATTCCTGAATAGATAGCTTTAGCCTGTATTCCCCTGCTTTCAAGTTGAAATACTTGATCTTTCATTAATGCAATTAGAGGAGAAACAACTATACAAACGCCTTCTTTCACCAAAGCTGGCACCTGAAAACAAATCGATTTTCCACCTCCTGTAGGCAGTAGTGCAAGTGTATCTTTATTATCTAATACTGCATGAATAATATCTTCCTGCATAGGCCTGAAGGAAGTATAATTCCAGTATTGATACAGTATCTTTTTGATGTCAGTCATTTAATATTTTCCGCTTCTGTATTAAATACAAAATTGCTTTATTTCAAAAAATATGAAAAAATATATTTAAAAAGTATAATTAGAATCAAGTTTTAAATTCAATTAATTCTTTAAAAATAATCTTATTTAACTAGATAAAGTTATCAGAAAATTATTTGTACTTTCAGAGGCTTTATGGAGCTTTAGCTCAGCTGGTTTAGAGCGCTGCCTTGACAGGGCAGAGGTCGTGGGTTCGAATCCCTCAAGCTTCACTTAAAACAAAAAATCCCAAAACAAATAAATGTTCAGGGATTCTTTTAAAACTTTTTTTGCAATGTTATTTAACTTGCAACTTTTTCTTTCTCAACTACATCAATATTAGTTTGCTCGTAAATTTCTCCAGAGTTTAGCTCTAAACAAAGTAATTTGCCTAAACCAGCATACTCACCTGAAAAAACGCAACCGTTATCAAGCGGTATTACACTAGATTTATTTTTTACAGCATTTTTAATGTATGTAAGTTCAATCGGAGTATGTCCATGCACAATTTGCTTGCCTTGCAGTAACTTCTCTTTTACTTCGAAGTCTCTGATCCACAGCATATCTTCGTAATTTTTAAATGGCTTGCGCGAATTAAAGTTAATTCCCGCATGTACCAAATAATAATCGCCTAAGTCGTATATATATGGCAATCTGCTACAAAATTCAAGATAAGTCTGTCTAATTTTACCTTGAGACTCAAGTAGGTCGATTGCATTATTTCTTGATAAAGACCAATGAATTACTTCTTCATCTTGTCCTTCAAGATCTAATAACATCTGTTCGTGATTTCCTCTTAGAGGAAAAACCTGAAAGCCTGATTGAATCAACTTAATTACCAGATTAAGTACTCCACTGCTATTAGGGCCTCTATCTATGTAGTCACCCAACAGGAATAGTTGATCTTCTTTCTGTAAATTAATTGTTTTTAAAAGCTGCTTAAATGAATGGTAACATCCGTGGATGTCAGAAATTACAAAGCGTCTTCCAGTTTCAGGTTTTTGTACTTTTACAGAATATGAAAATCCAGTGGATGCTTCATATTGCTCAGAAGAACCATTAAGTTTGCCTAGAAAGTTTTGAAGTATGTTTATCACTATCATCATTTTTATTAATTATTAAAATAATAAAAAATGAGCTAATTATTTGTCAGATTAATTATGATTTACAATATACTTTAATAATGTCTCAAAATCAATCTTCACTTTATTTAAAGCAAAAATAAAGGTTATCAACCATATTGGTGAATTTTTTTCAAAAATAATAGTTAATAACAAAAAAAAGCCGGTAAATACCGGCCCCCATATTTACTTATATGTATAAACTAGTTACACATGAAATTGTTCTTTAATATTTTCTGTAACTACCTGACCATCGAATAAGTGAATAACTCTATGTGCAAAATTTGAGTCGTGAGGTGAGTGAGTTACCATTACAATAGTAGTACCTGCTTTATTTAAATCAGTTAATAAATTCATCACTTCTTCACCGTGCGCAGAGTCAAGATTACCAGTTGGCTCATCCGCTAATATAAGAGGAGGATTTGCAATTACAGCTCTAGCAATTGCAACTCTTTGTTGCTGTCCACCTGATAATTGTTGAGGGAAGTGATTCCTTCTATTCATTATATTCATTTGCTCCAACACTTTCTCCGCTTTTTCTTTTCTTTCTTTTGCAGGAACTTTTAAGTAGAGTAATGGAAGTTCTACATTTTCGAATACTGTAAGCTCATCAATAAGATTAAAACTTTGGAAAATAAATCCGATTTTACCTTTTCTTAACTCAGATCTTTGTCTTTCAGAAAAGCTAGAAACTTCTTTATCTAAAAACCAATATTCACCAGAAGTTGGGTTATCGAGTAGCCCCATAATGTTAAGCAAAGTTGATTTACCACAACCTGAAGGCCCCATAATGGCAACAAACTCACCAGTTTTAATTTCCATATTTACACTATTAAGAGCAGTAGTTTCTATCTCCTCTGTCGTGTACATCTTTTTCAGGCTTTTAGTACGGATAATCGAGTTAGACATATAATAAATTTTAAAGTGGAGTAAATTTCTTTATAGTAATTATTTTATTTTTTTGACACTAGGAACAAAAAACTGGTTACAGTTTAAGTTAATTTTTTATGTATTATCAGTCCAGATAAAATTATTTGAGTGTATTTATTTAGTTATAAACGGGCGCTAAACTATTCTTTTAATACTAGTACTTCGTTGTCTCCGAAGTTATCGTAAGATGAAGTGATAACTCTTTCTCCTTCTTGCAAACCATCTAAGATTTCGAAATAGTCCGTATTTTTTCTACCTATTCTGATATTCTTTTTCACAGCTTTACTGCCAGATTCATCAACAACATACACCCAGTTGCCACCTGTGCTAGAATAGAAACCACCAACTGGAAGTAATGTAGCTTGAGCAGGATTACCTAAATCGATCTTAATTCTAGGAGAATAACCTCTTTTAATTCCTTGAGGAGTTTCACCAACAAATTCCATATCAACTTGAAAACGGCCTTCTTCTATATTTGGAAAAATCTTAGTAATTTTTAAAGTATAGGTCTTACCTGTATAATCGAACCTACCGATTAAGCCTTTTTCAATTCTTGGTAGGTAAAGCTCATCTATACTTACTCTTACTTTAAAGTTATCGAGAACATCAACTTGACCTACACGCTCACCCTGAGAAACATTTTGGCCAAGCTCTAAATCTGGTGTAGCTAACTGCCCATCAATTGGTGCACGAATAATTAAGTTATCAAGAATATTACCTACAGCATCTAAACTTTTAGCCATACGTCTGTTAATCATCTCTTGCTGATTTCTTCTATATTCTTTGTTAAGTGAGTCCTTTTTGAAGGATGAATACTGTAGCTCTCTTAACCTAAGATTATATAAATATGGTTTTTCTACTTCTTCAAACTCTCTTTGAGAAACCATACCTTGCTCATACAATTTTTTATATCTTTCATACTGTGGTTTACCTAATGCTATTTCATTATCTATGGCAGCTAATTGAGACTCTAAGTTTAATGAGTTAGTTTCTAGTTGAAGTTGGGTTTGGCGGCCAATATTAAGCTGTTCATACAACGAAGTTTCTTGAGTCATAACCTCTCTTTCAAGTTGATCATTAGCCAATAAAAGGATAGTATCTCCCTTTTCTACAATTGCACCAGATTCTTTTACAATCTTTCTAATTGTTCCGCCTCTAATAATATCTAAATAGCGGGTTTCTATTGGCAGAACTGTACCTGTTTGAGGAATAAAATCTTGATAAGAACCATATTTTACGGTTGAAATAGTAATCTTATCCTTATCAACATTCAATTTAGATCTTCGATCAGCAAAAATGAAACTGTATAAAATGCCCGAAACTACCACTACACCAAAACTTACAGTGATAATTCTTTTTACTGTCCATTTTTTCTTTTTTATCTTTCTATCCATTAGATTATATATTACAAATTTTTATTTTGAATAGCATTATGGTCTATTAATTGCCAACAAGTGTGCCATCACCAAAAATCGGCCTCCAGCGAATTATATCGCACATTTTCAATTTTTCATATGCTCGTTAGCGGATAAAAATGTCCGCCAGCGACCACTATAAAAATCCATAAAAAATGTTTTTTACAATTATGGTATTGATATTTGAAGAATTACTAAAAGATTGGGACTTAAAAGAATCTGAACCAATCCTGTAAAAATATTTGACAAAATAAGCTTTAATTTATTTCTTTAAGCCAACCAGTAAATACAGCTTTAAATAGCGGATTATTTAATTTTCATATACTTTAATTTAATAAAATTGAAGTAATTTTCAGACTGAACGATGGGTAAAAAAGTAAACAAAGCAGGAAAAATATTAATAGTAGATGATAATGAAGATGTTTTAAAAGCTGCCAAGCTATATTTAAAAAGACATTTTTTACAGGTTGATGTTGAAAAAGATCCCGAAAATATCCCAGATCTTCTTAATAATGAATCTTATGATGTGATTCTACTAGATATGAATTTCACTAAAGATGTTAGTAGTGGACATGAGGGATTTTACTGGTTAGACAAAATTCTTGAAATAGATCCATCGGCGGTTGTAGTCTTAATTACTGCTTACGGAGGTGTAGAAACAGCTGTAAGAGCTATTAAAGAAGGTGCAACTGACTTCGTACTTAAGCCGTGGGAAAATGAAAAATTACTGGCAACTCTTTCTTCTGCTATCAAACTGAGAGAGTCGCGTATGGAATTAAATCAGCTAAAAGACAAACATAAACAACTTAATACAGATATAAACAGCAAGTTTCAAGATATTATAGGGCAGAGCTCTTCAATGATAAAGATATTTGAAACAATAGAACTTGTTGCTAAAACTGATGCTAATGTTTTAATTTTAGGTGAGAATGGAACCGGTAAAGAGCTAATAGCCAGAGCATTACACAGACAATCTGCAAGAGCTGATGAAATTTTTATGAGTGTAGATTTAGGCGCAGTAAGTGAACCCCTGTTTGAAAGTGAGCTATTTGGTCATGTTAAAGGAGCTTTTACAGATGCACGTGAAGAAAGAGCAGGTAGGTTCGAAACAGCATCTGGTGGAACAATCTTTTTAGATGAAATTGGAAATTTATCTCTACCCCTACAAGCAAAATTACTAACTGTTTTACAAAGCAGAACTGTAACACGAGTTGGCTCTAACAAACCAAAAGCTATTGATATTAGGTTAATCTGTGCCACCAATATGCATTTATATGAAATGGTGAAAGACAATAGGTTTAGACAAGATTTGCTATATCGTATAAATACCATTGAAATAAACTTACCACCACTCAGAGAAAGAATTGAGGACATCCCACTATTAGCAGAACATTTTCTTAGTTTTTATGTAAAAAAATACGGTAAACATGTAAGATCAATTAGTCCATCTTTAATTAAAAGGATGCAAAAATACCATTGGCCAGGAAATATTAGGGAATTGCAACATGCAATGGAAAGAGCCGTAATTATGAGCCAAGGTCCTGTTTTAGATGCAGATCAGTTTTTCTTTAGTGGAACCACATTACAAAAACAGCAAGATAAAGGAAGTGAAGAATTAAATCTGGAAAACTACGATTTAGAGAAAGTTGAAAAGATTTTGATTCGAAAAGTCTTACAAAAGCATAATGGAAATATTAGTAAAGCGGCGAATGAATTAGGACTTACACGTTCTTCACTTTACAGGAGATTAGAAAAATATGAACTTTAAGAATTTCAGGCTAGGAATTTTTTTTCGGGTTATCCTCTTGGCTGTTAGTGTAGCAATATTTGTGATTTTGTGGTTTCAACAAGATAAACAATTGAGTGCAACCCTTATAGCTCTACTTATTATCTACCAAATACATAACCTATATTATTATGTAGAAAACACTAACAGAAAACTTACGAGATTTCTTGAATATATTAAATACTCAGATTTTGCTTCTGGTTTTGCAGCAGATAACCGTTTGGGTAAAAGTTTTAGAGAGCTTAACGATGCATTTAACGAAGTTTTAGAAGCTTTTAGAGAAGCTCGCTCTGAAAAAGAAGAGCATTTGCAATACCTCAATACTGTAGTAAAGCATGTTGGTATTGGACTCATCTCTTTCGATACTGATGGAAAAATAGAATTATTGAATCCAGCTGCATGTAGACTTTTATTTATAAGTAATATTCTTACTCTGAATGAGCTGGCAGATATGCACCCCGAACTTACAGAGATAATTAGAGATTTAGTTCCTGGTGGAAGTTCTCTATTTAGAAATAATGAAAAACAACTGGCTATACAAGCAACAGAGATTAGGTTAAGAGGAAAAAGTTTTAAATTAATTTCGCTTCAAAATATTCAAAACGAGCTACAACAAAAAGAGTTAGAAGCTTGGCAGAATCTTACCAGCGTGCTTCGCCACGAAATAATGAATTCCATCGCTCCTATCTCTTCACTTGTATCGACACTTAACGATATTTTTGAAGAAGAACTTCCAGAAAATTACCAAGATCAAGAATTTGTAGAGATTAATAATGAAATAGTTGATGATATTAGAGAAGCATTATCAACAATAGACAGACGTAGTAAAGGACTAATAAAATTTATTAATGCCTATAAAGAATTTACACATATACCAAAACCTAAGTTTAAACTAGTTTCTGTTAAAGATTTAATTGAAAACATAGTCCAATTATTAAGAAATGATTTAAAACAGAAGCAAATTCAATTCGATTATCATATCGATCAACCTGGTATTAAGGTTTCTATTGATCCAGAATTAATAGAAATGGTTTTAATCAACTTAATTAAAAATGCTGCTCAGGCAGTTAATGGTAAAGAAAATCCTACAGTTCAACTAATAAGTAAAGTTGATGAAAACCAACATGTAACTATTTTAGTGATAGATAATGGCCCTGGTATAATTCCAGAAGCTATAGACCAAATTTTCATTCCATTCTACACTACAAAAAAAGATGGTTCAGGCATCGGGCTGAGTCTTTCCAGACAAATTATGCAACTCCATAAAGGCTCTCTAACAGTACATTCTAACCTAAATGAAAGAACTGAGTTTAAACTTACATTTTAAAATCCCATATTATATTTTCTTAGAATCACACTATAGTAAGTAAATCTCCCCTTTTTTAAAGTATTACCTAGTTCTGATAAAATCAAAAAAATAGGTTTTAAACAATTGTTATCGAAAACATACATGAGGATAATTATGGAGTTACTTATACGAACTCTAATAAATAAAGAATGAAAAGCTATCTGAGAGAACACAAACTCCTGAAAACATTGAAATAACAAAGGTTAAATTCAAAAAACATTAAAAGAAGGATCAAAATTTACATGGTTTATCTCCATCAGACGATATGATAATTGCTAATAATACTAAATAATATAAATCCATATCGGATGTTAGAATATTACTAAAAAATACAATTAAGCAACATGGAGTCTGTTTTATAACTATTGATTAACCTGATAATCCTTCTGAACTACCAACTTATTATCAATATTAAAAAATTTGAAAAACACAATTACTAGGCAATGGTAAAGATTAAAAGTTTTCTTATACTGCTTTTCACGGCCTGCACATTGCAACTTTATTCCCAAACTACTGGACTAACAGGTATAATTACAATAGATGACGGTAAGACTGTTACGAATAATCCTGAAAAGAAAGTATCTCTAGTAATAGAAGCGAGGGGAGCAGTGGAAATGATGCTCAGCAATAACGGTAGTTATACAGGGGCTAGATGGGAAAAATACGAGACCAGAAAACCTTACTGGCGCTTAACAGGTGAAGATGGGGTTAAAACTATTTATGCGAAATTTAGAGATGCTGACGGTAACATTTCTGAAACAGTTACTGCTACCATAGAATTAGATAGAACAGCTCCACAAGAGCCAAGTGTTCTAATTAATGGAGGGAAAGACTATACCAATAATAGAGCTAAAATAGTTTCTCTTGAAATTAGTGCAATTGATGCCGTTAAAATGCAGGTTAGTAATAGAACTGACTTTTTAAGTGCTCCTTGGGTTCCATATCAAACTGAAATAAAAGCTTGGAAAATTACAGCTATGGAGGGTAAAAAGACTGTTTTTGTCAAATTTATTGATAAAGCAGGTAATATATCTGAAGTTGCTACTGATGATATTCACTTTGATATGACTCCTCCAGTTAATTGCAAAGTTGTAATTGAAAATGGAGATAAATATACCAATAAGCAAAAAATAAAATTAAAAATTGATGCAGAAGGCGCGTCTGAAATGATTATAAGAGGTGGTGAAGGATGGATACCATACACAAAGGATCTAGAGTGGGAAATATCTGCAGGAGATGGTAAAAAAGACATTTATATTAAGTTTAGAGACGATGTTGGAAATCAATCTGTAATCGCTCATGACGATATCTTAGTTGACACTAAACCACCTGCAAATGGGCTTATTTTAATCAATAATGGCAGTAAGTATACTAGAAAATTCAATGATGTTCATTTGAAAATTTTGGCAACTGATGCTAAAGAAATGATTATTGATAATGATAGCACATTCAAAAATGGTAAATGGGTTGGCTATTCATCTGCTGTACCTAGTTGGATTGTTGAAGATACAGATGGTGTAAAAAATATATTTGTGAAATTTAGAGATGAAGCCGGCAACGAATCTGAAATATATTCTGATGAAATTATTTTAGATAAAACAGCACCTACTAATCCTTTTATTAGAATGGTTACTGAAAATGCTGTGTTTGATAGTATTGCAGGTCACTCTATTATTAGTAATGATGCTAAAGTTGTTAACCTTCAGATAAATGCTGATAGTGCTGATTATATGATGATCAGTAATATAAGCTCATTTTATGGGGCTAGATGGGAAAAGTACAAGTCAAAAGTAGACAACTGGGAGCTTGGAGGAAATAATGATGGAGATAGAAGTGTATTCGTCAAGTTTAGAGATAGAGCAGGGAACATATCAGAAGTTGCATTTGATCAAGCAAAAGTAGATACTCAAGCACCAGTCGATTGTAGAATCATTATAGACAATAATACTGAGTTCTGTATTGATACAGATAGGAATGTAAAGTTACAGCTCTTTGCAAGAGGTGCACAATTTATGATGGTAAGTAATGATCCTACATTTAGTAATAGTACTTGGCAAAACTATAACACTGATATTAACTGGCAACTGAGTGATAAAGATGGTATAAAAACAGTATTAGTTAAATATAAAGATAAAGCAGGAAACGAATCTGAAATAACTAGTGACGAAATTATCTTAGATAGACAACCTCCTACTGCAGGAAGTATACTAGTTGATAAAGGTTTAGAAACTACAAATCATCCTGATAAAGTTGTTTTGGTTAAAGTAAAAGCGAAAGATGCAGAATTAATGCAACTTGGAAATTCAGATGATTTTAAAAATTCAAGATGGCAAGCTTATTCAAATCTTAACTTTAGTTGGGTATTAGCAGGAAGTGATGGGGATAAACAAATCTTTGTGAGGTTTAAAGACATTGCTGGAAATATTTCACAAGCATATGGTGATTCAATTTTATTAGACAGAACACCTCCAAAAGAAGGTACTGTAGAAATTAATGCTGGCGACAAAATCACAAATAACACTAATAAAAAAGTTAAGCTTAAACTTTATGCAGAAGATGTTTCTTTAATGAGATTAAGTAACAGATTTGATTTCAAAGAACCTGATGGATCAGAATCAAACTGGATCCCTTACAGTGAGTCTGCTGAATGGACATTAATAGGTCCTGATGGATTAAAAACAGTCTATGTTCAGTTTAAAGACGAAATCGGTAATATATCTAAAACAGCTTTTGCTAGAATTGGTGTCGATAGACAAGCACCAAAACAAGGTAGAATTTCAATTGATCGCGGAGCTAAGTTCTGTACAAATGTTAGTGCATTTGTTACACTTGACCTTTATGCCGTTGAAGCAGCTTATATGATGGTAAGTAATAACCAAAACTTTGAAGGTTCTGACTGGATTCCTTACAAAGGTATTTATCAAAATTGGCCATTAGAAAGTAGTGAAGATGGAGACAAAAAGGTATATGTCAAATTTAAAGATAAAGCCGATAATGAAACTACTCCAATAGTAGCAAGTATCACTTTGGACAGACAGGAACCTGTAGGAGAAGAAGTAATTATCAATGGTGGAGGCTTAGACTATACAAATGATAAGACTAATAATGTTGAACTAGAATTAAAAGCAGAAGGAGCAATAGAAATGATGATAAGTAATAGTAGTCATTTCAAAACTGCAAAATGGCAGCCTTACACTGAGAACATCAACTGGACATTAATTGGTGGTGATGGTACTAAGGTTATATATGTTAAGTTTAGAGATGAAGCTAATAACGAGTCTGCTGTAGCAAGTGCCAAAATCAGACTAGACACTCAACCTCCAATAGCACAATATGTTAGAATAAATGGTGGACAAACAACAACAAAGTCTACCAGAGTAACATTAGACATCAAAGCAAGAGAAGCTGACTTCATGAAAGTTTCTAATGATCCAAAATTTGAAGGAGCTATTTGGGAACCTTACACTCCTACTAAAGAATGGGATGTAAATCCTGGTGAAGGTTTAAAAAGAGTATTTGTTAAATTTAAAGACAATGCTCAAAATGAGTCTCCACACAAATGGGGTGACATTACTCTAGTTAATGAATATTAGACTAGAATCTAAATATTAAAAGAATAATTAAAGACCGGAAAAGTATGCTAAAGCATCTATCTGGTCTTTTTTTAATTGTTGTTTCAAAGTTTCTACACTATCGAATTTTTCTTCTTCTCTTAAATATTTACAAAATAAAATAGTGATTTCTTCTCCATAAATATCACTATCAAATTCAAAAATATTTACTTCAATAAACCTGCTGCCACTATCATCTACAGTCGGATTAAAACCGATATTAAGCATTCCTTGATAAACTATGTTATCAACTATCACATCCACTGCATAAATACCATCTTTGGGAATTAGCTTGTTTTCTGAAGGAACTTCGATATTTGCTGTTGGAAACCCAATAGTTCTACCCAATTTTTTCCCATGAACTACTTTTCCAGTTAACTCATATTTTCTACCCAAATAATGATTTGCTGTACCTATCTCGCCATTATTTAAAGCATTTCTAATTTTTGTGGAGCTTACTGCAATCTCATCAATTTCCTGTTTAGAAATCTCTTCCACCTCAAATCCAAATTTTGTTGCATTTGCTTGAAGATATTCAAACCCTCCTTCTCTATTCTTTCCGAAGCGATGATCGTAGCCTATTACTAGTTTTTTTGTACCAACAGCATCCATCAGAATTTGTTGGATAAACTCTAAAGAACTTAGCTTAGAAAAAGACTTATTGAAGGGGATAATAACTAAATGATCTATATCAAACTTATGGAAAAGCTTAATTTTCTCCTCTAGTGTAGAAAGCAACTTAATGGTATAATCTTTCTTTAAAACTAATCTTGGATGTGGCCAAAAGGTAAGCACCACACTCTCACCTTGTTCAGTTTTAGCCAACTCTATTAACCTTGTTAAGATTTTTTGATGTCCGAAGTGTAGCCCATCAAAAGTTCCACTGGTAACTATTGATTTGGCTTTATTTTTAAAGGTCTCAACACCATAATGTACTTCCATAGTTTGTATCTATTTCTTCAGATACTTGATAAAATCATCTAGCTGGTAAGCATCTTCAACTTTATAATCACCAATATGAGTTCTTCTAAGTTCAGAGAGATATGCACCTTTTCCTAGTAATTCACCAAAATCTCTAGTCAGACTTCTTATATATGTTCCTTTTGAGCATTTTACATAAAAAGATACTTCTGGCAAATTTATCTCTTTAATCTCAAAACTATATATATGTATTTTTCTAGATTTTAGTTCAACCTTTTCGTTATTTCGAGCATGAGTATATGCTCTTTTTCCCTGAACCTTTATCGCAGAAAAAAGTGGAGGAATTTGATCTATTTCACCAATGAAATTTCCACAAGCATTATGAATTTGCTCGTCTGTAAGATCATCAACATCGGCTACATCTTGAATTTCAGTTTCTAGGTCAAATGAAGGTGTAGTTTTACCTAAAACCATTTTACCCGTATAAACTTTTTCCTGATCTTGAATTTGATTGATAGTCTTAGTTTTCTTACCAGTACAAACAATTAATAAACCAGTTGCCAGTGGATCAAGCGTACCCGCATGGCCAACCTTCTTTATTTTAATGGCATTTCTGATTTTTTTTACAACATCAAAAGATGTCCATTCATACGGTTTGTCAATTAACAAGACCTCTCCAGCTGCAAAATCAAAAGCTTGATTATATAACTTATCTTCAGTCAAAAATAAATCAGATTAGTGTGTAGATGATCGCTATTGCACCTACGATGAAACAATAAATGGCAAAGTAAGCAAGTTTACCTTTCTTCACCAAATTAATCATCCATGTACATGCTACCAGACCAGTTAAAAAAGCAACAACAAAACCTGCAACAAGCGCTGTTACACCTACTGTTTGAGTAGCCTCTGTAGCTTCAAAATAGTCTTTTAATTCTAGAATTGTAGCTCCTAAAATTGGTACCAATACCATTAAAAAGGAAAACCTAGCTGCTTGTGCTTTACCTACACCTAAAATTAATGCAGTAGAAATAGTAGCCCCAGATCTTGATATACCTGGTAAAACAGCAATTGCTTGCGAAACTCCAATTAATAAAGCCTGGAAAAAATTCACATCCTCTCCTTCTTTATTTCCAAAATAGTTGGTTAACAGCAATAAAAATCCTGTTAAAACCAGCATTGAACCAACTAAAAGAATCTGTCCGCCAAACAATAACTCTATTTCATCTTTGAGGAAAACACCTACAAAAAAAACAGGAACCATTGAGATAATAATCTTTACAGCAAACTGCCAAGACTCATTCCATTTAAAGGCAAACAATCCACCAATAACTTCATATATATCTTTCCAAAAAATTACGATAGTACTTAATGCTGTTGCAGCGTGTAATACAACCGAAAATAGTAAACCTGCTTCTAATTCTTGGCCGAGTATAGCTTTTCCTAGTTCTAAATGTCCGCTACTACTTACTGGTAAAAATTCCGTTAATCCTTGAATTATTCCTAATATGATTGCGTCAATGATGCTCATCGCTTAAAAAATTGCTGTAGGTGATTTAAGTTTGCTTTTAGTATAAGTGAGATGTATGGATTCAATAAAGTAATTAAAAAACATAAAAAAAGAAGTATTTGGCTTACTTCTTATCGGTATTTTCTACGTCTTTCTTTTCGTCTTTTCCTTTAGACAATATTGCAAAAAATTGTATTACAAAACCTGCTAAAACTACAATTGGCCCTAAGGTTATCCCTAAAAATCCAAAACCAAATTCTTCTCCGTCAAGACTCATTATTAAAAAGCCAGAAAAAAGTACTACAAGACCAATAAACATCAGCTTATAATTGTGACTTGTAAAAATGAGACTTTTGCTATTTGTTTCTTTCATGTAAATTTTATCTATTAACGGCTAATTAAACCGATTGCAATTATAAAAAATTAAAGTACATATATAAAATTGCTAATCCTTGTATAGGCCATAATTTGTCTAAATATCATTATTTAAATTCAATTAAGAGTACTACTGGCACATTTCATTAAAGATTGTTAATATAATTCATCAAGCCTCATTCTTAAATATCGGGTTACAGCAGAGTAAGAACTTAAATAACCTATAATACTACCAAGAGCTAGTAAGCCAATAAAAATTAGGCTTATTTCCCAAAGTTTTAAAAATTGCTCTATATCTGGAAGAATTTCTATTGCGAGTAAGTAAATCCCTAAAAGTAATAGTGTAGCTAAAAAACCACTTATAGCACCATGCAAAGTAGCTCTTAATACAAATGGCTTTTTTATAAAAAATGGCGTTGCTCCTACTAATTGCATACTTCTAATAAGAAACCTTTGAGAGAATAGCGCCAGCTTTATTGCATTATTAATTAATACCACTACTGTAAAGAGCAAAATGATTACAAAAACACTAATTACCATCCCAAGAATCTGAATATTATCATTAATATCATCCACCATTTTTTTTAGGTTCTGGGTATATGCCACCTCATATATATCTGGAATGCTCTCAATATCTTTTTTAATTTCTTCTAACCTTTCATTATTTTGAAAATCTTCTGTTAGATTAATAATGTAGGAATCTCGTAAAGGATTAGCACCCAAAAATTCAATAAAGTCTTCTCCAGTATCTTCTATTAAGGTTTTAGCTGCGTCTTCTTTAGAAAGAAATTGTATTCTCGGTTTGCCATCAGATTGGTCTATGTAACTCTTTTCTGAAAGTCCTTTCTCTATTACTTTAATTTCTTCTTCGTTTAGTCCCTTTCTCAAAAAAACTTGTATTTCTATTCCTTTCTTAAGATCCGAAGAAATATTTCTGGCTATAATTACCAATAAAAAAAATAGCCCAATCATAAATAGCGCAGTAGAAATACTAAAGATTACATTTACAAAGGGATAACTTCCTACACTTTTTTTATTTGAGGTAGCCTTCACAGTTTAAAAAATTTGATACCTAGATTCCACAAAATTACATAACAATTGTAGTAATGAGTATATTTCCCATCTTTTGATGTTCTTTTGTCAAAACTAGACTTGAATTTTAATAATGGATAAAGAAAAAAATCAATTAACATTTATACCTGGTTTTATACCTGATATTAATATTAAAGAAACATCTTACATTGTATTTTATGATGGTAAAATAATGGTTAATAAAAACCATGAAAATGCCGAATATATTTTCAATGAGTTGCCATCTCACTTTCTAGAAGCTAAGCACAAACAACAACATTTAGGCTTATTACATCAAAAAAATTGTAAAATTATTGGATTAAGAGATGTACCTGAAGCACTTGAAAATTTCGAATTTGTAAATGTAAGAAGTTTATTTGGTCAAATTACAGAAGAAGAATTATTAATGGCTGGTAGAGCAAACCAGATCATTACTTGGGCAACTACACATCACTTTTGTGGAAAATGTGGTACTCCTACCCAAAATAAACCTGATGAATTGGCAATTATTTGCCCTAACTGCTCCACAACTTATTACCCTACTATTTCTCCAGCAATTATAGTTGCTGTTGTAAAAGATGGTAAAATTCTCTTAGGACACTCAGCAAGGTTTAAAGGCAAATTTTATAGTGTACTTGCAGGATTTCTTGAAATAGGCGAAACGTTTGAGCAATGTGTTGCTAGAGAAGTAAAAGAAGAAGCTGGAGTAAAAATCAAAAACATAAAATATTTTGGAAGTCAACCCTGGCCATTTCCAAGTTCAATGATGGTTGGTTTTACCGCTGAGTGGGATTCTGGTGAAATTGTTTTACATGATCAAGAATTAGATGATGCAGGTTGGTTCTCACCAGATGATATGCCAAATACTCCGGGTACTTACAGTATTGCCGGGAGACTCATTGAATGGTATAAACAAACATATTCTTAATTAAGAGAATTATAAATTGATCTGCTAATAAAATGGAATTTATAGATGGTTATATTGGTTTAATCTACAACAATGAACTCTAAAGTTGATTTGCCAAAATTAGATAGCATAAACCATTTATAACAAAGAGAAGTATTTTTTTAAATGCTTCTCTTTTTTTTATTCCTTCTGTTAAAATGCCAAAATATGGCAATTTTATATTAGCAAAATACAATTTGAATCCCAAATAAAGATCACCTTTCCCAAATTAGGATGAATCATCTCTCACAAATTAACACAACCATCTCACTTTCACCAACTTAAGTAAAACATATCATTATTTGCATTTTTCTATATAACTATTCTAAGTTTGATTTAAAGCAAAATTGATGACATCACAAGAATCTACAAAAAAAGACTCTAAAAATAGAATTAACCCATTTGAAGAGAAATTGAAAATAATGAAGGAAAATCTACAAAAATTGAAAAGTAGAAGTGAAGAGTTAGCTAAAAAGAATAAAAAATTCCTTCAAATATCAACAGCGAATATTTAAACAGATATTCAACTTACTTAGAATACTACCAACACAATCACTACTAAATTAATCAATTGTTAAAACTACAACCAATTATGGACTCAGAACAAAAATTATCTAATAATTACCAACCAAAAGTAAATCTTCAAGAATTAGAAGAGAAATTAGATCTTTTAAAAAACAATTTAAATCAAATTAAAAAAAGGACTGTAGCATTAGCTAAGAAAAATAAAATGATCATTTAAATCTTATTGAAAATTACTTCTTGATAATTTCTCTTAAGAAAAGCCCATATAAACTGCTTAAAAAGAAAAGTACCCGAACTAACATTATATAAGTTGCTTACTTACAGTGTTTTGACATTTTAAATACTTAACTGAGAAAATCGATATTGAAACAATGTTCGGTATAACAAGCGTAGCATTCCATAAGATGTTACGCTTGTTGTATTTTGTAAGAAGAGCTTTAAATTTATCAGTTGAGGGTGTTCTTTTAATTCAAATAATAGTACCTATTTCTAAAATTGCATATTGATTATTACACCTAATTAACAGCCTGTTTAAGACTTGTAACGATTTTTAAAGCACTCACCTATCTGCCCACGAAGAGTCAGTAATCTGGAATCTATTTTTTCATTTGTCTAAAGTATTATCTATTGTTTTTCCATAAGTTTTCCGAGCATTATATACAAATTATTACTTGGAAGTTTAAGAAATCTCCACAAGCTTTTAAAGCCTACTTCAAAATTGATATTCGAAAGCTTTAGCTATTTTTAACTGACACTGTGCTTCAAGACCATAGCAGGTCAAATGAAGATAACCAATCCGATATTATACTTGAATAGTTAGCTGAAAGTCCCCATTAAGCTATAATACTTTTAGCTCATAACATCTTATAATGTCGGATTTTTAATCGGATTTGGCGGAATAATAATATCTGTTATACTAAGAAAGGGCTACCTTTGCAAAATTTGATTATGGATAAAGTTATTTCAAATTTTAAGTCGAGTGTGTTACTGCGATTTATGCTTAAGCTGCTGGTAATCACAGTCTGGGTAAGTGCATTGCTTTTTGGTCTTTATATTTTAGCCTTCTATTTCGTTTCTTTAGTACAGGGAGATACTGCACAATGGAATGAAGTATTGCCGGGTTTACATGATGCACAAACAAAAGGCGCAACTGTTGGTATTGGATTGCACTTTGCTGCAGGGGGCATTATTCTTATTCTGGGATGTATTCAGTTACTTGAGTCTGTTAGGCTAAAGTCTCCCACTTTTCACAGGTGGGTTGGAAGGGTATATGTTATAGCCTCTCTTTTTACTGCTTCTGGTGGGCTGGTGTTCATCTTTATTAAAGGAACCATTGGTGGTTTTTGGATGGATATTGCCTTTGCAGGCTATGGTTTGCTAACATTTATTGCAGCAATTAATACCATAAGATATGCACGAACAGGAAATTTTGAAAGTCATCGGGCTTGGGCAATACGATTATTTGCCCTTGCGATTGGATCATGGCTTTACCGAATGGAATACGGTTTTTGGTTTATGATTACGGATAGGTTATGGCACACCTCTAACTTTACTGGGCCATTCGATTATTTTATGGATTTCTTTTTTTACTTGCCAAACCTTTTTGTGGCAGAGCTTTTCATAAATAGAAGACAAATAATTAACAGTCGATGGGCTGAAGCAATAGTTGTTACTGGTTTGTGTTTTGCAACTACTTTTTTGGTTATGGCGACTTATTTTTTCACTAAAGAATATTGGGGACCGGCAATATTAAATGTCTTATTTGATACTTAAGGTTAAAGTCCGCTACTCATTGACAATATATGACTCATCTATTTAGATAAATTACAGCTAAAATCCATAAGCTTGACCTCTATTATTCTAATTAAAACTAGCTGTTCTCAACTCACCTTACAATCATCTCATTATTTTAGCGATTGTGATCCTCTTTTTACATCGAAATCAAGATTCAGTTCATCCAAATTATGAGCAAATTCAGCTACTTGATAGTTCTCAAATTCTAATCTATTTGGTTACCTTCCAACATTGAATCAAGCAGTTCTTTAGCTGTTTTTAAAGCAACTGAAGAGTTAAACATTGGGTCAGAATTTTGAGAAAAAGCACTCTATTCTGGTGCTTTTCCCTTAAAGTGTTTGATTTCAAAAGTCTTCTTAGAATTCAGATAAACTATTCCGCAATTGGTTTTCCTTATTAAACATACCTTTAGTTCCTGTTTACAATAGAGGCTAACATGCCTACGCCTTTACTCGAAAGATCATTGGGTAGGTATTAACCTCCTAAATGAAGCCCTTGAGCAAAATACTGAGCATCTACTACTACTCTCCAACTAATCTATCACTCCAATCGCTTCACTGCGGATATTGATGTAATGACTATGTCAATCTACGCATGTCGGAAAATTAATAAGCGGTCGGATATGTAATACCTCCTTGTCGGATATGTTCTCCGATTTGCCGGGTTTATACTATCTGCACCATGATGATTGCAGATAATTTTGCATTCGCGAAAATAACTCTTCAACCAATAATTAAAAGAATGACCATAATGATCTCTATTTCTTTAAAAAAAATTTACCACTCAATAACTTTTA
Source organism: Chondrinema litorale (assembly GCF_026250525.1). Classification (GTDB taxonomy): domain Bacteria; phylum Bacteroidota; class Bacteroidia; order Cytophagales; family Flammeovirgaceae; genus Chondrinema; species Chondrinema litorale. Next base: position 579,137 of record NZ_CP111043.1, read on the forward strand.
GTCATTTATTAAATGAACATAAATCATGACCCGATTTATCCTAATCCTTGTTCTCTTCACTCCAAGCTTAGGCATTGCTCAGTCTCCCGTTGCAGAATCCGCATTACTAGATTCCTATGTAGCCGAAGGCTTAGAGAATAATCTGCAGCTTGTTCAGGAAAACCTAAGTGTAGATCAGCGCTGGACTGCCATACAGGAAGCTCGAGGACAATTTTTACCAGCAGTTTCCTTTCAATCGGATTATACCCTGGCTGAAGGTGGAAGGTCTATCTACTTTCCAGTAGGCGACTTGTTGAATCCAGTGTACAATTCATTGAACCAACTCACAGGAAGCTCGGATTTTCCCTCAAACCTAGAGAATGTAAATGAGCAGTTTCTGCCCAATAACTTCCATAATACCAGACTACACCTTGTCCAGCCTATTTTTAATCTGGATATTAATCACAATCTGAACATACGAGAGCATGAACTAACGGCTCAAGAAGCCCATCGCGAAGCTTTTAAAAACCAATTGGTAAAGGATATCAAGGTAACTTATTTCAACTACCAACAAAGCGAGCAGATAGTAGAGGTATTAGCCCAGTCTGAGGTTGTGCTAAAAGAAGTGTTACGAGTGAACAAGAAGCTGGTAGAAAACCAGAAAGCCACCAAAGAGATAGTTTACCGCTCAGAGTTTGAACTAAGTCAGCTAGCCCAACAGCAGGCCGAGGCTCAGCAAAGTGTAATTGCCGCTCGCAATTACTTTAACTTTCTCTTGAACCGGCCACTCACTACTCCTATCGAAACCGAAGAAGATCAGCAAGCCCTGCCTGTTGATCTTTCGATAGACAGTACCAAGACTCAGCAAGCCTTACTGAATCGCCAAGAACTACGACAACTTACCAATATAAAAGAAGCAACCCTAGAAGCACTAAAAATGCAACAGCACCAACGTTTACCTAGCATCGCAGCGGTATTAGATGTTGGTTACCAAGGCTTCGGATACGAATTTGATGATAATCAAAAATATTGGATGGCAGCTTTTTCCCTGAAATGGGATTTGTTCACTGGTTTTCAGAACCGAGCCCGCCGTCAACGTTTTGCTTTGAAAGGTAAACAACTGGAACAACAAATCAATGTTCTGGAACAACAGATTCAACTGGAAGTAAACGACCATCAGCAGCAATTGCAAGCTGCATATACGGCCTGGCAGGCAACCCGTCAAGGAGTACGCTCTGCCGAACAGAACTTCACCCTGGTTAGCAAAAAATATCAACAACAACAGGCTTCGTTGTTGAAGCTACTAGATGCCCGTTCCACCCTAACTCGATCTAAATTACAAACCACCGTAGCCCAGTTTGATTACCTCAAGAAAGCCGCCCTATTGGAAAGCAGCCTAGGAGTTGCAGTATTGGAGGCTGGATACTAAAACCTGATAACTTAAACAATAAAAATAGTATGGATTCTGGTCTCCAGTTTCCATTCTTCAAACCCAAATAAAATGAAAAACATACTATTCCCCATTATAATTTTAACTTCTTCCGTAGCTTTATACAGTAGTTGCACGTCCAGTCAAGCGGAAGAGGTTCAGTCGCAACCACAGGAGATTGTAAGATCGGTCACGATAGCTAAAGTTGCTCCTAGTGCAGCACCCCTGAGCTTGGAATCCAGCGGCATTTTGGCATCGAAAACAGAGATAAACCTTTCCTTCAAAACCGGTGGCATTATTGCCGGTATCTACACCGACGAAGGTCATATTGTAAAAAAAGGACAATTATTAGCAAAGCTGAACTTGGCTGAGATTAACTCGGCTGTTGCACAAGCTCAAGCCGCTCTAGAAAAAGCTACACGAGATTATGAACGGATAGACAACCTTTTTCAGGACTCGGTCGCTACGTTGGAGCAACTGCAGGATACCCGCACTACACTGGAAGTAGCTCAAGCCAACTTACAGGTAGCGAAGTTCAACCAAAAGTATTCGGTGATTTATGCTCCACAGGCTGGTAAAATCCTGAAAAGAAAGGCGGAAACCAACGAGCTGGTAGATCCAGGAAACACTATTTTTGAATTTGCCTCAGCTCTGAGTGCCCAAGTCATCCGTATTGGTGTTTCTGACCGTAATATCGTTCGGGTACATTTGCAGGACTCAGCTCAAATACACTTTGATGCATACCCTAATACCGTATTTCCCGCACATATCTCCGAAGTAGCCGAGAGTGCTGATGAGCGCACTGGGGTATTTGAGTTAGAGCTTACAGTGGATGCTCAGGGTTATAATCTGAAAAACGGCTTTATCGGTAAAGTAAAAATTTTCATCACCCCAGAAGAGCAGTATTACAAAATCCCGATGAATGCCTTGGTAGAAGCAGATGCCCAATCGGCGTCTATTTTCGTAACGGATGCCAAACAGCAACGAGCAAAAAAAATAAAGGTCACTCCGCTTTACATTGGCAATGACTATTTCACTGCCTCAGCAAATACAGAAATTCCACTAAATGTCATTACTTCCGGAGTAGCTTATTTGCAGGATGGTATGAGAATTAGAACAGACAATGGAAACTGGCATCCAGAAAACCGACAGATATCTCAAAATGATTAAGTAAGATAATTACAGTCTCCCCCAAAACCAAAAACCAAGTTTCCATGAAACTCCCTAATATAGCCATCAAGAATTATAAACTTGTTCTGATTGCCGTGGCTCTCGCCTCCTTATCTGGCCTATCTTCCTACCTAACGATGAAGCGGTCTGAAGATCCCCTTTTGTCCAATCCTGATTACATAATTACGGTCGTATATCCCGGTACAGGGCCGAAAGATATGGAAGAATTGGTGGTAGATCCTATTGAAGAAGCTATTGACGAACTGGAAGACATTAAAGAGATCAATACTACCATAGAAGAAGGACTAGCCACTATAATGGTAAAAGGTGTTTGGGGAGTTGATCCTGACGAGCAGCATGATGAATTAATTGCCGAAGTGAACAGCATGAAACCCAGTCTGCCTGAAGATATCTTTCAGATTGAGGTAACACAAGTAACTCCCAAGCAAGTATCCATTATGCAGCTGGCATTGACTTCCGAAACGGCTACTTATCGGCATATGCATGATTATGCCGAAGAACTGGAAAAGCAGTTAGAGAAGGTAAACGGAGTGAAAACTGTGGAAATACAGGCTTACCCTGAGCAGGAAGTATGGGTCTCTCTGGATTTTCAAAAAATGGCCAATCAGAATGTGCCTTTAAGTCAGGTGATCAACACCTTGCGAGGAAATAATGCAATCGTACCTGGTGGGAATGTCAAATCCGGAGGACGATCCTTCACGGTGAAAACCAGCGGTGGTTATAAAACCATGGAGGAACTGGCGTCTACAGTCATCACATCAGGAGATGGGAAACTAGTCTACCTGCGCGATATTGCCAAAGTACATCTTGACTGCAAGGACCAGCAATATTACGCTCGCTTTAATGGGGAGAAAGCTTTGTTTCTATCGATTACCCAGAAAGATGACGTAAACATCCTGGAACTAACCGATGCGATCAATACTAGTATCATAGACTTTCAGTTCCAATTACCGGTCGAGTTAACACTACATCAAGTATTTGTGCAAGGACCATCCGTATCTCAGCGCATCCAGGGTTTTGTGGGTAATCTGGGACAAGGAGTTGCCCTAATCGGCATACTCGTACTTATCTTTTTGGGTGTACGCTCAGCAGCAGTCATCATCACCGTCATCCCAACCAGCATTATCATATCTATTGGTATGCTCAACGGTACGGGCTTCGGACTGCACCAGATTTCTATTGTGGGGCTGGTGATTGCATTAGGGTTGCTGGTTGATAATGCCATAGTGGTGGTGGATAACATCACCCGTTTTATGCAGGAGGGTTATTCTCTACGACAAGCAGCGGCTAAGGGTACTTCGGAGGTAGGCAATGCTGTCATTAGTTCTACCATTACTACCGTGCTTTCCTTTATGCCACTGGCAATTATGGATGGTGCGGAGGGTTTGTTTCTCCGGTCTTTACCTTTAATTGTAATCTTCGCCCTGATCACCTCTCTAATTCTGGCTCTCACCTTTTCCCCTATATTGTCACGTTACATCCTCAAGGCTCCAATATCTGGGAAGAAGCCTTCCCAGATTGATCGGGGAATTCAACGTATTATTTCAGGACCCTACCGTCAGATGCTGAACTTCGGGCTACGTCATCCAGCCATTACTCTGGTGATGGCGATTTTAACCTTTATCGGAGGGATTGCTTTATTTCCACTGGTGGGAGTAAGCCTCTTCCCTACCGCTGATAAGCCATTGTACCTTGTGGATATTGAGACCCCAAAGGGTAGTAATCTGGATAAAACCGATGCAGCTGCCCGCTTCGTTGAAAGTGTAGTAGATACTATGCCAGGAATATTGAGTTATGCTACTAATGTAGGCCATGGAAATCCTCAAATTTACTATAATCGCTTAAGCAAAAGTTATACTCGCAACTATGCTCAGGTACTGGTAAACCTAGACTCCTACGAAGAAGAGCAATTCTATGCTACATTACATCAGTTACGGGATGCTTTCACTCAATATCCGGAAGCGCGAATTACACTCTCCGAGCTGAAACAGGGTGTACCGGTAGAGGCTCCTATTGCCATCAAGATCCTCGGCCAAGATCTGGAGACAATTAAAGCTATCGGTAAGGATTTGGAAGCACTTTTCAAACGTACACCTGGGACTATCAACACCTATAACCCACTATCTATTGATAAGACTGATATTAAAGTGGACATCAATCGGGACAAAGCCGGCCTGATTGGGCTATCGCTATACGATATTGATCTGGCAGTACGTACCAGTCTGACTGGATTGGTTGTGGATGAGATGACAATGGACAACGGTGATCAGTTTAATATTGTAGCCCGTCTGTCCTATGACAAGCAGCTTACTTTGGGCGATTTCGATAAGATTTACACTACCAATATCACTGGCGATAAAGTACCACTGAACCAAGTGGCTCAACTAAAATTTACTCGTAGCAACGCTCAGATCGACCATTATAACACCGATCGCACGGTAACCATCACCGCAGATGTGCTGGACGATTACAATATCATGGTGGTGACTCAGCATATTCTAGACGAACTTGATCAGTACGATTTCCCAGAAGGTTACTATTATCATGTCTCAGGAGAGTACAAAGCACAGCAGGAATCTTTCGGAAACACCGGGCAGAGCCTGTTAATTGCTCTGATTGCCATTTTCGCTGTGCTGGTGCTCCAGTTCAAATCCTTCAGGCAACCGATGATCGTGTTTTCGGCTATACCGCTAGCTTTTACCGGATCTATTGTAACCCTTTTCATTACCGGCTGGACCTTCTCTTTCTTCGCTTTCGTGGGTTTCACAAGTTTGGTGGGGATTGTGATTAACACCTCTATCATCCTGATTGATTATACAAATCAGTTACGGGATTCGGGTTTTAGCATGGTCAGAGCTATCAAGAAAGCTGCCGAAACTCGCTTCAAGCCTATCGTGTTAACCACCCTAACAACCATCTTAGGATTGCTGCCGCTGACTCTTTCTTCCGGTGACCTATGGCCTCCGTTGGGATGGACCATCATTGGTGGGATGATATCATCGACCTTCCTCACCCTAATAATTGTTCCGGTCTTATACAAGTTGTTCAGCAGTAAGCAAATACTTGAAGAAGAAGAAGTAATGGCCGAAGTATAGCAAATACATAATCAGTCCGGAAAAACTATAAATGTTTTATCCTCAATAATAACAGGGCTGAATTATCAATGGGAACAGGATAAGCAAAAAATCATCTACACTTTAAGGATTGAAGTAAAAAAGAAGAAACCTAAAAAATTCTCAAAAAAGAAAATGATGTTTTTTTCCTCAATCTCTCTTAAGGTTGTAATATCGGAATATAGCTACACCACTGAAGGTGAAATTCTAGAGAATAAAAACCTAAAAACAAATAGAGTTTAAGTCAAGCTAACAGGTAAAAGTCTTGAAGAAAATATGAAGAAATTAAAGAATAAGTGGGAATGGTTTGACAATGCATTTAGAAAGCTTTTTAAAGGCTAAACTCATAAATGATCAAAGTTTCCAAATTAGTGAAACATACTTTTTTTGAGAAGTAGAACAGTTGTATCATTTTTCACTCAAAAACTATATTTTACCATAACCTTAGATAATAAAAAAGCCCTTTTAGCAAGCTAAAAGGGCTTTTTATGTAATGTGTACCTAGGGCGGGAGTCGAACCCGCACAGTGTTGCCACTATTGGTGTTTGAGACCAACGCGTCTACCAATTCCGCCACCTAGGCTTATTTTTGAGAGCTTCCCTGAAAGGGTGTGCAAACCTAGTTAATGAGTTTATTTTTTACAACTATTTATTAAAATTTCAATCTATTAAATCCCATTCATCGTTCATAAATGCCAATGCATGGTGCGCAGTCATATCAAAACTTACAGGAACAATCGAAACAAAATTATTTTTGATTGCCCATTCATCTGTATCCTCTCCTTTATCATGATTTACAAACTCACCTGTTAGCCATAAATACTTTCTACCATATGGATCTTCTCTCTCATCAAACACTTCTTTCCATTTGGCAATTGCTTGTCGACAAATTTTAACGCCTTTAATCTCGTCGTCTCTTTTTTCAGGAAAGTTTACATTTAAAGCAATTCCTTTTTGTAATCCTTTTTCAAGCGTTTCTCTAGCTATTTTTTCCACAAGCTCAAGTGTGTGGCTAAAATCAGCATCTGAATCGTAATCGCACAAAGAAAAACCTATTGATGGCATTCCTTCTATTGCTGCTTCAATCGCTGCCGACATAGTACCAGAGTACAATACACTTACAGAAGTATTACTTCCGTGGTTAATACCACTCACTACCAAATCTGGCTCTTTACCTTCTGGCAAAATGTAATTTTTAGCAATTTTTATACAGTCAGCCGGAGTACCAGAACACTCATAAGCTTCTACCCCATCAAAAATATCTGACTTTCTTATTTTTAAAGGATCATTAATAGTAATTGCATGACCCATACCTGATTGCGGACTATTTGGAGCAACAACAATTACATCTCCTATTTTTTGCATTGTTTCTACTAGATTACGAATGCCTTTTGAGGTTATACCATCGTCATTCGAAACAAGTATTAATGGTTTTTTACTCATAATTATGTTGTTTGAGATATACTCTTAATCGCTTTCTTAAGTGCGCAAAGCTAACATTATTTATTAAATCAAAAGTTTGAATACAGAATAATAAAAAAAGCCATTCTGAAATAACAGAATGGCTTTTTTTATATCTATTAGAGCTACTGTTGGTTTAGCGAATTGTAATAATCAATCACTTGCACCATATCTTCTCTTCGCTCTATATCCAATTTATTTACTTTTATAAATTTCTTAAGCACTTTGTCTTTATCGTTTAATAAAGTTAAAGCTTCTTCCAACTCACGACTACAAAAAGCTATTTTACCATCATCATTAATTAAGAAATAATCATCTACCTGAACTGTAACTCTTACATTTCTACCACCAAACCAATATGGGTCGTACATATTTTCAACTTTTTCAACTATTTTCTCTCTTCCTAACAAAGAGTACGGCTCACCTTCTGTGAGTAATTCAAAAAAAGTTGGTTTTTTATAACTGGTGCCATCTGTACTATAAGGTAGTGTAAAAAAGTATCTCACCTGTTTAGACTTTTGATCTACAATTTGCCAGGCTTCTACCCTAGTTGCATTGTATGACCTCACAGTATTTCCGTTTTTATAGATGAGGTTATCGTTTTGCAGATCGTATTTTATAAAACCACTTACTGTTTCGCCGGTAGTCAAATCAATTTCTCCTTTATGCCATAAGTCTTTAGAAAACTTTTGTGCATTTGCTCCATAGAAACTGAAAAAGAGAATAATGAGCAGAATGTTTTTCATAATATAGGGTACAATATTGCTGTATCAGATAAAGGTGTAAGATGCATGCAGTAAATTAAATGTACGAATAATTACTCTTAACAAGAATTAAATTCTAGATTACTTACACGTACTTAACAATTCTTTTGCTGCAATACTTATACTAACACCACTGACAAATAAAAGTGTTCATTACATCACCAATCTATAGGCTCTTTTCCTATTTTTTTCAAATATTCATTGGTTTTACTGAAGTGTTTATTGCCAAAAAAACCTCGATCTGCTGAAAAAGGCGATGGATGTGCTGATTCTAATACATAGTGTTTTTCTTTATCTATTATGCTTCCTTTCTTTTGCGCATATGCTCCCCAAAGTATAAAAACTACATTTTCTTTCTTTTCTGAAACTTTGGTAATTACAGCATCGGTAAACTCTTCCCAACCCTTTTTTTGATGTGAACCAGCTTCTTTTTTCCTTACTGTTAATGTTGCGTTGAGTAATAAAACTCCTTGTGAAGCCCACCTTTCTAAGTTTCCACTTTCGGGTATAGATTTACCCAAATCGCTATTAATTTCTTTAAATATATTCTTTAACGAGGGAGGAAATCTTATTCCATCATTAACAGAAAAACATAAACCATTAGCCTGGCCTTCCCCATGATAAGGGTCTTGCCCGATTATTACCACTTTGGCATCATCGAAGCTACATTTTTCAAAAGCATTAAAAATTAGTTTGCCTGGAGGGTATACGGTGTGGTTCTGAATATCATCTTTGATAAACTCTGTTAACTTTTTAAAATAGTCTTTTTCAAACTCATCTTTGAGTTGTTCATACCATAAAGGCGCAATTTTAACAGTCATTTAAATTGGTTTTAGAATAATCTTAAAAAAATTACGTATATTGAATATAAGTTACTCAGGTAATATTAAGAGCAATCTTAACAAATTTTAGATCGTAATTTACAATCGCAATTGTATTACTTCAAGAAGTGTTTTAATTTTAACTGATCAACTGAAAAAGATTTCTATGTTCACACAAATCACAGAAGGTATAAAAGTTAGCGTAGTTACAGAATACCAGCAGGAATATTCAAGTCCGAAACAGTATCACTACGTCTTTACTTATAAGATTAAAATCGAAAATAACAGTGAATACACAGTCCAGCTACTAAGAAGGAAATGGTCTATTTTTGATTCAGATGGTGTAAGGAAAGAAGTTGAGGGCGATGGAGTTGTAGGTCAACAACCAGTAATTGAACCCGGAGAAATGCACCAATATGTATCTGGTTGTAATTTAAAGACTGGTATAGGTAAAATGAAAGGATACTATTTGATTGAAAGAATGATAGACGGAAAAAAAATAGAGGTTTCTATTCCTGAATTTTCTCTAATAGTGCCATTTAAAATGAATTAAAACATATAATTATATAAAAAAGAAAGGCTTCTAAATTAATTTAGAAGCCTTTCTTTTTTATAGATAAATCGATTAATCCTTTTTACTATCTTCTTGCGTTTTTACTTGAATCTGCTTGATATCAATCTCCTCATCTTCGTGATAGATTTCATCATACTCTTCAAATACCGGCTGAAGTTTCATTTTTTCTTCGGTCATATCAAATGATCTTAGCAAGCAAGGTAAAAGAATTAGGTTGGTAATCATTGCTATCAATAATGTTGTTGAAGTTAAAGCTCCCAAAGCTACAGTTCCTCCAAAATCTGATGCAACAAAAATTACAAAACCGAAAAACAATACAATAGATGTATAAATCATACTGGTTCCAGTATCTTTTAAACTTACTGTAATTGCCCTACTTACATTATAATGGTGAGCAATAAGTTCTTGCCTATACTTTGCTAAAAAGTGGATAGAATCATCTACCGAAATACCAAATGCAATACTAAATACCAATGCAGTACTTGGTTTGAGTGGAATTTGTAAAAATCCCATAAGACCAGCAGTAATAATTAGTGGCACCATATTAGGAATTAGAGATATAACTATTATTCTGATATCTCTAAACAATGTACCCATTATAATCGCAATTAATACAAATGCGATTACCATACTGGTTCTTAAATTCTTGATTAGGTATTCATTTCCTTTAATAAATAAAAGAGTCGTACCTGTTACATCTACCTTAAGATCTTCTGAGCTACCGAATATAGAATCAATCTCAGGTCTTATCTTGGTATTTACTAAAGAATCCATTCTGATTGAGCCTAAATCAGCTACTTTCATAGAAATTCTAAGCTTCTGCCCAGTAGAATCCATAAAAGATCTCACAAACTCATTATTATCATCCTGATTACTGATATACTTTTGTATAAATGCCTCGTCTCTTTTTTCTGGCAATTTAAAATCGAGGGGATTATTATTAAAATAAGCTTGATTCGCAGCTTTTAAGAAAGTAACAAATGAAACTGGGTGAGTAACATGATCTAAATCTTCGAGATATTTTTCGAGCTTTTCTATTTTTTTCAATGTAGAGCGCTTCCTTATACCTTTCTTCTTTCCAGTATCAACAACTATTTCTAGTGGCATAATACCTTTAAAATTATCTTCGAAGAAGACCAAGTCCATTTTTACTTCGCTGTGCTCAGGCAGATCGTCTACCATATAAGTAACAGCCCTTAATTTAAGCATTCCAACAAAAGCTAACCCAACTAAAGCCGCAGTTAACAGATATACAGCAATTCTTTGCTTTTGTACCACATAGATAAAGAACTTAAGTATTTTTTGGATTGGCTTAAACTCTAGATGCTCAATGTGGCGCATCTTAGGTTCAGGCTTGTATGAGAATACAGCTGGAATAAAGATGATACTAATTAAAAAGGTAGCTGCAATATTGATAGTAGCAACAATACCAAATTCTTGAAGCACCTCAATATTTGTAACCGTAAGCACCAAAAATCCTATGGCTGTAGTAGTGTTAGTTATTAAGGTAACAACACCAATTTTTTGAATCATTCTGCTTAATGCCTTGAGTTTATTACCGTGTAAGGCATACTCTTGATGGTATTTGTTAAGCAAATAGATACAGTTCGGTATACCGATTACCACCAATATTGGAGGCAACAAGCCAGTAAGCATTGTAATTTTATAACCTAGAATTCCTAAGGTACCAACTGTCCATATTACTACCATACCAATTACCGACAGCGAAAAGATAACCGGAGAGAATGATCTAAAGAAAAGGAATAATATTACTGCAGTTACACCAAGTGAAATCATCAGGAACATATTTAATTCCTTTTTCACTTTGGTTTGTATTACACTTCTCACATATGGCAAACCTGCGTAATGAATTTTCACGCCTGTTTTCTCGGTAAAAGTTTTACCTGCATCCATAATGCCAGTAACTACATCCATTCTCTTTTTAGAATTGAGGTAATCTTCATCCATAGATATTAGGATGAGTGTAGCACCATTTTCTGCATTTACTAGGCGGTCTTCGTAAAACTTAATTTTACCTACAAAGTTGAGCAAACTATCAAGTTCTTTCTGAGTTTTAGGAAGGGACTCAAATACTTTGGCCGGTTCAAATTTCTTTTCTTCTTTATTATTAGAAAGATAAAAAGATCTTGGCAAAGACATTACTTCGTTTATACCTGCTGATGCTGCGATAGCATCACCAAATTCTGCCAGTGCTAAAAAATTATCTAATTCGTAAATAGCACTATCTTTCATGCCAATGGCAAACATATTGGCATCTTCTCCAAATAAGCGGTTGAAATCTTGAAAGTAAATCATATCCGGATCATCATCCGGAACAATTTTCATAAAGTCGTAAGACAATTCAGCTTTCCTACCCATAAAACCCATAAAAGCAGTAAGCAATATGAGCGATATAATGAGTAGCAACCTGTTTCTCAAAATAAAATGTGCAAACCAGGTCCACATAAAGTATGTTGTAATTTATTGTTTGTTAAAAGCTGCAAACCTAGATTTATCAGCTTATAATATTAAAATCAATTTGTTAATAGCTTAACAGGAAGCTTAGTCCATAAAATGAATCATCTTAATAGCAGCAATAGCGGCTTCTACACCTTTATTACCGTGTTTCCCTCCAGCGCGGTCTTTTGCTTGCTCTACATTATTTGGAGTTAACACACCAAATATTACAGGTTTACTGTATTTAAGACTAACATCTGTAAGTCCTTTTGCAACAGCTTCGCAAATAAAATCAAAATGTTTGGTTTCTCCCATAATTACACAACCCAAACATATTACAGCATCTACGCTTTCATCTGCTGCCATATATTGAGCGCCTAATGTTAGCTCGTATGCTCCTGGAAGATATTTTTTGATTAGTGCACTTTCTGGTAATTTGTATTCGAGAAGGGTCTCTTTTACTCCTTCAAATAAAGCTTCGGTTATATCATTGTGGTATTCAGAAACTAATACAGCAATTTTTTTATTTTCTATAGATAATAGTCCGTGCTCAGAATGTTCGTTAAGGTTCTTTACTGATGAAGCCATTTTTACATTTAAAATTTTCAATTCGCAAATCTACAATCTTTTCTCTTTTAAAGCCTGTTCAATCCACAAAGTTCATCACTCAATTTTTTTTCCATTAGAACCATTTTGAATCAGGAAAAAACTATTATCAAAAGGATTGTATTTTACTCGATCGTATTCTGGGTAAGCTATGGTAATTCCATCTAATTGACTTACTCCATATCTGCCATTAATTTTTACAATAGCAGCTCCATTTCCACAATCATTAATTTCGTCAAACTTCGGATAAATACTTAAAAAGTCTTTACTACGGTAAATACCTGTTTTATTGCCCTGTTTCACTATATAATTACCGTATTTGGTTTCTTCTATACTGTCGTATTCAAATGGGATAATAGGTTTTATATCTCTATTGATTAATCCCCATTTACCGCCTTTTTTCACAATTGCATAACCATTATTAAACCCAGTAATCTTTTCGAAAGCAGGCTGAATAATTATTTGTCCTCTTTTATTAAAATATCCCCACTTGCCCCCAAGTTTAAAACCAGCTAAACCCTCTGAGAAATAATGTACATCTTCGTATTGACAATACACTCTTATTCTGCCAAGGTAATCTACAAAACCATATAAACCATAAACTTTAGCTCTGAAATATCCAGCAGTATGATTTTTATCATATTCCAAGTTTAGCATTTCTGTGCCCTCTGGCTCTTGCATAGACCTTAAGTCCATATAAAACTGATTTCTATCTTTAGACACATAAACTAGACTATCGGATGTAGGGGTTGAAACACTTTTATAAATTGGGCTCAACACTTCAGAACCATATGTATTAATTAAACCTTGGTTTCCATCGTATTTAACAAGCAAAGTACCTTGAGGATAAAAACTATAAGTTGATGCATCTGATTTGTAGAGTTCAACACCATTATTATTTACTGTCCCCCACTCCTTGTTATCATAAAAGATAAAATAGTTTTTATTTACTATAATTAAGCTGTCGATGTAGGGTGAAATTACCCAATTGTTGTCCAAGTCAATTACACCGTAGTAATCATTTGTTTTTACAGCGGCATAACCTTCTTTATAATTACTTCCGTTTTGCCAGCCTTCAGAAACAATCTGCAAGTCACTATTTAGAAATGCTACTGAATTATCATACATCTCCACTCTGTAGCGATCACTCTGAAAAGGACTTATATGCTTATATTTTCCATTGGTAAGATTATTACCAGACTTATCGTAAATATCTTTTGTATAATCGATCTTGGTAACTATCAATCTGTTATTACCGTCGACCTTAATCGATCTAAACTGTACAGGAATTAGAAATTTACCTGTCTGATCAATTACCCCTACCTGTCCGTATTCTTCTACAAGGACAAGGTTATCTGTAAATGGTCTTACTCTATCGTACTGTTCAAACCAAATTTGCTTGGCATTATCACTCAGCAAAGAGCGTTTACCTGAGGCATATGCTGCAAATAAATTGTTTCCAACATTTACTACAGAATCGTAATAAAACTTGCCTTTTAATTCTTTTTCTCTTGTGATAAGCTGAAATTCTGAAAAGGTTTCTCCTTGCAGAGCTGTATCTTGTAAAATCAGCTTCTTATATTTAAAAGGAGTGAGTGCTTCTCCCTTTGCATTGATGGTAGCATATCTATTTTCTGCTTTTACAATGCATCTTTTATCTTGAACTTCACCGATACTATCTAAAGTGTGTGGATATATTTTATTGAGTTCATCATTATACAAGCCCCATTTACCATTAAAATCGGAGATTCTAAACTCTCCATTATTTAATTGCTCAATTTCTCTGTAAACAAAAGGTAATATCTCTATACCATCGAGTGAAATAGCACCTGCTTGTAATTCTCCTTCAATATATTTTTTGGCAATAATTACCTCAGCCTCAATTTTAATTTCTAGTGTTTCGTATTCTGGCAACAGTAAGAAGTTACCATCACTCTTTACTACACCAAACTCTACTTTGTCTCCATCTGTCCACTTGCCTATTACCGCTAATCCTTTATGAAAAGGCTCTAGATAATCAAACCGAGGACTTAGTATCGTTTCAGATTTTTCGTTAATTACTCCCCAAACCCCATTTAACTTAATCCCAATCAATCCATTTTTGAAGAGCACATGGCTATTCTTATTTCCCGACCAACCAACTGCTTCATAAATAACAGGAATAATAATTTTTCCTTTTTGATTGATAATACCTTGTCTATCATCAATTGTTACTTTGGCATAACCATTAAAAAAGGGAGAAGCATCTGAGAATTCTGGAGTAATTTTCACCTTACCATCGCCATTTCTGTACCCATACATGGCCATTGTTTCGTCGAAAAATGGTTCCAATTTGTTTTTCTGGGCTTTAGCAAAATTGACTGCCAATAGAAAAACTAAATGGAATATAATCAAACAGAGTTTTGGTGATTTCTTATTCAAGGTAAAGCTGATTCTTAACAAAAAATATGGCAAACCGAAATGACTCAATTAACAAAATCAATTATTTGCGTTTACAAAATTATAAATAACATCTGAACAAGACATATTTTTTCTCAAAGCAATTTAAACTTCGACTTTTTTGCCTTATAAAGTTGATTTATATTTCAAAAAAATATCTACAATAGAAGCGTAAGAATCATTAATAATTTCCTTTTCTGCCTCTTCTTTGCTCAACCAAACCACTTTATCAATACCTTCTTCTTCTTGTGGTTTTAATGCTGAATCTTCTACACAATCCATTTTATACCAATGTGTACACTTTAATATTTTTTTCCCTTTGTGATTATATGTGTGCCAAGATTCTCCTATTTTATCTCCAATTGTAACTTTTACCCCACATTCTTCTTCAACTTCTCTTACTGCAGTTTCTTCAGGAGACTCTCCTTTCTCCATTTTACCTTTTGGCAAATCCCATTTACCTAATCGATGGATTAATAAAAGGTTATCGTCTTTTGATGCTATACCTCCTGCTGCTTCAATTATCTTAAAACTTTCCTTTACATCACTTACTACTTTCTTGTAATTACTAACAACAAAATCAAAAGCTGTTTTACCTTTTATATTTCCTTTTTGCACCAAATCGTAGTAATGCATTACCTGCTCTGCACTTGCTGCTCCTAAAATAATATCATTATGACTTATCTGAGAAGCATCTTCTTTAGCATAAATCTCAAACGGATAATCATTTACATAAAATTTCATGGCACAAGTTTAAAAAAGAATCGCTGAATTTTACAGCTTAAATCTTAAAAAGCCTGATGCAAATGAGATGGTACTTCCTCCTCCAAAATTAGCCATATAAGTAGTAATATCTCTGGTGGCAATTCCTGCTTCATAAAAACCTTTGCGAGCAATGTAGGTAAATCCTAATGGAATATTGATTTTTGATTGGTTGTTTCCACCGAAATTAGCGCCAGTTGAGATTTTAAATATTCTGTTTGGTCTATAATCGCCACCAATTGCATACAAAATATTTTCTAAGTTACCAGCAGCATTATTTCTAGGTGCAATAATATCGAAGCCTACATGAAAAGTTCTGTGGTACTCATAACTTGCTCCTACCCGAATTACACTTGGGAGAGTTTGCTTAATGCTATTACTCCCTTCCCACGATAAAGGCGACTTATCTCCGGCAAACTGCAATGCAGATTGATCACTAGCAAGGATATTAAAGTTGTTTAGACCAGAACCAGCAAACTGAACCAGTTTTCCATCATTCACTTTGTACACATTACCATCCCATTTAATATTTCCTACATTAGTGATAGCCAGACCAATATATAAATTCCTCTTAATTACCACTGTAAGGCCAAAATCTAACCCTAAACCTTTACCCACTGGTCGAGGCATGGCAACTCTTTTAAATGTACTTACATCTGACGGAGGTCTAAATGTTGGACTTGAAACAATATCGTCATCATCGCCGAAATCCAATCCAAAATCTTCTGATACAGAAATATTTGAAGCAATAAGTTGATTGTTTTGAGACTCCATTTCTATCATGGTTATGCCCATGATATAGCGTAGACCAAACCCAGCATACATAGAGAAGTTGTAAGTATCTACCAGTTGTTTACCATAACTAAAGTTTAATTCTCTAAACCAAGTACTCGCCACCCTAGAACCATCCATAATTTCTGAATAAAAACTAGCAGAGTCTTCATTACTGTAGAGACCTAATATTACTTCTTCTTCTTTATCTTCGGTTAGAGGTTCTAAATGCTCATTACCAGGGTATCTTGGGTTAGAAATTACAGAACCATCAGACAATAACAACTCTGGAAAATAACCGGCAGAAGCACCAAGAAATGCGATCTCAGCAGTAGTTTTATTTATTCTGGTATACATTTGAATTCTATCTCTCACAGAAAATGCAATTCCTTGATTATTTGGCAACTGCAAACTCATACCTAACAACATAATATCAGCATTCATCGAAACCGAAGTATTTGCAATTCTTGCTGCAGCCTCTCTTTTTTGCTCACTCGTAAAATCAATTTTTCTTGAGTTAAAAACTGTTTGAAATAGTTCTTTTCTAGTGAGTGCTTCTGAGAAAAATGTTGCATTCATTTCTAAAAAACCAAATGTAAACTTGGGATCTCTAAAACTTTTATGAAAACCCAGATTTGCAGGGTTAATACCAATTGACTGATAATCAGTAGCAAATGTTGTTGAAACACCTCCTCTACCTGTAGCAGTAAACGCTGTAGATTCTGATTGTGCTTTTGCACCACAAATTGATAATACATATAAAAAACAAAAGGTACTTAACAGTCTGGATGTAAAAAATTCACTCATAGCTCATCTGATAAAAAATAGAAGCAAGCCATATTTTACTTCTAATATCAAAACCTTAACGCCACTTTCACTAAGGCATTATTTTACAGACAAACTCAAGTAATTAGTTAGAAGAAGAATATAAAAGATTTTAGCATAATGAATATCATTCTCATTTGATTAAAAGAGTAATAAAAGCCCAAAAAATCGTTTGAAAAAGCAGGGTAGCTAGGTTTTACTCATGCTTACCTGAAAGTACTTAATAGGATATACATGTTAGATACGACATCGCAAAATCACACTTCTAAAAAAGACGAGAAACACATTATTTTATCAGTAAGAAATTTAACAGTTGAATTTGCTGCTGAAGATGGTGTAGTACATGCCGTTAACAATGTGAGTTTCGATTTATACAAGGGAGAAACACTCGGTATTGTAGGTGAATCAGGTTCTGGAAAATCGGTTACATCTATGTCGCTTTTAAGTCTGATTCAGGATCCAGGAAAAATCACGCATGGCGAAATTATTTTCCACTCGAAAGAATATGGAAAAATAGACCTTTTGCAGATTTCTAAAAAGCAAATGCGTTCGTTAAGGGGTGATGAAATAGCAATGATTTTTCAAGAACCAATGTCCTCTTTAAACCCTGTTTATACTTGTGGTAATCAGGTAATGGAAACACTATTACTACATGATAAATTAAGCAGAAAAGAGGCAAAAAATCGCACTATTGAAATATTTAGAAAAGTTAAAATACCTAAACCTGAGTTAACTTTTAATAAATATCCGCATGAACTTTCTGGTGGTCAATTACAGAGGGTAATGATTGCCATGGCACTTACCTGTAAACCTTCTATATTAATTGCAGATGAGCCTACTACAGCTTTAGATGTTACTGTACAATCGAGAATTTTGGAGATAATGCAAGAGTTGAGGTACGACCAAAATACCTCTACAATCTTTATTACACATGATTTAGGAGTTGTTGCAGAAGTTGCAGATAGAGTAATTGTAATGTACAAAGGTAATGTGATAGAATCTGGTAGTGTTTGGGATATTTACTCTAAACCAAGTCATCCATATACAAAAGGTTTAATTGCTTGCCGCCCAAGACTTGAACTCAAGTTAAAAGTATTACCAACAGTAACTGACTTTATGATAACAGATACTGAAGGGTTCATCTCCAGTATTTCAAATGCCAAGTTCAACTCTGTGGGAGAAGCATTGCTTAACAACTATCAGTCGGAAGAAGAGCACAGGGCAATTACATTAAAGAAACTCGAACAAAAACCTATTCTGGAAATTAAAAACCTAAGTACAGAATATATTTCTAAGAATGGAATATTTGGGAGAAAAACAAGGGTTACTAAGGCGGTAGATAATGTTAGTTTTGAAGTTTACCCAGGAGAAACTCTTGGTTTAGTTGGAGGCTCGGGTTGTGGTAAAACAACTTTAGGCAAAAGCATAATAAGATTGATTGAACCCTCTACCGGAGAAATTATCTTTAACAACCAAAAACTAAGAGATTTAAGTAGCAGACAATTGAGGGCAATAAGAAAAGACATTCAAATAATTTTCCAAGATCCATACGCATCACTTAATCCAAGAATTAGCATTGGAGAAGCAATCGTAGAACCAATGCGCGTACATAAATTATACGATAACGATAAAGAGCGCAAAGAAAAAGCTATAGAATTATTAGAGCTTGTAAACCTTAGTGCTACATATTTTCATAGATATCCGCATGAGTTTTCTGGAGGCCAAAGGCAAAGAATCTGTATTGCCAGAGCTTTGGCTCTTAATCCAAAGTTTATTATTTGTGACGAATCTGTTTCTGCTTTAGATGTTTCTGTACAAGCGCAAGTATTAAACCTTCTAAATAGATTAAAAGAGAAGTTTAACCTTACATTTATCTTTATATCTCACGACCTTGCAGTAGTAAAATTTATCGCTGATAGAATTTTAGTAATGAACAAAGGCAAGATCGAAGAAATCAATTATTCAGAAGATATTTATAATAAACCGCAATCGGAGTATACCAAAGAACTCATCAATTCAATACCAAAAGGTAATCTTGAAGATATTAGAAAAGCAATGATGCGTAGGAAAATTCAAGACCAGAATAAAAACAATGAGTCCAAACTCTCAGCCTGATTATTCAGGCTGAACTTTGGCAACTTTTAAGCCCGCAGCATAGATATATTGTAATGTATCTACCCTCATATACTGCTTCATTGTAAATTTATATGTTCCTGTATCTGGAAATGTAAACTCAGGAAATAATGCAAATTCATGATCGTAATAATCTCCTGCTGTTTTACCAAATGGCTTACCTGTTGATTGATCAAACAAAATACTCTCGTGTCTGCTACTTCTTAAAGTATCACCTTTAGCATTCTCAAGACTATAGTTGATATAGAGGTTATTAAATGGATAATCCAGTGTATTACGCACATAATAATCTACACTATACACTGTATTAGCATCATCAATTACAAACTCAAATGAAACAGGGTTTTGAAAAGCCCATTCGTTATCTGGTATGTCTTCGTAATCCTCGTAAACAGCATTACTTGTACAGGAAAAAAGAAAAAATAGAAGACTTGTATAAATTAAAAAATTCCTGAAATCCCTCACTAATTGGATAATTTTAAGCTTACTTATAAAGTATTTAAACAAGTTAAATGCAAATGTATTATGCATCTGCATTAAGTTGAACTATTATTATTCTTATTTGAAGGACTTTTCTTTTTTCTACGCTTTTTTCTTTTCCTCTTAGCTTTTGAAGCATTGTTAGTTTCAGCAACTGTGTTTGTATTCTTTTCTAGAATATTTGTGCTAAAATCTATTGCTTCCTGTATTACTGTTTCTTCAACAAATAGATCATATGCTTTGCCCTCTTTGTTTCTCTTTAAGATCGCATTAACTGTAGCAATCTCAAGCGGAAACCAGTTACTCTCTCTCTCATAGCAAAACCACATAATTTTTTTGAAGATATCTACTTTTTGCAATGAGGCTTTTCCTTTTTGCAAAATAACAGGAGTTTCAACTTTAGGTATATCTACAAGTGCATCGAGGTAAGTTTCTAACTCGTAGTTTAAACAGCACTTTAACCTACCACACTGACCCGAAAGCTTTACAGGATTAAGTGAAAGGTTTTGGTATCTAGCCGCTCCAGTAGAAACACTTTTAAACTCAGTTAGCCAAGTAGAGCAACATAATTCTCTACCACAAGAACCTATACCTCCAATTCTGCTAGCTTCTTGCCTAAGACTTATCTGTCTCATTTCTACCCTTATTTTGAACTCACTGGCAATCACCTTAATAAGTTCTCTAAAGTCTACTCTATCGTCAGCAGAATAATAAAATGTAGCCTTGGAGTTATCTGCCTGAAACTCTACATCTGAAAGTTTCATTTTAAGGTCCATTTTATTAATTATAGCTCTTGTTCTGTATAAAGTTGGTAGTTCTCTTTGTCTAACTCTCTCGAATTTTTCTAGATCTTTCTCACTTGCTTGGCGGATAATTCCTTTAATTTTATCATCATTCTTTACTTTTTTCTTCATCATCTGCAATCGCACCAACTCTCCTTGTAAAGAAACATATCCTAAATGATGACCATTTTGTGCATCAACAATTATTGCATCTCCTGTTACAACATCTAGATCATTTACATTTTTATAAAACTCCTTTCTACCTCCTTTAAATTTCACTTCCATTACATCAAACCTAGTCGAACCAGCAATTCCCATAGCAGGCAATTCCATATTAGAAAGCCAATCAAAGGAATTCATTTTATTACAACCACCAGTTCCACAGGTTCCATTGCTCTTACAACCAGCCGGGGCTGTTATAGACCCACAACTTCCGGTTGCGCATGAACCACATCCCATATATATCTTAAAAATTAAGTCAAAAAACAACTGTCGCTACCCAATAATAGCTACATCTATACTCAAATGACAGTAAGTGTCTTATTACGAAGTTAAGAATACTAACTACATTTCACAAATATTCTGCAATATTACACTTTTGCAGAGTATCTTACTGCAAAGTATCCAAAGTCATTCAAATTTATTTATGATATTTGAGGTACTTTTTATATTAAGAAATCAATAAAACATACCCTTATTAAATGAAACACCCTTTAATTATCAATGTTTCCAATATCCTTAAAAACCATTTCTACAAAATATCATTCATTTTTATCTCAGTTTTATGGCTAACTCCCTCCTGTACTCCAGGAAATGCCATTAGCAATCAAGTAAGTGACCCTGCTAATAAAAGTGTTAAAACAGGTATTGAGGTTTTAAGAGATAATCAGTTCAAAATTCTTAAAGGAAAGAAAGTGGGTTTGATTACAAATGCAACTGGAGTTGATAGTAATCTTAAATCTACTGTAGACATCTTATTTGAAGCAGAGAATGTACAACTAAAAGCACTTTACGGACCAGAACATGGTGTAAGGGGTAATCATACAGCGGGTGAATGGGTAGAGCAATATACAGATGAAAGCACTGGCTTACCAGTATATTCTCTTTATGGTAAAAACAGAAAGCCCAATGCAGAAATGCTCAAAGATATTGATGTGCTAATTTATGATATACAAGATATCGGTTGTCGATCTTATACTTTTATTAGCACAATGGGATTGGCGATGGAAGCGGCTGCCGAGAACAATAAAGAGTTTTTAGTTTTAGACCGCCCAAATCCAATTGGTGGAAATAGAATCGAAGGAAATATTGTTGAAGAAGGGTATCAATCATTTGTAAGCCAATATAAAATCCCTTACCTCTATGGACTTACTTGTGGCGAACTGGCTCACTTTCTTAATGAGGAGCAAATGTTAAGTAACAAGGAAAAATGCAATTTGCAAGTGGTAGAAATGGAAGGTTGGGAAAGAAACATGAGTTTTGAAGAAACAGGTCTTGAGTGGGTACCTACCTCGCCGCATATCCCCCATAAAGATTCTCCATACTATTATCCAGCTACAGGAATAATTGGCGAATTATATACTATTTCAATTGGTGTGGGATATACTATTCCATTTGAAACTTTTGCAGCTGAATGGATAAAAGGAAGTGAACTCGCAAATAAATTAAACTCATACAATCTGGCAGGAGTAAAATTTAGACCATTAAGCTTTAAACCATATTATAGCTCGATGAAAGGGGTAAACTTGGAAGGTGTGCAAATCCATATTACTGACTTTGAAGCTGTAAGCCTCTCTGAAATTCAATTCTATTTCTTTCAAGCACACAATGAACTGTATCCTGATAAAAATTTATTCGAATTATGTGATGAAAGTAGATGGAGTATGTTTGATAAAGTTTGTGGTACGAGTAAAATTCGTGAAAATTTAATGAACAATGGCAGCTTTGAAAAGATTAAATGGTATTGGAATAAAGATGTTGATACTTTTAGAGAGGTATCAAAAGCATATCATTTATATCTTTAAGGAAATCTCTGTTTAAATCGAACAACAATTTAATCATGCAAGAACTAAGCGTTGATGAAATAGGTGGTAAAATTACAACTGGATACGACCTAATAAAAAGCAAACTTGAATTTTGGATTACAAGCTTCTTTGAAAATTTACCCAACTTTTTTGCGGCTATTATCATTTTTGTCATCTTCTGGCAGCTAGCTCGGCTTGCCAGAAATGGAGCAAATAAGTTTCTAGAAAGATTCATCAAGAACGAAACAATATTAAAACTCTTTTCAACTGCTGTATTCTATTTCATTCTGTTTGAGGGTTTGTTTGTAGCACTTTCTACAATGAAGTTAGACACCTACATTACTCAGTTACTTGCTGGTGCTGGTATATTAGGTTTGGCTCTTAGTTTTGCATTTCAGAGTATTGCCACAAATATTATCTCTGGTATTATTATCGCAGCAACACGCCCTCTTCAGATTTATGATTTGGTTGAAACCAATGGATTTATGGGCACCGTAGACGAAATTGGTTTAAGAATTATCAAGCTTAAAACTTTTGATGGTCAAGATGTTTATATTCCTTCAAAAGAAATTTTAGAGCAACCTCTTAAAAACTATGGATCTACACCTACAAGAAGATTGTATCTTTCTGTTGGTGTTTCTTATGGCGAAAATTTAGAAAGAGTAAGAAAAATTACTTTAGAATCTATTAAAGATATTCCTCATCTTCAAGATGGTCAGCAACCACTTTTTTCTTATGCTAGTTTTGATGACAGCTCTATTACTTTTGACCTATACCTGTGGCTAAAATCGTCTGATCAAACAAATTATTTATATGCCCGAAGTGAAATAATTATTGCAATTAAAAAGGCTTATGATGCGAATGATATCACTATTCCGTTCCCGATAAGAACACTAGATTTTGGTATAAAAGGAGGAAAACAATTAGACGAAGTGGTTATAAACAACAAAGCTTAAAAAGTACTTCTCAAATTATAATACTCTCATTTAGCTGGATGTTTGGTACCCTCAATGTAAAATTTGTTCCTTTTCCAAATTTAGATTTTACACGAATCTGAGCATTTAGCTTATCTACCGTTTCTTTAACAATATAAAGCCCTAAACCTGAGCCAGACTGTTTATCAGTAGCTCTGTAAAACATGTTAAAAATGTTATCTAAGTGCTTCTCTTCAATCCCTAAGCCATTATCTTCAACCTCAAGATTTAGAAATAGCTCATCTACTGTTATATCTACTTTAATATATGCATTTTCAATATAAGGATTGTAGTAGCGGATTGCATTAGAAATTAAATTATTTAAAATAACATTTAATCTGTAGCTATCAGATATAAACTGGTTACTACCATGCACATTAATAATCTTTTCGATTTTAGAGAATTGTGGAGTATAAGAGTAATTATCAAAAGTATATTTTACTAACTCCTCTACATTAATTAACTCCTGCTTTACTGGTAATCTCGTATTTCTTGAGTAATCCAGAATATCACTTATAAATCGATCTAACCTTTTTAATGATTGTTCTTTTAGATCGAGATAATTTTTTACATTATCCAAATCGTTTTCTTTCTTGGCAATTTCTATCAAACCAAGACACGATGCTATTGGTGCTCTAAGGTCATGCGAAGAACTATAAACAAACCGATCAAGTGCTTCATTCAGTGTTTTTAGTTCTTTATTCTGCTCCGTTAATTTTTGATCTTTCAGCTTTATGTCTGTAATATCAACACTTGAACCAACCAACTCATAAATTTCGCCATCTTTGTAAATCGGGCTTAAAAAGACAATATAGTAAATATTAGTATCAGGTATAGAGGTTTCATAAGAGCAAATTTCACCATTCCATGCTTTATCAAGAAATTGCTTTCTAAAAATATAATCTTCACCAAGAAAAATTTCATGCAGAAACTTACCTTCACACTTGTGAAAAGTAGTTCTGTATTTTTCTAAAAATTTCCCCCTAGCTAAGATTATTCTATAACCTTTTTGCTCTTTTTTAACTCTTAGATTTAATCCTTGTTGATTTTCAAGTGTAGTTAAATAAAATTGCTTGAGTTCATTTACCTTATTTTCGGATTTCTTTTTAGTAGATACATTAGTAACCCTTGCTAATAATAGTTTTTCATCTTTAATAGTGATTGGCTTCAGCGCCAAATTACCCCAAAACTCATTTCCTTTTTTAGTTTTGTATTCAATGTCGACTGTCCATGTAAGTCCCTTTTCTAATGTATCTCTATGCTCAGCGCCTAAAGGGTCTAAAGCTTTATGTTTTTGAAAACTCCTACCTGTATTACCAATAAGGTCTTCTTTACTATCAAACTCAAAAAGCTCAACTGCTTTAGAATTACAGTTTAATATTGTTGTATCAGATTTTGCTAAAAAGATTGCATCATAACTATTATCAAAAATTAAATTCTGAATTGTATTAGCATCGTAAAGTTCTTTTTGAGAAAACATCAGTTTTTGGTTTATTTCCTCTGAACTTTTGAGCAAATCGGCTAATTCGTTTTGTACTTTAAATAATTTCTTTTTCTGATTTCCAATGTTTAACACGTACATGTTAATAAAAAACAGTATGCTAGTAAAAGTAATAAATTGGCTTAGATAACTCACTTCTCTTATATCAACCTTTTCTTGCACTAAACTGTAAGGAAATAAATTGAAATTATTTAAGAATAATACTACTATACAAATTGCTGGAATTATAAACAGAACATAAAAACTTAGTTTGTTCAGTAATTTTATATTTAAAAAAATTCGCAGATAAGTAAGAAGGAATAATAAATGAATGTCGCTTTCATAACCCAAAGACCCTCCACCTAACAAAATCATGCTATAGCCGGCTAAAGATGGAATGTATTGTGCGACAATTATAAATCCGAAATAATTTAAAAGAAAGGTAGAGAGTGTAGCTATTAAAGCGATAAGAAGAATAATGTTAAACACTCCCCAAGAAGCCGCTATACAAGTATAAGTAAAATATATAATTAAAATAAGCAAAGTAAAAATGCCATCTCTGTTTGTTGCTCTTACCAAATTCCTTTCTCGATCAGATGCATTGATAAAAACACCAATATTTAGAATCTTTTTTACTGTCTTAACGACAACACCATTCATCCTATAGTATTTGTATTTTGAGTAAAGCGTTAAATTCTTGTGTGCCGATACTGAAAGTGAATTAATTGAAATCACTTTTGAGATTTACTCTGATAAGTTAATTTAAATTTACTTTTTGAAAAATTTATCAAAAGTATAATTTCCTTTAACAGATGTACCTTCTTTTATTAAATGAAGTTTGATATCACTTATTGCAGTATTTACTCAGTATACATTAAGGATTACATTGATTGTTTTCGAGAATCACATTCAGAATAATATCTCAAAAATAGGCAATTTACATATGTAATATTTTTACTCAGATAACATATCCAAAATATGCTGATGCATTTCACCAATACTTGGAGCTAGTGTTTTACCGACATCTACCAACCAAACTTGTAGGTTGAGAAGCATTGGGTACAATTTGGCATCGGCCACTACTTCTTTAGATAACCTGAGTCCAGCAGCATCTAATAAACCAATAAAAATACTTAAGAATACAGCATATTTTGCGGCTCCTAATATCATTGAAGCAAAATTATCAAGGCTATCAAATACCGAATAATCTAACCTACCTTGTAAAAACCGACCTAACTTATTGAGAGAAAGTGAGCCAATTACATAGAAGAATATAAAGAATAGAAACTTTGCCAGTTTGGGAGATTTCCCCACAGCATTATCAGCACTGACGAATAGATATGTAATGGCAAAAAATATGATAAGAATACCAAAAATAAAGACAAGAATAGAGACAAACTCAACAATAAATCCTTTTTGGTAACCTTTATAAGCACCCCACAAAATAAAAAAAGCAAGGATAATATCAACTACCCTCACATAGGAAGAAAAATAACTTTCAACACCTTTACCTGAAATCTGCGCTAAAATATCTACCGGATTTATAACCAAAAGAAATTCCACCTAAAAAAATTAATATGTAATTTGACAGAGAAACTAAAATATGAAGTTGTTTAAAATTTTTAGTTTCTTCAACATAATCTTTTAAACAACTTCCTATTATTTGTAGCTAAACTTTAAGACAATGATGCTTTTACAAGTTCTGCTACTTTTTTATTATCTGCTTTACCAGCAAATTTCTTCTGCGCCATACCCATTACTTTTCCCATATCTTTCATAGAAGATGCGCCTGTTTGCTTTACAATCTCCTGTATAGTAGCAGCAATTTCTTCGTCTGAAAGCTGCTCAGGAAGAAACTTCTCTATAACCTTTAATTCTGCCACTTCAACTTCAGCTAAATCTTCTCTGCCTTCCTTTTGATAAATCTCTGCCGACTCTCTTCTTTGCTTAGCAGCTTTACTTAACAATTGAATTTCAGCAGCTTCGCTCAATCCACCTTCCGATTTTCCTTTTTCAGTTTCAGCAAGCAATATCATCGATTTAATTCCCCTTAATGCTTGAAGGCTTTGTTTGTCTTTAGCTTTCATAGCAGTCTTCATTTCTGCTTCAACTTTTTCTTTTAAGCTCATAATTTAAATTCTGTCTTTTTTAGAGATAATTAAAAAGTAACTTTGTTGAAAGAAGCATTAACATTGCAATTTTGATAATTCTTCTTTTGTTAAGCTCTTTGCCTAATTATACACAAATTTACCTAAATAAAAACTGAAACATGACCAGACTAAGCGTAAATATCAACAAAATTGCTACTCTTCGAAATGCAAGAGGGGGAAATAATCCAGATTTAATACAAGTAGCCAAAGACTGTGAACGCTTTGGAGCAGAAGGTATAACTGTGCACCCAAGGCCCGATGAAAGACATATTAGATATAATGATGTAATTAAGCTCAAAGAAATTGTAACTACTGAATTTAATATAGAGGGCAACCCTCAAGATAAATTTATGAATCTGGTTTTAATGGTAAAGCCTGAGCAGGCTACATTGGTACCAGATGGTATTAATGCCATTACCTCAAACGCTGGCTGGGACACCATAAAAAACGAATCTTTTTTAACACAAATAATTACTGAGCTAAAAAATAACGGCATCAGATCTTCCATTTTTGTGGATCCTATACCCGAAATAATTGAAGGAGCGGCAAAAATTGGTACAGATAGAATAGAACTTTATACAGAGCCTTATGCTGCCCAGTATCCATCCGATAAAGAACAGTCTATTAAATCTTATGTTGAAGCTGCTACATTGGCTCACGAATTAGGTTTAGAGATTAATGCTGGTCACGATTTAAGCTTGGAAAATCTTAAGTATTTCAAAGAGAATATTCCAAATCTAGCTGAAGTATCTATTGGTCATGCACTTATTTGTGATGCTATTTACTTAGGATTAGAAAACACGATACAATTGTACAAAAGGCAGTTAATTTAAGCTTAAACCAAGGCAATGGGTTTAAAATAAAAGCGTTTTTCATTCTTATAATAATAATTAAAAAGAATTTTTACTGGTTATCGCTTTTTGTAAGAACTGACGAGTAAACCCATTGCTAATTTTTTATGTATCAGTATTTCAGGCTTTTATCAATTCCTGTACTATTTCTTTCATCTGGTATTTTACTGGCAGTGGCAGTGTATTTTCTAAATACATCCTATTTCGATTTTTCGGAAACAATTATTGCCATTTATCACTTACAGGAAAAAGCTGAAATCTTTACCTCGCAATATCTCACAGAGTTCCGCTACGAAATATTAAAGTTCACGCTCATAGCACTGGCTTTCTTTAGCCCTTTAGTTGCTTTATACACTTACCTCAATCTAGAACTTTTATATTTTTCTTTAAAGCAGTTTATCTTATTTGTTCGTGGCTTATATTTTAATCTAAAGTCTAGTTACACTAACCTTACATCTACTCAAAAACTTTACTTTAAAAGCTATGTACTCAGCATTACAGCAGTTAGAGTATTTCTGCTATTTAGGTATCCTGTGCACATAGACGAGGCATTTTCTTATGTGTTTATGGTAAGTAAAGGCATGTTGGTTACACTCACCTATTACCCCGGACCCAATAACCATATAGGATATTTAATTTCTTGTGTATTAGCAGATGTAATTTTCTCTGAGCCTATGTTGGCTATAAGGATACCCGTATTACTCTTAAGTACCTTTACAAGCATTTTCCTTTTTGCTGTAATAAAGAAATACTTAAATTTCAATATTGCTCTGGTTGCCAGTTGCTTGTTTTCATTTTCTGAATATGGCTTATTTTATTCTGTACATGGGCGAGGTTACGAACTGATGATTATATGCTTTATAATTGCTAGCATTAGCTTAATCAAGATTATAAACATTGGCTCAAAATATTATTTTATTGTTTTTATTGGAGCATCTGTTTTGGGTTTTTACACAATTCCTGTATTTCTTTATCCTTTTGCTTCCATCATGCTTTTTGCATTGATATATTCCCTTACCGAAAAACAAACAAGAAAAGTCCGTTGGTTATTTGCAACTGGTATGATTGTATTTTTGGGCAGTTTATTTATGTACATGCCTGTATTGTTTGCAAGTGGTATTAATGCTTTAACTGGCAACAAATGGGTAAGTAAAATGAACTTTGATTTGTTTCTAGAACAATTCCCTTTTTACCTTGCTGATACTCCGGGCACTTTTTACAGCCTCGATATTTACGGAACTTGGATTACACTACTCAACTTTACATTTTGGTTAATAGTAGCATTTAAACCCACTCTTTTTGAAAAGGAGTTTAACGATATAAAAAAACTAAAACACACAGGAGTCTTTCTTACCTGCCTTTATATATCACCTCCTATTTTCTTATTTGTACAACAAGTTTTACCAGGAGCGAGAATCTGGCTTTATCTATCTCTAGCAGAATACATCAGTATTGTTTGGGCTATTAGCTTAATATATAAAAAGTATAAAACCTCAAGACCTGCTCATAAAAAATCAGCATACAACCCAGAAGATAATCCCGAATCTTTACCTGTCAACTATAAATCATTTTCAAAATCATCAACTCAGTTAAAAGTGATATTAGTCTTATTAATTGGCTATATCTCTTTTATGACTTATTATACTGGATGGGTTACAGTTAAAAGAGAGCCAATCTATCAACAACAAGCAATATTAAACAAGCAAATTATAGATGATGAAGCTCAAATTGTCTATGTAAATCAGGACTTGTACAATGTATTTTTAAGATACGAAGCACTTAGAGCACATAAAAATATTTTTGTTGAAGCTAACAATCCAGAAGAAAGAGAATATTACGATTTTATCGTACTTAGGCAGAATAGTGCGTTTCCTGAATCTCTGAATAAAAACCTATACAAATTATTTTATACTGATGAATTTGTTGTCGCTTATAAAAGAATAAAAGACATATCTGATATTAAAGATTATTAGTGTAAGTCATTAGATAATCTGTATCGGATTGTTCTAAGCTTTTTAAAACCACACTTCCTTTTTGATTCAATACCGGAGCTTTTATTCCATCACTAAATAATGTTTTAGACTTAAAAACTTTTGCTTCATCCCATAAACTTTGTTCAATAAAAGCATTTAAAAGTTGAGCACCACCTTCAATAATTACTGAGTGTAATTTCCTCTTAAACAATTCTTGCATTACTCCTTCTAAAAAATTTCCTTCAATGGCTACACCAAACTTTTTATGATGCTCTTGTACAGGATTGATCCCATTAATGTGAAATAGAATAGTATTTTGAGAGTCATCAAAAAACTTTAAATTATCAGGTAAAACAAGGTTTCTATCAATTACAACTCTTGTTGGATTTCTACCATCCCACTGCCTTACATTTAACTGTGGATTATCTTTTAAAGCTGTATTTGTACCCACCATAATTGCATCTTCTTCTGCTCTCCATTTATGCACAAATGTTCTAGAAAAAGCTGAGCTTATCCATTTAGAATCGTAGTTTTTTCTGGCAATAAAACCATCAGCAGTTTCTGCCCATTTTAAAATGATATAAGGTCTTTGCTTCTGAATTGCTGTAAAAAAGCGTTTATTTAGCTCAGTTGCTTCGTTTTCTAAAATCCCACATTTCACTTTTATCCCAGCATTTTCCAATTTTTTAATACCATTTCCAGCAACTAAAGGATTAGGATCTTTAACTGCTACAAAAACTTCGGGTATTTGATGTTTTATAATTAAATCTGCACATGGAGGAGTTTTTCCAAAATGACTACAAGGTTCCAGTGTAACATATAATTGAGCTTTGTTCAACACAGATAGATCTTTTACCGAATTAATTGCATTTACTTCGGCATGTCCTTCGCCATATTTCCTATGAGAACCTTCTCCAATTATTCTGTCTTGGTGTACAATTACGCAGCCCACCATCGGATTAGGGCTTACATTTCCCGCCCCTAATTTTGCAAGCTCTAGCGCTCGCTGCATGTATATCGGTGCTAATTTCACAATCTTTTGCTTATAGTTAAAAAACGCCGTCTGTTCTAGATAGACGATCTGCCACATTCAG
Source organism: Chondrinema litorale (assembly GCF_026250525.1). Classification (GTDB taxonomy): domain Bacteria; phylum Bacteroidota; class Bacteroidia; order Cytophagales; family Flammeovirgaceae; genus Chondrinema; species Chondrinema litorale. The sequence continues at coordinate 610,269 of NZ_CP111043.1, forward strand.
TAAAAAAAGAACCCGATTCTCATTTGAAAAACACCAGTATTTTTCAAACAATTTTAATATCTGGTAAAAATTTCACAATTTTCAGAATTGATTGGCAAAATTACTAGACAAAAAATTCATAATAAAATGAAAGACAACAGAAGAGAATTTATTAAAAGAGCAGGGAAATACACAGCAGGTGGAATATTTCTTGGTTCTGGGTTGACCCTTTTAAATGCTTGTGGTGCAGGACAAGGTACTGCTAAAGAAGGTGCTGATGATGTTGAAACAAAATCAATAGCTACTACTCCTTTCTTTAAAATATCATTAGCACAGTGGTCATTACATAATTCTTTTTTTAGTGGTAAACTAGATAATCTTGATTTTGCAGCAAAAGCTAAAAACGATTTCGGAATAAATGCTGTAGAATATGTAAATCAGTTTTTTGCAGATAAAGCAAAAGATCAGGAATATCTTGCGGAAATGAAAAAAAGAGCTGCCGATCTAGGAGTAACTAATGTCTTGATTATGATTGACAGAGAAGGACATTTAGGAAGCACCAATGATGATGAACGAAAACAAGCTGTTGAGAACCATTATAAATGGGTTGAAGCTGCAAAGTTCTTAGGTTGCCATTCAATAAGAGTAAATGCCGCAGGTGAAGGTACAGAAGAAGAAGTTGCAAGTGCTGCAGTAGATGGATTAGGTTCACTTGCAGAATTTGCTAAAGACCATAACATTAATATTATTGTTGAAAATCATGGAGGTTATTCTTCTAATGGTCAATGGTTAAGTGGAGTTTTATCTCAGGTAAATATGGACAATGCTGGTTCTCTTCCAGATTTTGGTAACTTCTGTATTAAAAATGAAAGCACAATGGTTGATGGAAAAGAAACCTGGTCTTGTGTTGAAGAGTACGATCGTTACAAGGGAGTAAAAGAACTAATGCCATTTGCTAAAGGAGTTAGTGCTAAAACACATAATTTTAACGAAGCTGGCATTGAAGTAGAAACTGATTACAAAAAAATGCTTCAAATAGTAAAAGATGCTGGCTATACTGGTTATGTGGGTGTAGAGTATGAAGGGCAAGTACTTTCTGAGGATGAAGGCATAAAAGCAACTAAAAAATTATTAGAATCTGTTGGAACAGAATTAAACACAACTGCATAATTCAATAAAAAAAGAGGATTTTTAAAATCCTCTTTTTAATTCTATATCGTCTCTAAAGATGGTACTTACATTTCCAGCATCGTCTTTAAATTTAACATAAACCACTTTGCTTCCATCTTCTTCTCCTTCCAATTTCCAACCGTGAATTTCATTTCTATAAACTTGCCAACGAGCCGATCTAAAATCAGGGAAATTACTAATTAACATATGAGAAGCACCTTCCGCACCAAATCTTAAATGCACTTTTTTATTTATGTCAGTAGTAATACCTGCACCTGCATCAATGTAAAATTCACAATCTTGAGGCGGAGTTGTATCCAGTATTATATTGTCTGTAAAAATACCTGATTCATTATTGGCCATGTCTTTAAATTTGATGTAAACTGATTTTGTTGCATCACCATTTTCAAAAAACCATTCTGTAGATGTTGCATAAGGTTGCCAAGCTGCATCTTTAAATTCTTTATCATTAGAAATAATCATAGAGTCTACTTCATTGGCAAAAATGCTCAAATCTACTTTTCCATCCTGCCTGTAAGTAAATTTTTCACCATTATTAATTTCTACACTACAGTTAAATGGCTTTTGTGTATCAAATATAATTTTGTCTTTTACTGTTTCAGAAACGTTTCCTGCTACATCTCTAAACTTTGCATAAACTGTATATTCTCCATCTCCTCCTTTCTCTAACTCCCAGTCTAATAGCTCGTCTTCATAAAACTGCCATTTAAGTCCATAAAAAGCACCATTATTACTAACCATCATATATTTTGCTCCCTCAGCATTAATCTTTAGATCTACTATATGAGATTTTTTATTAGAGACTTTATTTGGCATATCTATAGAAACTGAAGCATTTGCAGGCGCGGTTGCATCAACTAAAATATTATCACTCACAGGGCCAATTTCATTGTTATCTTTATCCAGAAACTTGGCATAGACAAACTGCTCGCCATCTTCATGAAAAAGCTCCCAATGTACCCGAGGTTCAAAAGCTGTCCAATGTGCTCCTGTAAAATTTTTGTAATTACTTACCATCATTTTTACAGCATTCTCACACTCCAGCTGAATGTCTAGCGTATAGCTTTGAGCATATTTATTCCCCTTATCTATCAAGACAGAAGCAGTCGGAAGCTGAGCAAAACATACATTAAAACAGCACGATAGCAATAATCCGATAAACAGATGTTTAAACATTTTTCTAAAAGTTAGTTTGCTTAATTAATTTGAAATCGAAGTTTGTATGAAAATTCCTTTTTTGAAATTTTTTCATCCTTTCAACTTTAACAACTATTAAATATTGTCTCTCATAAATGTTCCAAAAGGTTATTTGACATTTCAAATAATTAGAAGCTACATGTAAGCGTTATCCTAATTTGATTTTAAAAAGATTGTGTTTTTTTAATAATCTAGAAAACTAAGCGTATAAATAAAGATAATTCTGTCTAAGATATCTATTAAAAAATATACATCGAACACTCAAAATATAACATTTCAGTAGCATTATGAAAAAGCTCTTTCTTTTCATTTTTCTCTTATCTTTTTACATAAGTCCTGTATTAAGAGCACAAATTAGCGCTGGTGTTACCTACGACATTTCTCAATTATCTCAGGAACCAATAACTATTATTCAGGAGCCTGTTGTTTCAGATTTCAGAGAAGCTGGTGATACATCATTTACAGTTTATAAAAATTGTAGTGTGCCTTTTGCAACTTATTTTGTGAATGGAGCGCAATACGACAATATATTTAACCCCAACCCAACTGGTCTGTATTTAAATAATCAGCACTTTGTCTATTACTGTGGTATAGAAATGTCTATAAGACAGAACTTTAGTAATATTCTACAAGTAAAAGAATTCTCTTATTTGAGTAACTCTTATCTAATGATTATCAATTTTAGAGAAGACTGTATGGGAGATGGTTGTAAATACAGATGCTATAATTTATTTGATATTACAATACCAGAAAAAATAATTCAGGTCTCTTTTTCATCAGTATTTGAAGGTACCGAATCTTTCGGCGAATTTAACAGCGATGGTGTAATAGACTTTTTACGTGTAGCTCCAAAACCAGATAAAGATGGAAATGAAGACGGCTTTGAAAATTATCTTTTAACAGCTTATACAATACCGAGAAAAACTGCCAAGCAGCTCACGACTAAAGAAGGTCAAGCATACTACTTATACGTTAAAGGAGATGAGGAAGCTCGCAAATTTCAGGTTTTACAAGCAGATTGGTTCTTTACAATGAAAGATACCAGTGGTAGTGTAGCACCTAAAAAATCTTACTTTGCACCTTATATTTCATTCGACCCTTTATACAAATATTTGTATAGCCCAGAAGGTATTAGAATAGAGAAAAACAGATGGTCTGTATTTGTAGAAGAATTTGGTGATTTACAAGCAGCACAGGATTTCTGTACAAAAATTCGCGCAAAAAAATTAGGCGACCCTTATATAATGATAGATCAATACAGCAACGATATTAAATTTCAAGCTTTTGTAGGCAATTCAGTAACTAAGCAAATGGCTGAAACATACCTAAGAAACTTAAGTGAAAAAGGTTATAGAGGAAAGCTAAGAGATTTAAGAAAAGATTATTAAAGTAAATAAAAGCATTATAGAAAAATACTCTTGTAAAAAGTTTTCTAAGACTTTTGGCAAGAGTGTTTTTTTATTCTCAATAATTTCTATTTACAGCGTTGTAATGAAGATTGTAAATAACTGTAAATAAAAATCTTTCGAACCAGCTAGATAAACTGGCAATAAACGTTTCATTAAAATATATAAATAATGAAGTATTTAATAAGCTATTGGTTGTTATTGTGCTTAAACATAGCACTGGTCAATGCCCAGAGCGACCCATATACCACTGCACAAAACCTTATACAAAATAATAGATTTGAAGAAGCTATTATTTTACTTGATGAAGCTCTCAATAAATCTCCTAATAACCCTGAAATATTTTTTACTAAGGCAAACTGTTACATAAACCTTGGTAAATTTAAAGAGGCAACTGAAATACTAGAAAAGTCTGTAGAAATTAAAAAAGATTTCACCAAATCTTATGAGATGTTAGGTGATCTTTATACTCAATTTAGAATGGCAGACAAAGCTGTTGCCAACTATGAATTAGCATTCGAAACAGACCCTAACCAAGAAAATCGCCTAAAATACAAAATGGATATTATTAATATCCTAAATATTGTAAAACAGCAACAAGACATTTTACCTCATATTGAAGAAGCAAAGAAAATATCTAGCGATAATTTCGACGTACAGTTTTTAGAAGCAGAATATTATAACTACATAGGCGATTTTAATAAGGCAAAAGAAATGCTTGATAAGATCATACCATCTGTACCGAATGTACCTGGTAATGAGAAATATTTCTATGAGGCTGGTTATGCATATCACCACTTAGAACAATTTAAAAAAGCAGATGAGTTTTTTGCTAAAATTACAGATGGGGAATATAAGCCTAAACTTTTCCAATTTTCAGCAGACTACTACTTTAATCTTGCAGAAACCTATTATCATGTATATGAATATCACGAAAGTGAAAAGCACCTTAATACACTTTTGAAAATTGACCCAACTTATACGAGTGCATTCGATTTACAGGCAAAATTAACTGCTGTAAAAACCAATAAATCGGAAATGATAAAAGTGATGGAAGCTGCTATAGAAGCAATAGAGAAAGATGGAAATAGTGCACCTCTCGAAAAAATATATGAATTAGCGATTCTTGAATATCAGAATGGTCAATATGAATATGCTATTGAAAGCTGTAATAAAATTTTAAATATTAATCCTGCTGAATACTCAGTAATATTCTTAAAAGGTGCTTGTGAAAACCAGCTTAAGCAAAGTGGAGAAGCTTCTGCTACATTAGAAAGAGCAGTTAAGAATCCTAAATTACCAGCTGAGATTAAAGCAAAATACTATTTCTTATTAGGATTAATTTATAAAAAAGCTGAGGAATTAGATCAGGCTGAAGAGTCATTTAAAAACTCAATGAAAGGATTTTTTAAAGCTTCTAGTATTCACGAATTAGAAATGGTTTTTAAGCAAAAGCAAAAACTATCTGCTAAGAAATAAAGAATTATCATCGTTCAATTTATATACAGAAGGGAGCCAAAAGCTCCCTTTTTTTTTGTTTAATACCTATTTAAGCATTTTTATTTACAAATACTTACCGCTTATAGTCGTCATTTACCAACAAGCAATTAATTAGTTAAATTCATAAGATATAAGTCAAATTAGCACTTTTATAACATTAAATTTGAGTAGCGCTTATCTCTTACATCCATCCTTACTTCCACTTATAGATTTATGTAATAAAAGCTAAATTAATATGCTGCTCAGTTATTTAAAGATTGCTTTCCGAATGCTCATTCAGCAAAAATGGTATACTGCTATTCATATTGCTGGCCTTTCTATTGGTATTGCCTGTTCTTTATTAGTAACTATTTATATCTCTCATGAACTCACTTATGAAAAGTTCAACAAAGATGCAGAAAGAACTTATCGCATAAATTACGACGATCCAGATAGAAAAATAGCCATAACGCCTAACATTGTTGGCCCAACTGCGCAAGCAGAACTCGCTGCAGTTGAGGTACAAACACGAATAATGGTATCGGGTAATACATTCTTTACTTATAATGATAAAAGCTTTGAAGAAAGGTTCTATTATGCAGATTCTACATTTTTTGATATTTTTTCATTCAAATTTTTATTAGGGAATAAACCAACCTCTTTAAATGAACCAAATGAATTAATATTGACAGAATCTATCGCAAAAAAACACTTTGGCAAAGACTGGAAAGATAAAGATGTTATAGGCCAAGTGTTTATGGTTGATGATAAAGACCCCTATAAAATATCTGGAGTAATACAAGACTTACCCGATAATACAGATTTCTCTTTTAAAGTATTAGCTTCATTTAAATCTATAGATTGGGCACAAGAAGAACAATGGGGTAACGCGAATTATTATACATATATCAAACTTACTCCAAATGCTAATCCCAAAGAAACGGAGCAAGCTATGCTAAAATTATTTGCAGCAAAACAAGGTTTTTCAATAGCTGATCTCCCAAGAAAACCTTTTTTACAGCCACTTCTTGCTATTCATACTTATGGAGATTTGTATTACGATTATTCAAGTATTACAGACAAAGATTACCTAATTATATTTGGAGCTATCGCATTTTTATTATTAACAATAGCCTGTATTAATTATATCAACTTGGCAACTGCCAAAGCCGTAGAAAGAGCTAGAGAAATTGGAGTACGTAAAGTAATGGGAGCTAACAAAAATCAGTTATTATTCCAATTTTTGGGAGAAGCATTCATCATTACACTTTCTGCATTCTTATTAGCAGTATTTTTAAGCTCACATTTAATTACTTATCTAAATGACCTCATAAATAGAAACTTAAGTCTAGAGTCATTCTTTACTGTCGAAAACACTTTATATGTAATCGCAGGAATTTTATTTATAACAATCGCAGCTGGTGCATATCCGGCTTTGGTTCTTACCAAATTTCAACCAGTTAAGGTATTAAAAAAGAATTTTAAATCTTCTCAAAGTGGAGTTATACTCAGAAAGGTTCTGGTTGTCTTCCAGTACACTGCTTCTATCTTATTACTTACTGGAACACTTATAGTAAAAAAACAGATTGATTATATTCATAATAAAGATGCTGGGTTCGAAAAACAGGTTTTTGTTCTTTCTTATGATAAGGATATAATGGGGAATCAAACAGGTATTCGCAATAAGCTGATGGAAATACCAGGTATAAACAAAGTATCTTTCAGTTCTAACAACCCCGCTAATATTGGTTCTGTTTGGAATATGGGAAATGCCAATATTGAGGAAGTATCTGTTTCCCTTGTTTCAACAGATGAATATTATTTAAATACTTGTAAGATTCAACTAATAGCTGGTAAAGATTTCAATAAAAACACCCCACCTTTTATAAATCGTGAAGATGAGAATGACGAAAGGCTGAATGAATACATACTCAATCAGAGTGGTGTAAAAGCACTCGGCCTTACCGAAGAAAATGCCATTGGACAAATTATTGAAGTTTCTGAAAGAAGGGGCGAGGTGATAGGAATAGTAAAAAATTTCCATTTCGAATCTCTGCATAATGCGATTGAGCCACTTGTAATCACCTATGATAAGAATAGAGTATGGGATATTCTTGTTAATATGGATGAGAAATACATAAGAGAAAGCATACCCCAAATTGAAAGCCTCTTTAAAGAGATTGCCCCCTCATATCCTTTTGATTATTACTTTGTGAGTGATTCTTATAATAATCAGTACAAAGCAGAAGAAAGACTTGGAACTATTTCTAGCATTCTATCTATTATTGCCATCATTATTGCTTGCTTAGGTTTATTAGGATTAACATCTTTTACCACAGTTCAAAAAGCAAAAGAAATTAGCATAAGAAAGGTATTTGGAGCTTCAATAAGAAAGATATTGATTCTACTTTCAAAAGACTTTATCAATCTCTTATCAATATCTTGTTTAATAGCCTTGCCAATCTCTTGGTATATGTCTCAAAACTGGCTAAGCAATTTTATATTCAGAATTGATATAACCATTTGGTTAGTAATTCTACCAATTTTAATAATTGCATTTATCACGATTGGCACTATAAGCATTCAATTGATAAGGACGGCTAAAGCCAACCCTGTAGATGCACTTAGAAAAGAATAAAACCACAAAAAAAGGAGCTTTCTAAGCTCCTTTTCTTTATATATAATTTATGGTATACAATTAATACAATGCCATATCAAATCTCCTTCTATACTTTTTGGTTACTTCATGTTGAGTTCCTAAATATTGAAAAATTGCCACACATGCTTCTCTCGCCGCTTCATTGTGGTATGCTTTGTTGACCATCACAACCTGAATAAATTTTTCGACAGCTATTGAAAAATTCTGAGCGGATAAAGCATCTAGTCCTTCAACAAAAACTGACTTTATCGGTGCTTCAGGCAAACCTTCTTTTTGCTTCGATAAAACAAGAATGTTTAAAAGGCTTCTTAGTGACAATACCTCATTGATTAGTTCTGCATCCTTTTCCGCCATTATCAAGTACTCCAAAGCCTTTTCCTGATTGGTAAAAAACATCAGTTTAGCCATGTATAAAGAAGCTAGAGAATGTTCTGGTACTTTATCCAAAACAAACTGGAGTCTAGTTTCAGCTTGTTTATTATCTCCTTGCTCAATTAGGTTAGTTATTTCCTTGAGTTCCAAATCTAGTTCATCTGGAATGTGTTTTTTAAGCCATTCTTTGATTTGTGGTTCTGGAAGAGCCCCGGAGAATTCGGATATAATTTCTCCATTAACAAACATCTTTACAGCTGGTATTCCTCTCACATTATAAGACCCTGCAAGGTCCCGATGCTCATCTACATTGATTTTTACTAACTTCCATTTGCCAGCTGCCTCAAATGCTAAATTTTCAATTACTGGTCCTAAAACCTGACATGGACCACACCAAGGTGCCCAAAAGTCAACTACTACAGGTTGATTATTACTATCCTGAACTACATTTTCCTGAAAATCAGCAACTTCTAAATCCATTTTGAAATTGATTTTTATGATATATGATTACAGAAAAACAGGTCAATTTCTGTTGTTAGATTTTAGACTTTATTTTTTTAGATAGGTTTTTAAGTAAGATTTTAATGTTTCTTTCTTTCTTTTCTTTGCCGTTAAATTTCACAGAATTATTACAGTAATCTGCAATATAATTCATATGAGATTGAATCTCTTGACTTTTCATGAGTGCTCCATTTAATAAAAAAAATGATAATTTTTCTAGATATTTAACCCTCGCCGCTAAAAAATACTTCTTTTGTGTGACATCAGGATTGATGTAGTTTTTTGATGTGCTAGGTATTAAATAATGCTAAAACTTCTATTTTAGTTCAATATAACGACATTTATTCCTCAAAAAACGAAAAAAGCTATTAATTTTATGTTATCTCTTTAAAAACCAATTGTTATTTTAAAGCCTCAAATAATATTTCTGCAGGATGTTTTGCTAACCTTTTGGTACCATCTTTTATCTGATGCCTACAACTTGTACCAGCAGCAGCAATAATTACCTCTTCTGGTTGCTTTCTCACTGTGGGGAATAAAACCAGTTCCCCTACCTTCATAGATAATTCATAATGTTCTTTCTCATAACCAAAAGAACCCGCCATTCCACAACAGCCTGAAGGAATCATATGTACCTGATAGTTCTCAGGTAATGAGAGCATTTTCTTGGTTGGCACTAAAGAAGATAGCGCCTTTTGATGACAATGTCCATGCACTTTCAGCAACTTCTCATCGGTATTAAAAGCATCCTTTGTTATCTCTCCTTTATCAATTTCACTAGCAAAAAACTCTTCGAAAGTTAGGCAGTTTTCAGCCAATTTTTTTGCATCTTCTATCATGTATTCATGAACTAACTCAGGGTATTCATCTCTAAATGTAAGTATAGCAGAAGGTTCTAAACCTATTAGTGGAGTTTCATTTGTAATTAAATCTTTTAATAAGTTTACATTCCTAATTGCCAATTCTTTAGCTTCTAATAGAATACCTTTAGATAGGAATGTTCTACCACTTTCAACATGGGTTGGTATAATTACTTCGTAACCAAGCTTTTCTAGCAACTGTATCGCCTTTTGCCCAATTGGCACATCATTAAAGTTGGTAAACTCATCACAGAAGAAATAAACTTTCTTTTTACTATCTGTTGCTGTTTTCTTTCTCTTCTTAAACCATTTTTTTAATGTGGTTTTATGAAGTAATGGGATAGATCTTTCTGGTGCAAAACCAGTGATACTTTTAGCAATTTTACTTGTTAAAGGATTGCTAAAAGTGAAATTATATAGGCCCGGAGTAACCGCAGCTAAACTATTTAAAGCACTAAAATTACTAATGAGTTTAGACCTCAAACTCACTCCGTTTTCTTTGTAATATTGATGTAAAAACTCAGCCTTCAATTTACCCATATCCACATTGGAAGGGCACTCAGACTTACATCCTTTGCAAGACAAGCACAAATCCATTACTTCGTGAATTTCTTTATGATCGAAAGGGTTCGCTTTATCAGATTGAGTTAAATACTCTCGCAAAATATTAGCACGCGCACGGGTTGTATCTTTTTCATTTCTGGTTGCCATATAACTCGGGCACATTGTACCACCAGTTAACTCAGACTTTCTACAATCACCTGATCCATTACACAACTCAGCGGCTCTTAATACACCTTGTACCTCATCAAACCTAAAAACTGTATCAAAATCTGGAGTTGATTGTCCGGGAGCATACCTGAGTGAGGTATTCATAGATGGAGTATCTACAATTTTTCCCGGATTAAAAATATTTTCTGGATCCCAACTTCTTTTTACTGTCTCAATGAGTTTGTAGCTCTTCTCCCCTACCATGTATTTGATAAACTCACCTCTTAATCTACCATCACCATGCTCACCACTCAAAGAACCTCTATATTTCTTTACCAGCTTGGCAATTTCTTCTGCAATGGTTCTAAAAAGCTTATTCCCTTCTTCAGTTTTAAGGTTCAAGATTGGGCGTAAATGAAGCTCGCCTGTTCCGGCATGTGCATAGTGCACACAAAACAAACCATATTGCTTTAAAACTTCATTAAAATCTGCAATGTAAGCGGGCAAATCATGTACATCTACCGCTGTATCTTCTATTACAGGAGCAGGTTTTGCATCGCCAGGAATATTAGAAAGTAAACCAAGTCCTGCTTTTCTCAAATTCCATACTTTCTTAATATCTGGTCCTAAAACCACAGGAAAATGATAGCCCAACTTCGCTTTATTCATTACACTAATTACACTAGCCACATCAGATTCTAACTGAATTTCATCGTCTCTAGATAGTTCTACAACCAGTATTGCACCAGGATCACCTTGCACAAAAAAGCGATTTTGTCTGTGTTCAATATTCGCTTTAGTACATTCCAGAATGTAATGGTCCATTAACTCACAAGCACTTGGACTAAAATCCAATGCAAGAATATTAGCCCTTAAAGCTTCATCTATCGTATTAAAATGCGCACAAACTAATGCTTTGTGTTTTGGAGGAGTCGGGTCAACATGAATTTTAATCTCAGTTATAAAAATCAGTGTTCCTTCTGAACCAGCTATTAACTTACAGAAATTAAAATCGTCTTTACCGTCAGTAAATGGAGCAGTTTCTAATAACAGGTCTAATGCATAGCCAGTGTTTCTTCTTGGTATATCTGGTTTAGGAAATGACTCTCTTATCTCTACCTGATTATTTTTATCTGATAAAGTCTCTTTAACGCTTTTATAAATCTCTTGTTCTAGTGGAGAAGCTACATCTTTACCCGCACATTTATCTTCAAACTCTTGGATTGATAAAGTTTTGAACTCAACTTCTGCACCATCACTCAAATATCCTTTTACCGAAATTAGATGCTCTCTTGTACTTCCATAAATAATAGAGTTTGAACCACAAGAGTTGTTCCCTACCATACCTCCAATCATGGCACGGTTAGCAGTTGATGTCTCAGGACCAAAAAATAAATTGTATTGCGCTAAATGATAGTTTAGCTCATCTCTTACCACACCCGGTTCTAACCTTACCCAGCTTTCTTCCTGATTTACTTCTAAAATAGAGGTAAACTTCCTAGACACATCTACCACAATTCCTTTACCTACAACTTGTCCTGCTAATGAAGTTCCTGCAGTTCTAGGGATTAAAGATGTCTTATGTTTTCTGGCAAACTCAATTAAAGTTTTTATATCTTCTTTTACTTTTGGTATAGCAACCGCAAGTGGAAATTCGCGATAAGCGGAGGCATCTGTTGCATACAAAGTACGCATAGTATCATCGTAATACAGTTCTCCTTTCAATTGGCTTTCTAGCTCCTGTAATGTGTTGGTCATAGTTGTATATTGAAAAAACAGACCTAAAATTAAATCGAAATGCTTTAATGAGAAAGAGTAATGGAAATTATTAGTACAATACTAAAAAATCCTTATTTGAAACAGGATTAAAGTTTTTTCAATTTGATGTAGGATTTACTTAGATGATTTTTTTTCTTCTTTTTCAGGAACGGGATCATAACCACTCCCTCCCCAAGGATGACAAGACGAAATTCTTTTTATTGATAAAATAAAACCTCGCCAAGGTCCATGTTTTTGAAAAGCTTCTACAGCATATTGACTACAAGTTGGTGTATATCGGCAAGCTGCAGGAAACATAGGAGAAATCGCATACTGATAAAATCTCACCAAGCCAATTAGAAATGAGTTAATTAATTTTCTCAATACTGTTAATTTCAGGTTTTGGATAGACTAAAAATACTTTTGTAAATTTAACCCTTATGAATGGTTTACAGTTCTTTTTAGGATTAATTCTCATAGTTATTACTCCACAGGTAAATTTTCAGACTCAGAAAAACAAAACTGAAGCAGGAAAACATGCTATTTACATTAGTGTATGTGAGTTGGAGTACCAAGCAGAATCAATACAGATTAAAATCAAAACCTTTACAAACGATTTGGAAGATGCTATCCACAACCAAACTGGTGAAGCTGTAAGCATAGATGGAAACCCAGAAAGCACTAAAGTGAATAATCTGATTTCGGAATATCTTTTAAGCCATATAAACTTTGTAGCTGATACAAAAAAACTAGAACTTCAATTTAAGAAAAGAGTAAAAGAAAGTGATGCTACTTGGGCTTACTATGAGGTAAAAAATGCTGAGGACTTTAAAGAACTGGAAGTTAAAAATAATCTTTTTCTAGAACTTTTTGAAACACAACTTAATGTAGTAAGTGTTTCTTACAATTCAGAAAAAAAATTCCTTCGTCTTGATAAAAACAAAACGAAGGATATATTAAAATTCTAATTAGTTTATTGCTTGTTACCCTGCATCATATCAATAATTGCAGTAGTCATCACTTTTACACCAGTTCTAATTGATTTATCTGGCTGCGGATAATAATAAGGAGAATGTAAACCCGGTAAATCTGCTCCTTTATCTTCAAATGAAGCTATTCTTTCAGGAGTAACAGTTCCTAACCACATTAAAACAGTAGGCACATCTTCTTTTGTTCTACCATATCTTGAAAAGTCTTCCCCAAGCATTAATGGAGCAGAATCAACAACATTTTCTTCTCCAATTGCATCATTAGATGAAGCAATAAATTTATCTACTAAAGCAGGATCGTTGTAGTTTGCAGGTGTATAACTTTCTGAAACTTTAACTTCAGGAAACATTTCTTCTGATAAACCAGCAGCTATTGCCTGACCTTTACATATTCTTTTAATTCCTTCGACTAACTGATTTTTTGCTTTGTCTGAATACGAACGTAATGTCAACTGCAATTTCACTTCATCAGGAATAATATTGTGTTTAGTACCACCTTGTATAGCTCCAACTGTTAGCACAGCGGGATCTGTTGGATCAATTGATCTACTCACTACAGTTTGTAAATCCATAACAATAAGAGATGCCAACACTACAGGGTCTATAGATTTGTGTGGAGCAGCTCCATGTGCACCAACTCCTTTCACAGTAATATCAACAGATTCTACATTTGCCATTGTATAACCTTTACCAAAACCTACAGTTCCAGCAAATAGATTAGGACTACAATGCAAACCTATTCCATAATCTGGCACACCAAACTTCTCATATAAACCTGCATCAAGCATAAGTTTAGCTCCTTTTCCGATCTCTTCTGCAGGCTGCCCAATAAAAATCACTTTACCTTTCCACTCACTAGATAATTCTTTTAGGGCTCTTGCAGTACCCAACCAAGTAGTCATGTGCATATCATGACCACATGCATGCATAGTGCTCACCATTGTTCCAGTGTTATCTCCATTGTCCATCTGCATAGAACTTGCATAAGACAACTCCGTTTTTTCCTTTACTGGTAAAGCATCCATATCTGTTCTATAAAGAATTGTAGGACCTTTGCCATTCTCCAAAACTCCAACTATGCCATAACCGCCAAAGTTTTCTGTAACTTCAAAGCCAATTTTCCTTAGCTCTTCTGCCAGCTTTTTAGAGGTTTCTTTTTCAAATAATGAAATTTCGGGATTTTGATGGATATGTTTATAAAACTCACTCAGATAGTCGTAATCCTTTTCAACAATTGCATCTAACTTTTCTTTTAGCGGCAATTTAATGAACGACAGACTTAATACTCCCAGTGAGAGTATTGCTGTAACTAGTTGTAATTTTTTCATTATTGCAGTTTTAATTTAGTTTTTTCTAAAAGTAAAAAATGATTTGCTTGAATTAAAAAACTACAAAAAAAAATCCCCAGCAGAAATCTGCCGGGGATCACATTTGTCATTGGTCATTTGGGTCATTATTCTTCAGATTCTTCAATAGCTACCAAACCTTGAGGGTTGGCTTTTAAAACTGCTATTTCAACACCTTTTCTGCTGTCTCCTTTAGAAAGCCCTACTAAAATAAAACTTCCATCAGAGGTTTCAGCTATATCAAATGCTCTTTGTTCATTTTTACCACCATTAGCTCTTTCCCAGATTTTTTCACCTTTATCGTCGAACTTCACTAGGTAAGCATCAAATCCTTTGTCGCTAACCGCTTGTGCTTCTTTATCCCATACTTCTTGAAATCCAGAAGCCACATAATTACCATCTTTAGTTGCTACTAAACTAAAGGCTTCTTCAGCAGCTAATCCCCCAAATGGCTTATTCCAAATCTCTTTACCTTCGCTATCTGTTTTAATTACCCAAAAATCTTGGCTAGCAAATGCAAATGAATAAGTCGATCCAGCAATAATAAATCCGCCATCTTTAGTTTGAATAACAGCATTTGCCGTTTCGTTGTCTCCACCACCAAAAGTTGTATCCCATACTTCATTCCCTTCTTTATCAACTTTTAAAAGCCAGATATCCCACTTACCTTTTCCTTTAGACTCTGTATTACCAACAATTACATAACCATCATCTGTTTTGATAACATCGGTACCTTCTTCACTACCACTTCCGCCATAATATCTTTCCCATTGTTTATCTCCATTTTCAGAAATTTTAATTGCAGTAATTTCAAGCGATCCATTTACAAAAGAATTTCCTACTAGCAAATATCCTCCAGTATGCGCTTCTACTACAGCGTTGGCCTCATCTATTGTAACATTTGATCCGTAAGTTTTTTTCCAGATTTCATTTCCAGACTGATCTAATTTTACAACAAACATATCTTTAATTCCCGGGCTACCACTATAAGAATCTGAATGACCTACCACCAAAAAGTTTCCGTCAGAAGTTGAGATAATATCCAAAGCTTCTTCAGTTTCGTCGCCACCAAATTTTTTCTCCCAAGCCTTATTTCCGTCTCTATCCATCTTAATTACAATCATATCTGTATTGCTGGATGTTCCCGGAGAAGCTCTTCCCGCTAATACGATACTACCATCACTTAATTGAACAAGTGCTTGAGCCTCGTCGTAACTTCTGCCACCAAATGTTTTCATAAAAGTAGTACCAGGTTCAATACTACATGCTGTTATACGCTCAATAATAAAATTATCTTCTGGCGCATATTGCAATGCTTGATTATATGTTGGAAGTGCAGCTTTTAGATTACCAGAATCATAAGCTTTATTCGCTTCGCTTAATAATTGAGCATGTTTTACCTTGATAGCGTTTTTTACTTCTTTTAGCTTCTGGGTTACATATTTATCCCCCGACTTATTCTGAAGTGAAATCTCATACGATGACTTAGCCTTCATTAAATCTCCAGCTTCCATATAGGTATCACCCTCACTTCTGAACTCTTTATATTTTTTCTTATCCTGCGCCAGACATGTTAAGTGAGCTACCACCAAAAAAAATAAGATGATTTTTGATTTCATTCTGAAATTGTGTTTTATTTTGGACCGAACGTTATTGCTTGCTTTCAAAAAATTATCCTAATAACGCAGCTTGCCTAAATTTTATTCTTAGGTTGAACTATGCTTATTTTCTTTCATAGAAGATTTTTACATAAATATTCATTTTCAATACCCTATTTTGAGTACTATAGACATCCAGATTGTTTCAAATACCATTTCGCTACTACCCGGCAAGGCTATTCTTTTGAAAAAACACAGCACTTTGGTAGTAAGTGATTTGCATATTGGTAAAGCTGGACATTTTAGAAAATATGGGATTCCAATATCAAAATCGGTGCATCAGGATGATTTAAGTACGCTTTCTCAAATAATAGCGACACATTTTATTAAGAAGTTATTAATAATTGGTGACTTGTTTCATAGTGAGTTGAACCTAGAATGGAATTTATTTAAATCTTTTCTGGAAAATCACCAACAAGTAGAAACAATTCTAGTAGCAGGCAACCATGATAGATACACCAAAGATGTAATGAAAGATTACTTTTCTGTATATGAAGAAGGGTATGAACTAGAAAACATCATTTTTTCTCACGAACCTTTGGAAATAAATAAAATCGCTGCAAATCAATATAATATTTGCGGACACATTCACCCAGCTGTAAGATTAAATGGCACTGGTAGACAATCTATGAAGTTACCTTGTTTCTATTTTGGAGAGAGGCAGGGAATATTACCAGCATTTGGAAAATTTACCGGCACATACATAATTAAACCAACCAAAGCTGACCGTATTTATGTAATAGCCGGTAAAAAGGTGATAGCAGTTAGCTAGCAGTAATTAATATCTAGCAAAGCTTTACATAACTTCCTAAAAAGCGAATGCTATCTTCGTGTTTTTTAAGTATCTTCTGCACATTGTCATCGAGATAGTGTCCGTCAAAATCTACTAGAAACCAGTATTTAAAAGAATCTCCCTCTCTTGCCGGACGGCTTTCAAGCTTTGTTAAGTTAATACCAACATCTTCAAATTCTTTTAGAAATAATGCTAATGCACCCGGGTTGTTCGAAGTTTTAAGCAAGATTGAAGTCTTGTCTTCCACACCTTTTTGGTTGTTAAAATTCTTACTGATAATTAAGAATCTGGTAAAGTTACTTTGGCTATCTTCTATATTTTCAAATAACACTGGTAAGTCGTACAACTTCGCAGCAATGTGAGAACAAATTGCTGCTGTACCTTCATTCTCTAAAGCCAATTGAGTTGCCTTAGAAGTCGAAGCAACTTCTACTAATGGAATATCCTCGCCAAAATAATCAACTATAAATTTACGACACTGTCTAAATGCTATGTCTTTAGAATATATCTTAGTAATTTTCTCTAGCCTGTCTTCTTTAGATGCAAAAGTAAAATGGATTGGCATGGGCATTTCAGCCACAATTTTTACATCTAGCTCTCCAAGCAAATCAATCGTTTCTATTACAGAACCTTGTTGGTTATTTTCAACAGGTACCACACCAAAACGCACACGCTCCGTATCAACACTTTCAAAAACTGATTTGATGGTTTTAAGAGATACATACTCACTGGTAGCTCCAAATCTGCTCTCTGCTGCCTGATGAGTAAAACTTCCTTCAGGACCTAAAAAGGCTATTCTTTCTGGTAATTCCATGTTTCTGCTCACTGCAAAGATCTCCAAAAAGATTGCTTCAATAGCTGAGCGAGAAAGTAAACCTTTGTTTTTACTCTCAAGCCTGTCAACAATGGCCTTTTCTCTTTCAGGTCTGTAGATGATTGCATTGCTGGCTCTTTTTAATTCGCCAACAGACTTTACCACCTGCATCCTTTCGTTTAGTAGCGTTAAAAGCTGATCGTCTATGGAATCAATTTTATTCCTAAGATCATTTAAATCCATATGCCTCTTTTCTTAAAAATTTATTTATCCAGCAGACCAAAGTCTGTGAAATTTCAAATTTAGTTATCTGCTATCGAAATAACAGTAGATTGACTGAATATTCTAAAAGTCACCATCTACTATTCATTAGTGTATTGATTATTTAAAACAAAAAAACTGTCCTTAACAAAGAACAGCTTTCTTATTTTTCTATAACTTGAACTCTTAGCGTTAATTCTGAATTTACGCCTTTCTTCCTAATCTAATTCGAGTTAATTCACCTACCTAATCAACTCAAATGCCTTTAGTTTTTCATGTGCACATCCATTTGTGGGAATGGAATTTCTATACCATTATCATCTAGTGCGATTTTGCCGTTTTCGTATATATCAAAGTAAACTGCCCAATAGTCTTGAGGTATGGCATAAGGTCTTACTGCCAAATTCACAGAACTATCTCCTAGCTCACTAACACCAACAAATGGCAGTGGATCTCTCAATACTTTTGGGTGTGCAAGCATAACTTGCTCTAAAACTTCTTTGGCTTTCTTTATATCAGCCCCGTAAGATATCCCCATCGTTAAATCTACCCTAATCTTACCAAGGGTTGTAAAATTCACTATTTCGTCATTCATAATGGCTCCATTTGGAATAATTGCCATTTTATTATCCGGAGTGGAGAGAATCGTAGTGAATATTTGAATTTCTTTTACTGTTCCTAATCTTCCTTGAGTTTCAACAAGGTCTCCTACTTTATAAGGCCTAAATATCAGAATAAGAATTCCTCCAGCAAAGTTTGAAAGTGTACCTTGCAAAGCAAGACCAACAGCCAATCCAGCTGCTCCTAAAACAGCTACAAAAGAGGAAGTAGTGATACCTATCATTGATGCTACACTAATAAATAGCATTATTTTAAGCGTCCACGACAACAAGTTAATCGCGAATGGTCTTAGTGTAGCGTCTACATTAGTTTGTACTAATTTGTTATTGATTACCTTCATTATAAAATTGATCACCCTAAGGCCAACCAATAACACAACTAATGCTAACAAAACTTTGGGCGCGTAAGTAATAATCAGTTCAGCAGCGGTAACTGATAATTCTTTAAAAAAATCGAGATTTTCCAAGGTAACTTTATAGTTTGAGTTAAACCGTTTTTATTTGATACAAAAGTACGGGTCTACTATACCAGTAATTGAGTTTTTTCCTTGGATTAAATTATTTACTCGCTGAATGGTATCGATTACTATTTGAATGAGTATTCAAACTATAGCTTTTTTGCACGTTCCCAATACACATCCATCTCTTCTAGAGACATCTCACCAAAGCTTTTTCCGTCTTTTTTAGACTCAGATTCAAGGTAATTAAATCGCTTTATAAACTTCTTATTCGTTTTCTCTAAAGCAGTTTCTGGATTTATACCAATAAATCTGGAATAGTTTACCAAAGAGAACAAAAGGTCGCCAAACTCTGCTTCAGCTTTTTCGCGATCAATTTCCTTATCTTCTGCTACATTAAATTCATCTTTAAACTCCTGCATCTCTTCTTCTACCTTCTCCCAAACCTGCTCTTTTTTCTCCCAATCGAATCCCACTCCTCTTGCCTTATCTTGCACGCGAACTGCTTTAACCATTGCTGGTAAAGAAGCAGGCACGCCACCTAAAGTAGATTTGTTCCCTTTCTCTTTCAGTTTAATTAATTCCCAATTGCGATTTACATCTTCAGCAGAATTCACATCAACATCTCCATAAATATGCGGATGCCTTCTAATTAGTTTTTCACAAATTCTATTCAACACATCTGCTATATCGAACTGACTTGTTTCAGAAGCAATTTTTGCATAAAACACAATGTGCAACATAAGGTCGCCCAGTTCTTTTGAAACTTCTTCCATATCATTCTCCAGAATAGCATCTGAAAGTTCATAAACCTCTTCTATACTCAAATGGCGAAGCGATTCCATAGTTTGCTTTTTATCCCATGGACATTTCGCGCGTAGATCGTCCATAATATCAAGTAATCTGCCGAATGCTTTAAGTTGTTCGTCTCTGTTACTCTCTGGCATAATATATTTTTTATATAATTAATGATTGAATAAGGCTGCTAACCTGAGATACCTCTTCGAATAAAGCTAATATTATTACTCAGGCATTTTTACAAAACTTAAAAATTGATAATATTACAATTTTAAAGAAAGCTGGCAATAGTAATGAACCTTATCATAAAAATTGTTTTAATTATTCTGTTTGCATACATCGCAGGCTTATTCTTACCATGGTGGATTATTTCTATAGTTTGTTTCTTAGTGGTTTTTGTAAATGGAGGCAGTGTTGCCCAAAACTTTCTGGCTGGTTTTCTAGCCATTTTTATTTTATGGTTTGCCCATGCTGCAATTATAGACTATCAGAATGAACACATTCTTA